>CAZJWK010000055.1:0-18115 GCA_964549595.1 uncultured Sphingobacteriales bacterium | reverse complement strand
CAATTTGTTATTCAGGAATCTAAGGGCTTTTTGTGAAGATTTTATATGGGAAATGGGGTAGAACCGAAAAAATTTTTGGAAACAGAGCAATACTGATAAGACTTCCTGGTTTCTTAATTCAAGTTTTTGGCCGGTTACCTTTTATTGTATCCCTTAGGAGGGATAATAGGGAGGATCAATAATAAATCCGGCCAAAAACGTAGCTTGAAATTTTACAAAAGCACCTACTTCAAAAATTTATTTAAGCCACGGGTATGAAACCCGTGATTTGAGAGCTCCCAAGCTATGGGTTTCATACCCATAGCTTAAGCGGAATTTTGTCATACACCCTCAAGATAACTTTTCTTGTTTTTCCCGGATTTTTTCAGCAAGGGTTTCAGTGACCTTTTGTAGCTCATTAGAGATTTTTACGGGGTATTTCCCTTCCCTTTCAAGGGTTAAAAGGCTTTCAGGTAAATTTTTCCTTTTGGTAATGCTTCTTTCACGAGCCTTATGAATGTCAGGCATTTCTTTCACAAGCTTTCCGTTTTCCATGTATTTGCTTACAAGGGGATGGCCACCAGCGGGTGTTTCTTCCTCCAAAAAAGTGATTAAGTCATGGTCTGGGCCTCCCTTTTCGTTGTAAAAACGGTAAACTTGTTTTAAACCCGGAAAGGTTTGTTTCTTATTACTAAGCTTAATTTTGTATTGGGTTTGATTGGCTTGGTCATATTCAGAAAGTTTATAGACCATGGGAACATAGGGGGCATCTGCCGAGGAGCTTAATTGAGTGCCTACCCCAAAGGCATCGATTGGTGCTTCCTGATTGAGGCACTCCTTAATTTTGTATTCGTTCAAGTCACCGCTGGCAAAAATTAGGGCATCGGCATAGCCGTTCTCGTCCAGAATCTTCCTTGCCTCTTTACTTAATTTTACCAGGTCACCGCTATCCAAACGAATGCCTTTGAACTGAGAGCCCAAATGGGAGGCAATTTTAGTACCCTCGAGTGAATTGTAGGTATCGACCAGGTAGATGGCTTGATCTTTAAAATGACGGTGAAAAGCCTCAAAAGCGACTTTTTCATCCTCAAAGGACATAACCCAGGAATGGGCCATTGTTCCTGATACAGGGATACCAAATTCAAAACCGGCCAAAGTATTGGAGGTGCCTTTACACCCCCCTATATAACCTGCCCGGCCTGCCAAAACTCCGGCTTCTCCCCCATGGGCACGGCGACTGCCAAATTCCAGCACAGCCCTTTCTTTTCCCCCTATTCGCGCTGCTTCATTAACCCTGGCCGCCTTGGAAGCGACCATTGTCTGCTGTTGTATGGTGGCTAACAAAAAGGTCTCTAAAATCTGTGCTTCTATTAATGGTGCGTGAACCTGAAGTATGGATTCATTAGGGAATACAATTTCGCCTTCCTCCACCGCGTAGACATCCCCGGTAAATTCAAAATTCCTTAGGTACTCAAAAAAATCGCGATTTATGTGTTTGAATTGGGGTAAATTGCTAAGGTATTGGATTTCTTCATCAGAAAACTTTAAGTTCGTAATGTATTCCAATGCCTGTTCAAGGCCTGCAGCGACCAGGTAATTCCGGTTAGGCGGTAATTTTCTGGCAAAAAGGTCAAAAGAGCCTGGTTCATTATGATTTTCCTGGAAATAACCGGCTGCCATGGTCAATTCGTAAAGATCCGTATTAATGGGGCGCATTTCATCCATAATCCAAGTACTTTTTTTCAAAAATAAAAATCACTCACTGTACTGAAAATGACTTTAATCATTCTGGTGATAACCTTAATCGTCTCCATCATTGCTTTTTCCAATGAGCAAATATACCGGCGGTTGTTATTTAATCCTTATTTGGTTCAAGCAAAAAACCAATATGACCGCTTTTTCACGTCTGGTTTGGTTCACGGGGATTGGGTACACTTATTCGTTAATATGTTTGTTTTGTTTTCTTTCGGCCAAGTGGTAGAACGGTCCTACCAGGTTCATTTCGGTGAACAATGGCCCTTGAACTTTCTTTTGCTTTACATTGGTTCTTTAGTATTTTCTGACATCTCAAGCTTTTTCAAACACCGGCAGGATCCGGGCTATAGTAGTCTGGGAGCATCCGGAGGCGTATCAGCCATTGTTTTTGCCAGTATTGTTTTTGAGCCATTAAGAGAAATTTATTTGATGGGGATTTTAGGCCTGCCGGGGATAATTTTAGGGGTTTTGTACCTGGTATTTTCAGCCTATATGGCTCGGGGAGGTCATGGAAGAATAAATCATGAAGCCCACTTTTACGGGGCCGTTTTCGGGTTCGCTTTTACGATTCTACTGAAACCGGCTTTGGCTTTGGAGTTTTTGAAAAAACTTGGATTGAATCTTTAAAAAATTATGAATGATGATTGATTTAAGAAGTGATACGGTAACTAAGCCTACTCAGGGTATGAAGGAGGCCATGATAGAAGCCGAGGTAGGGGATGATGTGTTCAGGGAAGATCCGACTGTTCAAGCCCTGGAAGATAAAGCTGCCGATATGTTCAATAAGGAGTCGGCTTTGTTTTGCCCTTCAGGAACAATGACTAACCAATTGGCCCTGAAGGCTCATTCCCAACCCGGAGAAGAAATAATATGTGCACGTAATGCCCATGTTTACCGTTATGAAGGCGGAGCTCCTGCTTTTAATTCAGGGTTATCCGTCTATCCGCTGGAAGATAATCGTGGTACTTTTCAGGCAAAAGCGGTCCGTGAAGCGGTAAATCCTAAGGATGTACATAAGCCTCAATCCCGGGTTGTAGCGGCTGAGAACACTTCCAACCACGGTGGCGGAAGTTGTTGGTCTTTAGATACTTTGAAAGCCATAAACGAGGTTTGCCGGACAAACCATTTGCGTTTTCACCTGGACGGTGCAAGGTTATTCAATGCCTTAATAGCCCATAATCAAAAACCTGAGCAATTCGGGGCTTTATTTGACAGTGTTTCCATCTGCTTATCAAAGGGTTTGGGTGCACCCGTTGGATCCTTAATCATAGGGGACCAAAGATTTATTGACAAGATTTTACGATTTAGGAAGCTTATGGGCGGTGGTATGCGTCAGGCCGGTTATTTGGCAGCGGCCGGCATTTATGCCCTGGATCACCATGTAGAACGTTTGGAACAGGACCATATTAAAGCCCGAAAAATTGAAATGGCCCTTAATAAGGCCGACTGGGTAGCCCATGTCCTTCCGGTTGAAACCAATATTGTCGTGGCAGAACTAAAACCGGAAATTGAAGTGAATGAGGTGCTGGAAAATCTTAAAGCGATGGATATTAAAGTTGTGCCATTTGGAGGCCAGAAAATCAGAATGGTAACCCACCTGGATATTGATCAAGAGGCTCTGGAAAAGGCCATCCATGCCATCGAAGCCCTATCGGTGCCTACTTAATCTTCTTACTTTTCACATAAAAAGCATCATTCCGGACTTTTAGGGTTTTGATTTTTTCAGGCCATTTAATGGATTGCCATTCCTTAGTGGGATTAATTCTTGTGGTTTTGCCATTGATATTAATCTTTATCATTAAGGGATAGTTGTATGTGTCGGTATTGGCTTTCCAGGCATAATGCAGTTTATGTTGGCCATTTATATTTTCAATTTTGTAATAAAAAATGGGGGGATCCGGGAATTTTAGGTACTGCCTGAAAAAATTTGTATAATCCTTTGGCGTTCTTTGATTGATATAATGGATAATAGAATCTGAATTGACCACCGAGTGGTAAAAATTGGATGTCAAACCCTTAAGAATGCTAAACCAAAGGGAATCGTTGTTGATGCTGTTACGGAGGGTGTGTAACATCCAGGCTCCTTTGTAATACATGTCCGAAGCAGGCCATTGGTTATAATTGACCTGAGTAGGGCCCAGAATGGGATGTTGATTTCGAATACGTTCTTTTTGGGATTGAAGGTATTTTATGGCTTTTTGGGAGTCATACCGGCATTCTACATAAAGCGACTCCATGTAAGTAGTAAAGGATTCGTGGATCCATAATGCGCCATGGTCCCTTGTACTCACGCTATTGCCCCACCATTCATGACCTGTTTCATGCACGATGATGTAATCAAAACCCCAACGATTATTGCGGTAGTCATTGCCATAAGCAATGGCACTTTGATGTTCCATTCCCCAATAAGGGGTTTCTACCAGGGCATACCCATCTTCCGGAAAAGGATAAGGGCCAAAAAATTTTTCAAAACAATTTAACATTTCGGGTACCTGCTGAAAATGTTTTTTGGCTTCTGATAGGTTATAAGGCAACACATAATAATCCAAAGGGAAGCTGTCTACGGAACCTTTGCTTTTGAAATAATTCCGAAAATGCCTGTAATCGGCAATATTCAGGGTTACGTTGTAGTTATCGATCGGGTTTTCCACAAACCAATGGTAAGCCTCATAATTGCCATTTAAAGCCTTTTTGCTTCTCAGATCCCCATTGGCTACACACATCAGGTTATCAGGCACTTGGCAGGTAATAGCCATGCTATCGGGTTCTTCGGACAAATGGTCCTTATTCGGCCACCAAAGGCTGGCACCGGTACCTTCGCAAGCCACGCCTATCCAGTATCGTCCTTTCTCATCCTTATTCCAGACGAATCCCCCATCCCATGGTGGATTAGGGGCCACAACCGGTTTACCTCCGTAGTGCACAGAAAAATTGCCCTGAAAGCCCTTTTTAACCGGTTTCGGAAATACCACAAAAACAAAATGACTATCTCTTACGTATTCAAGATGTTTCCCATTAAAAACAATGCTATCTATAGCGAGGTTATTGAACAAGTCTATTTGAAGGGTGTCAAAGGTCGATTGCGCTGTAAAATGAATGGTATTGTAACCCTTAATGGCCTTCTTACCCGGATTGACCTTTAGGTTCAGATCATAAAAGTTGACGTCATAACAAGTTCGCATAGGATTTAAGGCACCCCTTAAGGAATCATAGCGGGAAAAAGTATAATCGTTGAAAAACTCCTGTCCTATGATCGGATGGGTGAAGTGTAAAAAAGCAAAAACCAATAAAATTAATCTTGATAAGGAAAGATTTTGTTTAATACTGAAGGTTTGCATAACGTTGTTTTCCGGAAGGTTTTGTAGTTACGAAAATGGCTTAATTGTAACGATTTGACCAGCCAAACTAAATTTGTTTAAGAAGGCTGCATTTATTTTGCACTGTCTACCAACAAAGATCAATCTGTCGTGTCTTCTTCCGGAAAAATACCACCCGCTCCTTTCTTTTCAATGATATATGGTGCAATGAAAGGCGCTTACAATTATAAAGTAAAACGAATCCGCCTGGATTTTGACCATTTACCCAAGGCTTTTGAACATTTTAAGATTGTGCATATTTCTGATTTTCACCTGGGTAGTTTCCTTTCCATTAAGCCTTTGCAGGAAGCTGTGGAACTTATTAATAAGCAAAAACCCGATGCCATTTTCTTTACCGGGGACTTGGTTAATTATGAAACCGAAGAGGTCAAACCTTATCTGGAAACGTTAAATCGGATTCAAGCTGACCAGGGTATATATTCCATTTTAGGTAATCATGATTACGGAAATTATCGGGAATGGGATAATGATGAGGAATGGGAAAATAACCTTAATTCCATGATAGATGTTCATAAGCAATTGGGTTGGCATTTATTGCGCAACACCAATACGATTTTGGAAAAAGAAGGGGATTCCATTGCCTTAATGGGGGTGGATAATTGGAGCGCTTTTAAACGATTTTATAGTTACGGAGATTTGGCAAAGGCTTACCAAGGTTTAGGGGGTTATCCTTTCAAAATGTTACTATCCCATGATCCTACGCATTGGAATAAAGTGGTGATTAAAGATTATTCCGATATTGATTTGACTTTTTCAGGCCATACGCACGGCATGCAGTTCGGTTTTGACTTCACCAAATTCAAGATGAGCCCAGCTAAAATGGTTTACAAGCATTGGGCCGGCTTATACCACAAACGCAATCAATATTTGTACGTAAACCGGGGCTTAGGATTTTTTGGCTTTCCGGCTCGCATTGGTGTATATCCTGAAATCACCGTTTTGGAATTGGGAAGGTTGTAAACTTTCCATTAAGGAAGGGTTTTGGGATTCAAGATATTTCCTAATTTTGTTCACGGGTCAAGGATGTTAAAAAGTTCATGAAAATAGAAAGGTACATTCCCAATACCGTCACTTTTGCCAATTTATGCTGTGGTTTTTTAGGGGCCATGAATGTGATTCATGGTGATTTGGAAACAGCGGCTTTTCTGGTTTTTGCAGCAGCTTTCTTTGATTTGTTTGATGGCTTAATTGCGAGATGGTTAGGGCTGCAAAGCAGGATAGGAGAACAATTGGATTCCTTTGCCGATTTGATAAGCTTTGGTGTTTTACCGGGCATGATTCTTCTTTTCTTATTGATTGAAACCAACGCGAATTGGATAAGGTTTGAATATTTTCTGAATATTCCTGTTTTGGGCTTGCTCGGCCTCCTATTTCCGGTTGGTGCTGCCTACCGTTTGGCTAAATTTAATTTAAGGCCTGATCAATCCATGAAAGCATTTTTAGGGGTGCCTTGCCCTGCTGCCGGCCTTTTTGTTGCCTCTTTGCCACTGATCATCGAATATGACCTTCTTTTGTTGGGTTATAAAACTTTTTACCTTGCTGAGTGGGTTTTAAACCCTTGGCTTTTAATGGGCATTATGGTCATTGTCCCATTGTTAATGGTTTCCAACATCCCTATGTTCAGCCTTAAATTAAGTGGGCTTCAGTGGTCAGGTTACCAGGTGCAGATCATTTTTAGTTTAATTTCTATAATTTTGTTTGTGTTTTTGTACTTTGTAGCAATTCCCATAATTTTCATTTTGTATATAATGGTTTCGATGGTATTTCAAAAGCAATTAACATGAAATTTAAAGCCGAAATTGATGTCATGCCATTGGATGAGTTGCTGGATCCACAGGGTAAGGTCGTTGCAAGTGGATTGCATAACCTTTCCCTTAAGGAAGTTGAAGATGTCCGAATTGGTAAGCATATGACCATGAATTTAGAGGCAAACAGCCAGGAAGAAGCTGAATCCTTGGTAGATAAAGCCTGCAAAAAATTATTGGTAAACCCTGTTATTGAAAAATATAAATTCCATGTTTATGAACAATAAGTTATTCAAAATCCTGCTCTCTACCGCATTAATCGGTTTTTGTTTCAATAACCTTCTTGCTCAGAGGGGTGATGATTTAAGTGTTATGGAATATGGAAAAAAGGTTGTGAAAGACCTTTGCGCTCCAGACATGAACGGTAGAGGTTACGTTGGCAATGGAGATGAAAAAGCAGCCAAGTACATCCGGAAGCAATTTAAGGAAATGCGGTTGGAAAAACTTAAGTACAGGAATAAGTCCCAGTTTTTTCAGCCCTTTTATTTTAAAGTAAACACTTTTCCCGGGGCCATGACTTTAAATGTCAATGGGAGACCATTAGAACCCGGTACCGATTTTTTAGTGAAACCTAATTCCGGAGGAACAGATACCAGGCGGTACCTCTCACCAGTAATACTAAAGAAAGCGCATGTCAATTCTGAAGAAGCCTATGATAAACTGGATGATAAAGATTTAGACAATAAGGCGCTCATCATTGATAAAGATTCCTTTGCTGATTTTAAGAATAATGAGCGTTACCAGGATATAAAGGAAAATGATTTGGGTGCTTCCGCATTGATCTACTTACATTCTGATGATCTGGTCTGGGGCACTAGCACAGAAGCACTGAAGTATCCCGTGATGGAAGCAAAGCGAAGTGCTTTCCCGGATAGTCCGCAAATGGTAACGATTAACGTGAAGCAAAATTTTAAAACTTCCGAAAAAACCCAGAATGTGGTAAGCTATATTGAAGGTCGTGAGAATCCGGACTCATTTATTGTGTTTACGGCTCATTACGACCATTTGGGCCGAATGGGTTCAGAGACCTATTTTCCCGGGGCCAATGATAATGCAAGCGGGGTTTCCATGATGTTGAACCTGGCCCGTTATTTCACAAGTTCACGTAAAACTCCGGATTATTCAGTAGTGTTTATCGCTTTTACCGGTGAGGAGGCCGGCTTATTAGGTTCTCATCAATTTGTGGATAACCCCATGTT
The DNA here is from genome assembly GCA_964549595.1 of uncultured Sphingobacteriales bacterium. GTDB lineage: Bacteria > Bacteroidota > Bacteroidia > CAILMK01 > CAYYUA01 > CAZQQN01. Next base: position 10,000 of record CAZJWK010000055.1, on the reverse strand, counting down.
GGGCCTCGAAAAAATTGAATTTTTGATCAATCTCGATATGATGGGTACTGGAAAAGATGGTATGATGACCGTTAATGGAAAAGTTTTTGACGATGCATTTGATAAGCTCGTGAAGCTTAATGAAAAAGGCAACTATTTCGACACTTTGGATAAAAGGGGTGAAGCAGCCAACAGTGATCATCATTTCTTTTACAAAAATGAGGTGCCATGCTTTTTCTGTTATTTACAAGAAGATTATCCCCATTATCACGATGTTAATGACAAACCCGAAAACCTTTCCTATGCAGGGTATGAACCTGCCTTCAATTTATTTGTTGATTTTGTGGAAAGCTATAACAAAAAGAGAAGAGGCAGGAGATAGAAATATCTTAACTAATTTTTTTGTGATGAGTGATCAGGTGCTTTGATCCTATAAATTAAAAAACGTTGCTTATGAGTGATTGGCAAGAAGAATCCAATAAACTTAAAAAAACTTTTAAGTTTAAGAATTTTACCGAAGCTTTTGGCTTTATGACCAGTTGCGCTATTGAAGCTGAAAAAATGCAACATCACCCGGAATGGAAGAATGTTTACAATTCCGTTCATGTGGAATTAACCACCCACTCAGCAGGAAGTACGGTCACTGACAAAGACCGTAAATTGGCCGAGATTATGGACCAATTGGCAGGGGACCAATAAAGATTTTGTCCCGGTTTTTCAGACCCTGCAATCGAGCTTGCTGAAACAGGGGTCCATTTCGTCAATGGACTATGGCCTTTTCTTAAATGACCTTTTGACAATGATTCCCTTCAATGAAATTTGAACCAAAAGTTTATCGACTTGGCAATGGGCTAAGGGTCATTCATCATCATATACCCCAATCCCGACTTTTGCATTCCGGTTTTGTGGTCAATTGTGGTTCCAGAAAAGAAACGCCTGAAAACAATGGGGTCTCTCACCTAATCGAACACTGTACTTTTAAGGGAACCCATAAACGAAGACCCTACCAAATTTTAAACAGGATAGAAAATGTGGGTGGGGAGCTTGAAGCCTTTACCACAAGGGAAAAAACTTTTTATTTTACTTCTACGCTAAGCAGGCATGCCGAGCGTTCATTGGATTTACTTTCGGATATTTTGTTCAATCCGGTTTTCCCTGAAAATGAATTGGACAAGGAGAAAAAGGTTATCCGGGAAGAAATCGATATGTATGAGGATATTCCTGAAGAGTGCCTGATGGATGATTTTCACCAACTCATTTTTCCTAAGCACCCTCTGGGGTTTAATATACTTGGCACACGGGAAAGTTTAAATAACGTTCAAAGGGATGATTTGGTTGAATTTTACCGGGCTAATTACTGCCTAAATAATATGGTTGCCGTGTTTGTGGGAAACCTGTCCCCCCGAAAATTCTCCAGACTGATGAAAAAGTACCTTGAACCTTTGAACATTCAAAATGGAAAAGGGGGATTTCAAAAACCGGATCCGGTTCATCCTTTTGCTCTGGAAAGAAAAAAAGATTTTCATCAATCATACTGTCTTTTGGGTAATTATGCTTACTCAAGAAATGATGAAAAACGATATGCTTTTTCTCTTTTAAACAACATCCTGGGAGGAGCCGGAATGAGTTCCCGTTTAAACATGAGCTTAAGGGAAAAATATGGTTATGTTTACCAGATTGATACCAGCTTTATTCCTTATCAGGATACGGGGTTGTTCACTATTGATTTTTCCGCTGATCAAGAAAACCTTCAGCCCTGTTTGGATTTGATTTTTAAGGAATTAAAAGCGATAAGGACAAGGAAATTGGGTAAGGTTCAGCTAAACCGGGCCAAACGCCAATTAAAAGCCCATTATGCCATGATGCAGGAAAACCACGGGGCCTGGATGCAAACTTTAGGAAGGAATTTACTGGACTATGATATGATTCCCGATCCCGAAAAATTCTTTGAAAAGGTTGACAAGGTTTCCGCTGAAGACATTTTAGCGGTTGCTAATGAGGTCCTGGAAGCCGAACGCATTTCGCAGTTAAGCTATCGGCCTGCTAACTGAAATCGGAATAAAAAAAGCTTAATTCATCACATCACCCCTGAGCCTTCGGAAATTATCCCTTGCTTTGATTTTATAAACGCTTGCTTTGTGTTCTAAAATCAATTCCTCATACAGGTTTTTTGCTTTATCCGGATTGTTCAACTTGTTTTCATAAATTTTTGCGGCTTTGAATAAAGCATCGTCCGCTAAAATATCGTCTTTGTATTGGGTATACACTTTTTCTAAAAAATCAACGGCCGTATCGTGATTATTTCTTTTTTCAGCAATACGGGCCTTTGCAAAGTAAATTTCATCAGTCAGGTTATGGTCAGGGAAGCGATTAAGCAGGGAATCCAATTTTTGATTGGCTTTTTCAAACTGATTTTTGAATATATACAAGTCTGCCCTGGCATACATTTGAAGGGGCACCTCCGTGGTATCCAAGCCCCGGTTGTCCTTAATTAACATGCCCAGTTCCAAAGCGTCATTGGCAATGAGCTTTGAAGTAGAGCCTTTCAGGATTTCCAGTTGAGAAGAAGCCCAATTAAAGTCCCCTTTGTAGAAAGAAAGTTTGGCATTTCTGAATTTTGCTTTATGCCCCAGCGGGTGGTCTTCAAACATTTTTTCTACTTTAGAGTAGGCCAATTGAGCATCCCATTCTTTACCCTGAAGCATGTAATAATCCCCCAAGGCCAGCCTTGCCCTGGCTTTTAAGGTTCTATTCCCGCGCAGATTTTTTTGAGTGAGTTTTTTTAATCGCTGAATGCCTTCCTTAACCTTATCTAAATATCCTGCTTTGATTTCTGCCAGTCGTAAAATTGCTCTGCCATTATCCGAATAGTTAAAACGAGGGTCCTGGATAAAGTCCTCGTAGGACTGTTCCAGTGCCTTTAAGTCTTTTTGTTTAAATTTCCCTAATTTGGTGATACGGTCATACTTCACATCCAAAATTCCTTGCCTGGCCTTGAAATAATAAGGGTTTTCCTTGCCGAGGCCTTTGATATAATCATAAACAGATTCAGCTGTTTTATAGGCCTCATTTTTGCGCGCTATCCTGGCTAATTTCATGAGTCGACCGCCGTTTGTATTTCTTCTTTTTTGCAAAGCCTTTAGCTGGATAAATGCAGAGTTGAAATCCTCATTTTGGATGAATAACCAGCTAAGCATGTCAATCAATTCCCCTTTGTCGGGGTTTGAACGAATATTGCTGAGAAGGACGGACTTAAAGGTTTTGTAGGGACCAGGCTTCATCACCAACTCTTGTAACGCTCCCTGAATAATTTTTTTGGATTGCTGGTTGGCTTTAAGGGCATTGACATAGTGCTCAAACATTGGCTCATATTCCTTTTTCTTTTTATAGAGGCGGGCCAGTTGAATGCTAAAAGCCAGTTCATCATTGATCTTTTCACGGCCTTCTTGGTAGGTTTTTATGGCAAAATCAATTTTTCCGCGATTTTTGAAGGAATTGGCTGTGGTTTGGATTTGGTTTTTATTACCGGGTATTTGATCAATAACATCCTCGTAGATCTGTTTGGCTTTCTTTTTTCGCCCTTTCAAGCCATAAAGGTAACCTAAATCCACCTTATAGCGCATTTTGTCAAATTTTCGCTTTTGGGATTTCAGCATGCCAATGGCTTTATCGTAGCGCTTAAGTTTCAAGAGGGTTTTAAGGTAGTATTCATAAAAATAGGAAGAACTCCTGTTGTTGTTAAACAGATCTTCAAAAAGGGGTAAGGCTTTCTCGTAAGACTCATTCTGGTAATACTGAACGGCCAGGCGATCTTTTTTGTCTCCCTTTTCCTGGGCAAAAGCATGGCCGGCCGTGAATAAAATGGTCAAAATCGCAATCCAGTAAAATCTTTGCATATCCGGAGTTTTCTGAAAGTTAGTTTGTCAATTGAACAACTTAAAAAGTGAAAATTTCATGCCTCGTTAATGAAATTTTTCCATCATTGAGGCTTTTTTAATTCAAAGGTTTTAAGAATGGTTTCCACACGTTTCATTAATGGTTTCTTTTTCTCTCCGGCTGCAAAAATGAAACCGTCCAGCACAATGAGTCGGTCGTTTGATTGATCACCCATTACATAAGTCACAAAAGGGCCACCCATGTAATCATTTTTAAAACGCCAAAGTCCCCGGAGCATATGAACTTTTTTGTCATTGATGGATTGGGTTTCATATTGTAAAGGCACATCCGAATACCGGTCTTCAATGACCATATAGGTGTCATCTTTTGAACCCCTGATCAAAGGCTTTGAAACCTTATTTCTTATTTGCTTGATGCCTTTTTTGTTCAATTTACCGGCTTCATAAGGAAGGGTAAAAGCCATTACATTCTGAACCGTTTCCTTTGTACCCATACTGTACCAAGCCAATGACCGGGCACCGGTTTTTTTTAATTGCTTATTAGGCTCCTCAAAGAATTTTTCCTTATCATATTGCTTAGGAAGTTTGATATGGAAGCCGAAGGTATTTTTCATTTCATTAATGAGGATAGTATTTTTACCACCACTATACACTTTTTCTTTAAACACTCTGGATTCCTGACGATCAAACCAATCAACGATCTCAGATTGGTATTTATGGATATTCTCTTTAAGCTTATCGCGGGAAGGAGCGGTGATAAGCATTACCAGTTGGGGTTGGGCAAACACATCCCATTTGGTCTTAATACTGATTTCCCGGCTATTGGCCATTTCCTGTAGCGTTTTCTGTGAAAACAGCTCATCGGAGACCAGCGAGTTGGTCATTTTATCTTCTGGTATGATGGAGAGGAAGAGCACACTTTTATGCCGCCGGTGAATCTTGTTATAATTTCTGGCTTTTATATAATTGGTTGAAAACCACCGTTCTTTTTGAGGTAAAGCGGGGTAAGGTTTATTAAAAACGCTGTCTATGGTTTTTTGTAAGGTTTTCTCCTTGTTTATGCTGTCATTTAAGATTAATACTTCAAATTCTTTTCCGGATGAAGAAGGGGTAAAACCTTGCTCAGGTCTTTTAGAGACCTGCCTTTTTCCTCCTCCGTGACTTCTTTTCTCTACGTTTTGGCACCCCGTTGAAATGATTATTATCCCAAAAATAATTGAGAAAACCTTGTAAAGCATTGCCTGAAACTGTTTTGATTTGATTAGAAAAACAACGATTTATAAACTGCTAAAATTGCTTTTTAATTCCAACTTTCCGGGTAATAGATCATGATTTATATTCACTTTCTTCAGTAAGGAAGGCCTTCAATTAATTTTTACTTTTGTTTGAAAATAAAAAAGGCAAATATGTTCGAGGACAAAATACAATCCACTTTAAAGGCCTTAGGCTTAGAAGCTGAAAACAATGGGGTTAGCAATGGTTATGACTGGCGCTCCGCTGATGATGGAGAATTGATAACCAGTCATACACCGGCTGATAACCAAGTACTTGCTAAAGTCAGAATGGCCACACCGGCTCAATTTGATGATATCGTTAAAGAGGCGAATGAGGCTTTTAAGGAATGGCGAAAAGTGACGCCCCCTGAAAGGGGAGAAATCATTAGGCAAATTGGCCTTAAATTAAGGGAATATAAAGAAACATTGGGTGCTTTGGTTTCCCTTGAATCCGGAAAAATTTACCAGGAAGGCATGGGTGAGGTACAGGAAATGATCGACATGGCGGATTTTTGCGTGGGGCAATCCAGGATGTTGTATGGAAAAACCATGGCTTCTGAAAGGCCAGATCACCGGATGTTTGAACAATGGCATCCGATGGGGCCTGTGGCCATCATTACTGCTTTTAATTTTCCGGTAGCGGTTTATTCGTGGAATACATTCAATGCCATTATAGCCGGTGACCCGGTAATCTGGAAACCCTCTGAAAAATCTTCCCTCTGTGCGGTGGCTGTTCAAAACCTTATAGAGTCTGTCCTGAAAGAAAACGATGTACCCAAAGGGGTTTTCAATCTTGCAGTAGGGGATAGCCGAATTGGTGAAAAGATCACTGCTGATAACCGTATTCCCATTGTCTCAGCCACTGGTTCAGTAGCAATGGGTAAAAAAGTAGGTCCGGCTGTTCAGGCCCGTTTAGGCCGCCCCATCCTTGAACTGGGGGGCAATAACGGCATTATTATTTCCCAGCACGGGGATCTGGATATGGCTTTAAGGGCTGTCCTTTTTGGCGCCGTGGGAACTGCCGGGCAACGTTGCACCACCACAAGAAGGCTTATTATCCATAAATCCGTATACGAGGATTTCAAACAAAAACTGCTGAATACTTACAAGCAATTGCGAATCGGACATCCCCTTGATGAGGACACTATAGTCGGCCCGGTCATTGATCAGGGTTCAATTGATACTTTCAAAAATGCCCTTAAGACTGTTGAGACACAAGGTGGCAAAATCACCCATGGCGGAGAGCAAGTAACCGTTAAAGGTTGTGAAAATGGTTTTTACCTCAATCCCGCTATTGCAGAGGTATCCCCTGATACGCCAATAGTCAGGGAAGAAACCTTTGGTCCCTTGCTTTACCTCATGCAGTATGAGGATTTTGATGAAGCCATCCGCATTCACAATGATGTCCCCCAAGGGTTGTCTTCCGGATTGTTCTCACTGAATGTGCGGGAGGTGGAGCAATACCTCTCCTCTGCGGGATCTGACGTAGGCATTTCTAATGTGAATATTGCCACTTCCGGAGCCGAAATTGGCGGAGCTTTTGGTGGTGAAAAGGCTACCGGCGGTGGCCGTGAGGCTGGTTCTGATGCCTGGAAAAACTATATGAGAAGGCAAACCAACACGGTCAATTATGGCACGGAAATGCCCCTTGCGCAAGGAATTGATTTTGGGGTATGAAGTATTAATTTTAAGCCATTTCCAATTGGGGTACATTGAAAAGGGGTAAGGACTTTGGAAACTGCGTTCATTTTTGTTTTGAATCCATCTTGCATGAATTTACACTCGGTTAGGCTTTGAAATTCTGGTTTCTAACGATTGGTCTTGTATAGCTAAGTGGGCTCTTGCTACTCAAATGGTATCTGTTTTATAAGTACCATTTCAGACTTCCTGCCCTCTTATCAGATAAGTTGCTAATTCGCTGTATTTTAGATAACATAAGCGCATAAAAAGCCGATTTCCCGTTTTGAGTTTCTTTCCCTTTATTTTTGCCCTAAATATGAGCTTTTTTCCTTCTAACCTCAATCCTACCAGAGAAATGCATCAAAACCGAAAAACCAAAAATTTTCGTTTTTAAAGGGCTTTTATATTTCTAAGTAGGTTGTTGACAATCAATTTTTAACCCTTAGTACGGATTCAAATTTTTCTCTCAAAAAAGGGCTTTTGATACACCCCCTTTGAACAGGCCAGGCATGCTGAAATGAGATAATTTTACCTATCCCTGACAAACCAGTAAATCAAACCGCCAACCCCAACGGTTCCTAAGCCTGCGATTGAAGCAATAGGCTTATCGTACAAAGCATGCCCCACCATCCAGGCCATTACCAGTAAGAAGAATAAGGGGACAAAGGGATACCCCCAGGTTTTATAACCTCCTGATTTAGCCCCATAATTTTTCCTTAACAGGAAAACCGCAGCTACTGTTAACCCGGCAAACAAACTTAGCGTAAAACCAATGTAAGTGAGGATTGTTTCAAATGTAAATGTAACAATCAGCAAAATAGCCACAAGCGCCTGAAGACTAACTGCTAAAAAGGGGGCACCGTTTGCCCTTCTTTTTGCTAAAAATTGAAAGGTTTTAAAATCCTCTCCCATTTTTTGATAAACCCTTGGTCCTGTCATAATCATGGCACTTAATGAAGACAAGCAGGCCAGACTAACCAATACAGAAACCCATTTTCCACTCTTTTCACCAATAACCGTCTTTGTGGCAATATGAGCAATTTCTACATTGCCGGCCAGTTTTTCAGGATGAGCAGCCATAAGGTAAAAAACGTTCAAACCTGTGTACAAAACCGTAACGATTAAGGTACCCCAAATTAAAGCCAAAGGCAGTGTTCGTTGGGGATTTTTGACTTCCCCACCCAAATAGGCGGCCGCATTCCAACCAGAATAGGCATACATAACCAATATGAGGCCTGTGGCAAAAGATGGGCTTAACAACGTTTGCCAATCAGGTATTTTAAAAAAATTATGACTGTAAGTATCCCATTGCAAAGCCCCGTATATGCCAACCGTGATCAATGTCAAAATCAATATTAAAAGTACCCCGGTGAAAAAATCGTGAAGTTTCCCGCCAAACCAGACATGCCATAAATGCAAAACTGAGAATATAAGGACAGCCCCAATAGCTCCGGGCAATATAGGAAAGCTACTGTAAACACTTTCCATGTATTCCGCAAAACCTACCGCTACCGCTGCAATGGGAGCTGAAAAACCGGCTATTAATGAAATCCATCCTGATAGAAATCCCAAAGCCGGGTGGTATAATCGACTTAAATAGAGAAATTCCCCGCCACTTTCCGGCATGGCCACACTAAGCTCTGCATAAGTCATGGAGCCACAAAGGGCAACCAATCCCCCAACTATCCACGCAATCAGAATCGCCAGAGGGTTGGTAAAGTCAGCCAACATAAGCCCTGTGGTTGTGAAAATACCGGTTCCGATCATGTTCCCGATTATCACAGTCAATGCGGTAGAGAAACCGATTTTTCTCGTAGGATTATGAAAAACCTGGCGGGCTTGCCTTACCATACCATGAAAAGGGATTAAAAATGAATGTCATTCATCTTTGCCGGGATTAACCATAGGCACAAAACGAACCCCCGTAACGTTTTTTTCCTTTATCGCTCCGTTTTTAGTCTTTTGAACAATTTTCAATTGCTGAAAATGGTCACCAACAGGTAAAACCATTCTACCCCCTTTCTTAAGTTGATTTTTTAATGCCTCGGGAATTTTTTTGGGTGCAGCTGTTACAATAATCTTGTCAAAAGGAGCATGTTCAGGCCATCCATTGTACCCATTTCCGTGTCGGACTTGAATATTGGAAAAACCCATTTGTTTCAGTCTTTTTTTAGCCTGGTTAGCCAAGGCCTCAACAATTTCAATGGTGTAAACCTGATCAGCCAAACCGGCAAGAATAGCTGCCTGATAACCGGATCCTGTCCCAATTTCCAAAATTTTATCATCCTTTTTAATCTGTAACAAGTCAGTCATCAAAGCCACGATATAGGGCTGGGATATAGTCTGATCATGCCCTATGGGCAGTGGCCGGTCATCATAAGCCCACTTTTTGTATTTTTCAGGAACAAATTGGTGACGAGGGGTATTCCGCATGACTTTCAAAAGTTTTTCATTGTCAATACCCCTTTCTTCAATTTGCTCCTTAACCATTTTCTGAGCCTTTTGCTTCCAGGCCGGTTGATCCTGGGATTGGAAAACAAAAACAACCAAGAATAAGAAAGCCAGAGCTCCAAGTAATTTCTTACCTTTTCGCATGCCTATTAATGACTTTTGGTATTCCTTTCCTAATAAACAACTGTTGAATTTCCAGAAAAAATTCCCAGCATTTATTATTAAAAGAATTGCTTTTCGGTCCTACTAAACTTTTATGGAAATTTAGTGCTGTGGGGCCTTCGGGATTTTTTCGTTGCCAACCAAGCCTGATTCATTGACGCTTAGCCCCAATTATAGCTGGTCATAGAAGTTTCCGTGGAAATAGCAATGAGTTTGGAAATGGCTGAATAAAGTGGAAAAGGTTAAAAAGCCTCAATCTTTTGAGCAAACTTCATCGATTAACAGCAGGGCTAATGGGAAATGACACTGGTTTGCTAACCAGATTTTAGCTTTCATGTACTTTAATTTTGTCTGCACAAAACAAAAGTGGCAAAACAAAAAGCACCCTGTGATTGCATTTTTTGACCCGTTCTAAGGGTGCCCAAAAATTAAACCGAAACCATACCATTGATAATTATGGGAACATTTTTATCAATGGCATTGGTTCGAGTTATCCCGATTTCGGAAATCACCAAGAAGGTGATTCCAGAAGTCAACTGATTGCAAGGATTTCCTTAA
>CAZJWK010000054.1:0-18213 GCA_964549595.1 uncultured Sphingobacteriales bacterium | reverse complement strand
ACGAGTTTCTTTATTCCATTGGTTACTTCTTGCCCTGATAATCGTGGCACACCTGTGTAAACAGACCAGCCAAAACTACCACCAAAAGAAATTTTCCAGCCATCCTCGAATTTCGACAAAATTTTGGGGAAACTCCAGAATAAATTAGGGGCCCACTTTTGGGTTAATTCATTTATTTTCGCAAAAAGAAATGATTTGTTGCAGTAAAATTTTACCCCATGAATTTGGATCAATTACAGCCTTATTTCCCTTATATATGGAAAATGGGGATGGTTTTAACCATCCTTTTATTAACCGTTATCGCCCAAAAGTTTGTTAAGCGTTTAATTAACAAACGTTTAGAACGGATCACAGAAGATTTAAAGGTGGATGCCACCAAATACAATTTTCTTAAGTATTTTTTAACCGTTTTAATTTACCTGATCGGGATCGGATTGGCGATTTACACCATTCCCTCGCTTCGGTCATTGGCCGTTTCGTTGTTTGCCGGTGCAGGTATTTTTGCTGCTATATTGGGCTTTGGTGCTCAGCAAGCCTTTTCCAATATCGTAAGCGGTATTTTTATCGTAATATTTAAGCCATTCCGTGTTTGGGACCGCATTGAGATCGGTGAACTTTACAATGGGGTGGTTGAAGACATATCGTTACGCCACACAGTTATCCGGAATTATGAAAATAAGCGCATCATCATTCCTAACCACGTAATAAGCGAAGAAACGGTTGTTAACCTCAATATTAGTGATCAGCGGATATGTCATCATGTGGAATTCGGCATCAGCCGCGATTCGGATATGGATAAAGCCCTTTCAATCATGGAAGATGAGGCCATTAAACATCCTTATTGTATCGATAAGCGAACACCGCAAGAAGTGGAACAAGGGCAGCCCCAGGTCAGAACCAGGGTGATGGGATTCGGGGACTCTTCGGTGACCCTACGCGCATACGTATGGACAGAGGATCCCCTTAAAGCCTTTTATACAAGCACCGATTTGAACAAATCCATCAAAGAACGCTTTGACCAGGAAGGCATTGAAATTCCTTTCCCTTACCGGACAGTGGTGTTTAAGAATAATCCGCAAAATTGATTGGTGAACAGAAATTTTGGGGTAACAGTGGGCTCAATGCCCATTTATTTATATTAGGTAATTTTACCTGAAAGGATTGCCTAAGGGTGTTAAACTTCCTTACTATCCATTATTTTTGTTATTTCAAAATCATTCAATACATGGAAAAACTCAGGCGTTCCTCTAAATACAACATGGTGGCGGGTGTTGCAGGCGGTTTAGCAGAATACTTTGAGATTGACCCCTTAATCATAAGGTTGATATTTGTTTTAACGGCTTTTTGGAGCGGTGTCGGAATTTTGGTTTACCTCATTTTGCTGATTGTATTACCATTGGAGGAAACAATAAATGAGCCTTCCCAATCCGATATACGTGAATCAAGCGAAGGTTCTGCCAACAATCAAGAAAAATCAGGTCCGCCGTCTGGTCAGCCAGGAGCTTCTGAGGAAAATGACCAAACCAAAAAAGGTGGGGTCATTACGGGGTTGATCCTAATTACCATTGGGGTTTTATTTTTATTGGAAAAGTTAGTCCCTGATTTTTATTTTAAACAATTCTGGCCATTATTGTTGGTGCTGATAGGCCTTGTATTGGTTGTGACCAGTTTATCGTCTGATGAAATGGATAACCGGCAGGAAGGTACGGAAGTCAATAAAAACGATGAATCAACCACCAATTCATCCCAGGGTAATGGTGACCATAGTAGCAAAATTGATAATCCATAAAACGTTTCGCCATGAAGGTAGCTAATTTTTTTTGGGGTGTTATTTTAATCCTTTTAGGGCTTCTTATCTTCTTTAGTAAGCTGGATATTATTGAAGTAAACTGGGCATTCATACTGAACCTCTGGCCGTTACTTATAATTTTCCTGGGTGTTTATTTTCTGCCGGGTAAAATCCGTACCATTGGTGTATTGATTTTGACGGCCGTCATTACGGTCTTGTTTTTTTATTCAATCTTAGAATTCCCCAAGTTGAGCGATTTCAGACAAAACCCCCTTAGTCAAAAAGGACAAACCGATATCAAAAATGAAACGTTTGACTTAGGGAACATGGATGCCATGTTGACCTTTGATTACGACAAAAAATTCAAATATGGACGCCTTGATTTCTCTACCGACCGGGGTAGATTTAAAGTGGATGAAAGCGATGATAACCTTTTTGCCTTACAAGCTGAGGAGAAGGAATGGCAAGCCTTCAAAATGAACAAACAATTAAAAGCAGATACCGGAATAGCAGATTTATCCCTAAAAGGGGTTAAAGGCAACAATCCTGTCACCCTGGCCCTTAATGAAAAACCCATTTGGCACCTCAGGTTAAATTTTGGGAAAGCAAAAGCGGATTTGGATTTCAGTCCCTTTAAAATAAACCGATTGCAGTTAAAAGCCAAAAAAGCCCAAATAATGATGGCGCTGGAACGCATAACCAAAAGGGCTTTGGTCTCACTTAATGCGGAAGACTCTAAGGTGAAAATCGAAATTCCTGAAAATTTGGGCTGTAAAATTGTTAGCAAATATCCACTCGGTAATGCCGACCTTGAAGATTTTAATGCTCAAAACAATCGAACTTATACCACCCCTGATTACCAAGGGGCATCCAAAAAGCTTACCGTCAGGCTCGATGAACCATTGAAAAATTTAACCATTAGCCGCGATTAAATCAGTGCACTGGGTAAACTAATTCCTAACAGACCAAAACCCAAAAGCCTTTTTTTATGAAAAAATGGTCATTATGCTTCTCTTTTTTAATCCTTGGATTGTTGAATATCGTTCAATCCCAGAATTCAAAAACCAGCAATATAGATTCTGGTGGTTATAGTTTGGAAATTTTTGCGGCTCCAGGTTACCACTACAGGGTCTTAAACAAGCCCAAACCCGTTGATACCCTGGCCAAGATCTGGGATTCCGTTGCGAATGCAAGAAACAGGCAGGAATCAGGAAGATTTTCCTATTCAGCCGGTATATCGATCAACCAACATTACAGCCGTAAATTCCATTTGCAAAGTGGCTTATGGTATTCCCGAAAAACCTACCGTAACACCAGGAAAAATAATTTTGACACCAGTATCCTGACCAGGAAAGAATCCGTTTTCAAAGCCCATTACCTGGAAATTCCTGTTAATTTTAAATTGCGTTTTGTCAACAATGACAAATGGCAACTCTGGTTTAAACCGGGTATTTTGAATCAATTTGTCTTAGGTGCCGGTTTTTCGCAAACAAAACATTTTAAGGATGGCAGCCAATCCGAAATTTCAGGTAACCTTTTTTCTTCCATGACGTTTTTTAATTTTTCAATTCATGGAAGCTTTGACTTTCAATTTCATTTAAGTAAAAAATGGGACCTGGTAGTTAGCCCTTATGGTAAATTTATGGTTGGTCCTGCCAGAGAACTTTCCCTATCCGAAAATTTTTATTCCTATGGACTGGCTTTAGGCGCCAACTATCAATTTTAATAAAAATTTCATCAGCCACCTAACAGTCAATTATTTCCCAACCTATAAATTGGAAAAAATCATGAGTCACCAATTAGCAGTAATTTACGGATCAGTACGCCACCATCGGCAAGGCATCAGGGCGGCCAGGTTTGTGATAAATAAATTGCAGGAAAGGGGCCATAAAGTGGATTTTATTGATGCCAAAGCCCAGGATTTGCCACTTCTTGACAAAATGTACAAAGAGTTTGGAGAGGGCGAAGCCCCGGAAAACCTGGCAAACCTGGCAAACATTTTAAAAAGGGCGGAAGGTTACGTCATTGTTAGCGGGGAATACAACCATAGCGTGCCGCCTGCTTTGAAAAACCTGCTTGATCATTTTCAATCGGAATATCTTTTTAAACCAAGTGCCATAGCTTGTTATTCTGCCGGTATTTTCGGAGGGGTAAGGGCAGCTGTGCACTTAAGGGCTGTTCTGGCGGAATTGGGAATGCCGAGCATTTCAAGTATATTCCCAGTACCTAATGTGCAAAAAGCATTCAATGAGAACGGTGAACCTTTTGAGGAAGCCTACCATGACCGGATTAAAAAATTTCTGAATGAATTTGACTGGTACGTGGATGCTTTAAATGTGGCAAGGCAAAAAGGTAAGCCGTTTTAAAAAAAAATTAAACTATGGCTGAAACTGCTCTCATTACAGGTGCCTCCTACGGAATCGGGTATGAATTGGCTAAATTGTTTGCCCGTGACCATGTAAACTTGTTTATAACAGCCCGCAGCCAGGATAAATTGACACTGGTTAAGGAAGAACTGCAATCCGAATACCACATCACGGTTAATTGCTTTCCCTGTGATTTAACCAAACCTGAGACGGTCGAGGCACTATACCAAGCCACAAGGGATAAGGAAATAACCATAGATTACCTTATCAACAATGCAGGTTTTGGCCTGCTTGGTGCTTTCAATGAAAACCCCTGGGAAAAAGAAGCCACCATGATTGATCTGAACATCCGGGCTTTAACCCACTTAACCAAGTTGTTTTTACCGGACATGGAAAATCAGAACCATGGAAAAATTTTAAATGTAGCTTCCCTGGCGGCCTTCCAACCCGGTCCGTTAATGGCTGTGTATTATGCCACTAAGCATTACGTTTTGGCTTTTTCAGAAGGATTGGCCGAAGAATTGTCCGGCACCGGGATATCCGTGACTACTCTTTGCCCGGGCCCTGTGAAGACTGGCTTTCCGGAAAAAGCGGAGATGGGTGACAGCCGTTTATTCAGGTTGCCCGGTGTAAAAAACCCTGATCAAGTAGCCGATTATGCCTATAAACAAATGAAAAGGGGTAAAAGGATTGCTGTGCCAGGTTTCAATAACCAATTGAGCGCATTTTTGGTCCGGTTTTTACCCAGTAAATGGCTTGCAAAGGTGGCTAAGCAATTGCACAAAGATTAAGAAGCGTTCAGGTTAACCGTTTGCTTCGCCAGAAGAGTCGCCTTCTTCAACTTCTTCATCCATTGGCTTTTCAGGACGCATTTGGGGAAAGAAAAGCACCTCCTGTATGGACGCTTGGTTGGTAAGGATCATGGTTAAACGGTCAATGCCGATACCCAAACCGGTTGTGGGTGGCATTCCAATTTCAAGGGCACGCAGAAAATCCTCATCCAGAACCATGGCTTCTTCATCCCCCCTTTCACCCAACCTTAGCTGTTCTTCAAAACGCTGGCGCTGGTCTATGGGATCATTAAGTTCAGAAAAGGCATTCATGATCTCCTTACCCATGCAAATGACCTCGAACCTTTCCACCAATCCTTCTTTTTCACGGTGTTTTTTGGCTAACGGGGACATTTCAATAGGGTAATCCATGATGAAGGTCGGATTGATAAGGTTAGGCTCCACAGTTTCTCCGAAAATTTCATCTATCAGTTTTCCCCGGCCCATGGAATCGTCAACAGGCACTTTGAGTGTACGGGCTACTTCCTTGATGGCCTCTTCGTCTTTATCCGAAATATCGTAACCCGTAAATTCCTCTATGGCACCGTACATGGTATAGCGCTTCCAGGGTTTTTTGAATTCAACCCGGTGTTCCCCGCATTGGATGTTGGTGGTGCCTAAGGATTCCTTGACAATGGTCTCCATGAAGTCCTCCACAAAATCCATCATCCAGTAATAATCCTTATAAGCCACATAAAGCTCCATTTGAGTAAATTCAGGATTATGGTAACGGCTCATGCCTTCATTCCGGAAATCCTTGGCAAATTCATAGACGCCTTCATACCCGCCTACGATAAGCCGCTTTAAGTAGAGTTCATTGGCGATCCTCAGGTATAACGGTATTTCCAGGGTATTGTGATAGGTTTTAAAGGGCCTTGCCGCTGCACCTCCATAAATAGGCTGTAAAACAGGAGTCTCTACTTCAAGATAATCCTGATTGTTCAAAAATTCACGCATCGCATTCATGATACGGGTGCGAACCTTAAATCGCTCACGGACTTCCGTATTCACAATTAAATCGATATAACGCATCCGGCTCCTTTGTTCAGGATCCGAAAAGGCATCGTAGGTTTGTCCGGCCTTCTCCTTAACCACTGGTAAAGGTTTTAAGGCTTTGGATAACAGTTTGAATTCCCGGACAAATACGGTTATTTCACCCATTTTTGTCCGAAAGACATAACCCCTTACGCCAATGATATCCCCGATATCCAGCAATTTTTTAAAAAGCCTGTTGTAGTAGGTTTTGTCTTCTCCCGGGCAAATATCATCCCGGCTGAAGTATAATTGGATGGTACCGGTTTCGTCCTGTAGTTCGGCAAAGGATGCCTTTCCCATGACACGCCTTTGCATTAACCGACCGGCAAGAGTGACATCCTGATAGTTGGGTTTATTTTCATCAAAGTGCCGAAGGATTTCCTCCGCATGGACATTGGTTTCATAAGACTCAGCCGGGTAAGGCTCAATGCCTAATTCCCTGATTTGCTTTAAAGCTTCCCTTCTTTGTTCTTCCTGATCGGTGAGTTTCCGCTCCATAACTTGCTTTTCAAATTTTTGCAAAGGTAATAATGCGAGGTGAAAGGCTAAAGCCCTTTGCCTTTAATGGTTAATTTCCCTTTCCTGTTGAGTCATCTTTTTCTAAAGTCGCACCGTCTTTTAAGCCTCCTTATCTTTGTAAAACCCGGCCTATTTAAACGGATAATGCGGATAGGATAAGGTGAGTCTGAATTCATTGGTTTCGCTCCTATCCTTTTCCATTTTGTCTCCTTTTCAACTCTTCGTTAATCGCTTTCACTTCTTTTTGAACCTGGCCCTGCATTGAACTATTTTCCTCGGCCCTTCGGATTAAATAAGGAACCACTGCTTTGACAGGGCCATAAGGAATGTATTTGGCCACATTAAACCCGGCTTTTGCCAGGTTGAAGCTTATGTGATCCGCCATACCGTACAATTGAGAAAACCAAACAAAGGAATGACCTCTGATTATACGCTCTTTATGAATTTGTTTTGCCGCCATGCGGCAACTTTCCTCGTTATGGGAAGCAATGACCGTATAAATCCGGTCTGAATTATTGATGCAAAATGAAACAGCCGCATCGTAATCCTTGTCGGTATCGACTTTTTTATCATGCACAGGGGAAGGATACCCTTTTTCTTCTGCCCTTTCCCGTTCTTGCTCCAGGTAAGCCCCTCTGACCAGTTTGGCACCAAAATAAAAACCTTTTTGACTGGCTTCCTCATAGTGGGTTTTCAGTACAGATAACCGGTCTTTGCGGTAAAGCTGATAAGTATTGACGACAATAGGTTGTTTGTGATTATACTTGTTCATCATCTCCATCACCAGGTAATCAATGATGGCTTGGATCCAGCTTTCTTCTGCATCCACCATTACCGGGACTTTTTTATCATAAGCATGCTCAAAAATGGTTTCAAACCGGCTTTTTATCTGATTAAAAGTTTGATGGTCTTGTTCTTCCCATTCCTGGAAAGCCTTACGGCTAAGTTTTTCCAGATTTTTATTGCGGGCAATGGCACTGGGTTTAAATACAGTAGCCGGAATATTGGTTTGTTCAGCAGCCAGGTCGATGTTCCTCTTAAATTCCTCTAAAGTACGGCTGAAAGCGGCTTCACTTTCTTCGCCTTCCATGGCATAGTCCAGGATAGCACCTATTTGGAATTGATCAAGATATCCGGCCAATTTGGTACAATGTGCCAGATTCTCTCCTCCGATAAATTGCTTGTATAAGGTGGCTTTTATAAGGAACTTTACAGGTAGGCCGAGCTTAACAGCCATTTTTATGAACGCTTGTCCAGGACGGCTGATAATGGGATTCTGGAGCAATGTAAATAAAAACCTTGCTCTTTTAAGGTCTTGTTTGCTTTTGGCCTCGTAAGCAATGGCCGTATTTGTAAAATCCAAAGCCGTTTCATTCTCTGCCATGGCTAAAGAAGTTTAATACCGGTGCAAAAATACGGGTTTTGATGGCAAGGAATGGAACAATGAAAAAGTTTGAAAGTTGAAATAGGTTTATTGCTAAAGCAAAATGAGCATTCGGGTTATGTAAGAAAATTTCCTATCAATTTACCCCCAACAATAAAAATATGAATGATTATTACCATGGGCATAAGGTTCGCATATTGAGGATGGTTGCGTTGGGTTTGCTCCAGCAAAAGAAACCGGCCGCCTGTAGCAATCATCAAATAGCTGCTTAAACGGAGAGAATGAATTTTTTCCAAAGTGGACACATCAGCCAGAAAAGATACTAAATGACTTCCGAAAAAAACCGCGGCAATGCCTGCCGCCACATAAAATGCCCTTAATTCCTTATCCTGTTTGGAAACCTGGAAAAATTGGTATAAAAACCAGATGCCTAAAATTAAATGCAAAACAGACCCTATCAATTGCATGCCTGAAGTTAACGCAGTGCCGATTTGGCCCTGGATCGTCAGGTAATACTGGTACCCGCTTATCACAAGGTAGCCAACCGGAAAAAACAGAAATGGAGATTTCCTAAGCCTTATTCCCGTATCGATGGAAATTAAGGCAAATAGTAAGATCCATATTTGAAACAGATTTTCGGCATTGCCAGAAGCCTTCCCGGAAAAGTAATTGGCCAGTAAGAAAACAATCAACGCAAAAATGTAAAGGATCCACCTCAATAGCTTAAATTTTTAAGTGCTTAAAATTTCGGCAAGGTTAAGCAAAGAGGGATCTATGGCTTTGCTTTCCTCGATGCATTTCCCGAATGGGGTGAAAGTCATTTCATGGTTTATGATCCCGACCATTTCTTTTTTATGACCATTCAGTAAGCCTTCAACGGATGCATATCCAAACCTTGACCCCAACACCCGGTCCATAGCCAACGGCCTTCCGCCCCTCTGAATATGGCCAAGTATAGAAACCCGGTACTCAAATTCGGGGATTAATGGTTTCATTTCTTTGACTGTTTCCAATACACCACCTTCTTCGTCCCCTTCCGCGACAATAATAATGGAAGAGGTTTTTTCCCTTTGCCATCCTTTTTGAAGGTTCTTTACGGCATAATCGAAATCCCTTTTGGATTCGGGGATTAAAATCCCTTCAGCACCACCGCCTAAACCGACATTGAGGGCTATAAAACCGGCATCTCTGCCCATCACTTCAATGAAAAATAACCGGTTATGGGAAGAAGCGGTATCCCGAATCCGGTCAACGGCATCCAAGGCCGTATTGACCGCTGTATCGTAACCCAGCGTATAATCCGTTCCGGAAAGGTCATTATCGATGGTACCCGGAATCCCGATAGTAGGGATATCGTGTTCATCCGTAAAAGCTTCACATCCCCTGAACGTCCCATTACCTCCAATAGCGATTAAACCATCTATTCCCCGTGCTTTTAAATTGTCTGCGGCTTTTTGACGGCCTTCTCTGGTTTTGAAAGCTTCACTCCTGGAACTCTTTAGAATCGTCCCTCCCTTTTGAATAATGTTACTTACGGAAATAGATTCCATTGGATACATGTAATCATTAATAAGGCCATCTAACCCCCTTTTAATGGCTAAAACCTCTACACCAAAATAGCATGCCGTCCGGGTAATCGACCGAATGGCTGCATTCATCCCCGGGGCATCACCTCCTGAGGTCAATAAGCCGATTTTTCTTAAATTTGGCATAGATGTGCAAATAAATAAATTTTCTGCTATTTTTGATGCCAAAAGTGCATTCCTATGAAAACTTGGCTAACTTTCTTAATGATAGCAAGTTCATGTTTCTTATTACATTGCAACACGGGGAATGAAAAAGATTCACAAACCCAGGATGAGGCAAAAAAACAAAAGAAAGTCACTAAACAGTCTCCGGATACCGTTAAGGATTGGGATAGTTTACCCTTGAGGAAGAGGGGAAAACAAATTGTCAAAGCCTCAGCTCAATCCTTGAAAAACCATTTGACCCAAGCCATTAGCCAAGGAGGATTTGAAAAAGCCATTCAATACTGCTCTCATAAGGCCATGCCTTTAACCGACTCCCTATCAAAGGCTTATGATGTAAAAATTGGCCGGGTTTCCCATAAAAACCGAAACCCATCCAATGCTGCAAGTGCTCTCGAAATGAAATTAATCAGGACTTACCAAAAGCAAAATAAACAAGGGAAAGCCTTGGAGTCCTTAATAGTGGCGAAAAAGGATAAGAATATATATTACCATCCCATCACCATAAAAAATGATCTGTGTCTGAATTGTCATGGTCAGAAACAAAAAGACATTAAAGTGGAAAATTATATTACCATCCAAAACCTGTATCCCAATGATAAAGCTACTGGTTTTTCATTAGGTGATGTAAGAGGAATGTGGAAAGTACAATTTGGAAAAAAGTCCCTTTAAGCTGTTCAAACCAGGAAACCATTTTTAAGCATCTTTCATAAAAGCTTTAAAAGCAAATTTTAATATGTCAATTAAGTCCATTGGAGGCCGATTAATGGCGGATTGGATTGTCAAGCGAGATCAAAAATGGGCATCCAGGCCGGAAGAAACACAGGAAAGGGTTTTTCAGGAATTACTCAAAAAAGGGAGATGGACTTGGTTCGGCAAAAATCATGATTTTGATCAAATAAAGAACCATTCGGATTTTAAGGAAAAGGTCCCCGTTAGAAATTATGAAGGGCTTCGCCCTTATATTGAGCAAATCATTGATGGACAAAGGGATGTCCTTTGGCCCGGTTTTCCTAAATATTTTGCCAAAACCTCAGGTACTACTTCGGGTGCTAAATATATTCCTGTTACCAAAACTTCTATTCCTAATCATATCCACTCAGCCAGGGACGCATTGCTTCATTACATAAAAGATACCGGAAAAAGCCAATTCCTGGATGGTAACATGATTTTCCTTTCCGGTAGTCCGGAATTGGAGCGGAAGGGAGGAATCCTGACGGGACGTTTATCCGGTATTGTAAACCACCACGTACCCTCTTACTTACAACGCAACCAAGTACCTACCTATGAAACGAACTGCCTGTCGGATTGGGATGAAAAATTAGAAGCCATTATCCGCGAGACCCTGCAGGCCGATATGAGGTTAATAAGCGGCATACCACCCTGGCTGCAAAATTATTTTGACCGCCTAACCGCTGAAACCGGCAAAAAAATCGCAGACCTCTTTCCGAATTTTTCACTGATGGTTCACGGAGGAGTAAATTTTGAGCCCTACCGGGAAAGATTAATGGAAACCATTGGAAAAACCATTGATGCCATTGAGACTTATCCAGCCTCCGAAGGATTTTTTGCTTTCCAGGATTCTCAGGAGGAACCAGGCTTAAGGTTAAATTTGAATTCAGGGATTTTCTATGAATTCATTCCCCTTGAAGAAGTGAATAACGAAAATCCTAAAAGGTTAAATATCGGAGAGGTAGAAACCGATAAGCACTATGCACTGGTGGTTAGTAACAATGCTGGCTTATGGGCTTATAATGTAGGCGATACGGTTAAATTTATTTCCAAGCATCCTTACAAAATAGAAGTTACCGGCCGGATTAAGCATTTTACCTCTGCTTTCGGGGAGCATGTAATTGCCGAGGAAGTAGAGCATGCCATCATTAATGCTGCCAAGGAGACCTTTGCAAGGGTATCTGAATTTACGGTTGCACCCAATATAAATCCGGTTGAAGGTTTGCCGCGCCATGAATGGTACATTGAATTTGAGCAGGAACCGGATAACCTGGAAACTTTTAGGACAACTTTAGACCAGAAAATGTGTGAGCAAAACATTTATTACAAGGATTTAATAGAAAGCGAGATACTAGACCGGCTCCATATTAAATTGGTCAGGAAAGAAGGTTTCAATGATTATATGAAATCCATCGGTAAATTTGGCGGACAAAATAAACTGGCCCGCCTGGCGAACGACCGTTCCATTGCGGATGGCCTCGAAGCTTACCTGGAAGAAGAGAAGTCTTCTTTTCCTTAGCTTAAAGCAATTTTCCACATTGCTTATCTTGAAAATAAGCCAGTTTTTTCCTCATTCTTGAAGCCCAAAAATTGAAACCCCGATATCCTGAGAATTTAAGATATTATCCCATGATCTCCCACCTAAAAGCCATTATGACGGCCTAAGTATATTTCCCCGGCACCTGGTTATCCTTTTTTCCGGCTTATTTTTTAATCCTGAAAGCCATTCCGTAAGAAATCTTTTTGCTAAAGGGTATCGCAAGATTAAGGTTTTGCATCGAAATTGTGACAAAAAATAAAAAAGGAAATTTTCAATAAACTGATAATCACAATCTTAATGCATTAGCCTTCAATGGTTACCTAATTCATGACAAAAAGATTGGTTGAAAGGCAAACTTTGAAGGTTAGCCATTCCGCCTATGCTTTGGAAAAGCTTTAATTTTGCATCTTATGATTAGTATGAATAGAATCCGAAATTTCTGCATAATTGCTCATATAGACCATGGTAAGAGTACCCTGGCTGACCGTATGTTGCAATTAACCAATACCGTGGATGAACGGGAATTCCAGGATCAGGTCTTGGATGACATGGAATTGGAAAGGGAGCGTGGAATTACCATTAAATCCCACGCCATCCAGATGTTTTACCAATACCAACAAAAGACTGAATACACTTTTAACCTGATTGATACACCCGGCCATGTGGATTTTTCTTATGAAGTATCCCGGGCCATTAAATCCTGTGAGGGCGCTTTGTTGGTAGTGGATGCTGCTCAGGGCATACAGGCCCAAACCATTTCGAATTTATTCCTGGCTTTGGAGCATGACCTGAAAATCGTACCGGTTATCAACAAAATAGACCTGGAAAGTGCACGCATAGAGGAGGTCAAGGATCAAATCATGGATCTTACCGGATGCGAAGAAGAGGAAATTCTAATGGTTAGTGCCAAGACCGGAAAAGGCATAGAAAAAGTTATGGATGCCATTGTGGATAAAATTCCCTCTCCGGAGGGGGATCCGAACCAACCTCTTCAGGCCCTGATATTTGACTCCGTTTACAATCCTTATCGCGGAGTTATAGTGTATTTCAGGGTTTTTAACGGTCAAATGCATTCAGGTGAAAAAGTCAAGTTTTACCACGGGGATAAAACTTATGAAGCCGAAGAAATTGGCGTATTGGGCTTGAAAAAGGTAAAAACCGATCAAGTGTCGGCTGGTCAGGTTGGTTATATTATTTCAGGGATCAAATCAGCACAGGAAGTCAATGTAGGGGATACGATAACAAACGGTGAAAACCCGGCAAAGGAGCCCATTAAAGGTTTTGAGATAGTCAAGCCGATGGTTTATGCAGGCATTTTTCCCACCGAATCAGAAAGGTATGAGGAATTAAGGAGTTGCATGGAAAAGCTTAGTCTCAATGATGCTTCTTTGGTTTTTGAGCCGGAAACTTCGGCTGCTTTGGGTTTTGGTTTTCGTTGCGGGTTCTTGGGCTTGCTTCATATGGAGATTATTCAGGAGCGTCTGAACCGGGAGTTCGACATGGACGTGATCGTTACCGTGCCGAACGTTTCTTATCGGGTCTTTAACCATAGTTCGGATGAACCCATCATCGTAAACAACCCTTCTGAACTCCCTGAAAGGGGTGAAATTCATCACATTGAAGAACCTTTTATTACCGCCTCTATCATTACCCTGGATGACTATGTAGGTAATATTATGGAGCTATGCCTCAACCGGCGGGGTACCATGCAAAATCAGGTTTACCTTACCAAAAACCGGGTGGAATTGACCTTCGACATGCCTCTGGGAGAAATTATATTTGATTTTTACGATAAATTAAAATCCAATTCAAGAGGTTATGCTTCCCTGGATTATCAACCGAAGGGATATAAAACCTCTGACCTGGTCAAGTTAGATATCCTGCTAAACAAAGAGCCCGTAGATGCGTTGTCTGCCATTATTCACCGGGATAAGGCTTATGAATTCGGAAAAAAAATATGCGAAAAATTAAAAGAGCTTTTACCACGCCAACAATTTGAAATTGCCATCCAGGCCTCCATCGGATCCAAGGTCATAGCACGAGAAACCATATCCGCTCTTAAAAAAGATGTGACCGCCAAATGTTATGGCGGAGACGTAACCCGGAAAAGAAAACTACTGGAAAAGCAAAAGAAAGGCAAAAAGAAAATGAAGAATATCGGCAGTGTAGAAGTTCCTCAAAAAGCCTTTCTTGCGATTATGCAAATCGAATAGGAATTCTCCTCAAGGGTTTTTACTTAATCATAATTTAATCCTGTAAACGTTCTGAAGGCTTGGGAGCATATTAATTTTGCCCTGCCAACCCAACCAATAAACTCATTAAAAAGCAATGCCGAAGTACACTTTTTCTTACGAAAATCCTAACACCCATTTCCTTAACATACGTTTTGAACTGGAAAAACCGAACAAAGAAGCAACCAGGCTTTATATTCCGGCTTGGCGGCCCGGACGCTACCAAATGGCCGATTTTGCCAGGTATGTTCAGCAATGGTATCCTTATGACGGGAAAGGAAAGCCCCTTTCTTTCCAAAAAGTAGCAAAAGATTGCTGGGAAATCAATACCAGCAGTATTGACCATTTGGTGGTTGAATACAATTATTTTGCTTTCAAACTGGATGCAGGCAATACTTACCTGGATGATGACCAATTGTTCATCAACCCGGTAAATTGCTGCTTATACGATCAGGACCGTATGGATGAAGCATGTCAGGTCTTTTTGGACCTTCCCGAAGGGTATGAAGTAGCCACGGCTATGACACGGGCCGGCAAAAACACCTTTCAGGCCCGGGATTTTCAGGAACTTGCGGATTCACCCCTGATCGCTTCGGACGGTATTGACCATGAGACCCTGGAAGTAGATGATTACCGATTTCACCTCTGGTTCAAAGGAGAATGTGATCCGGATTATGAAAGAATAAAAGCAGATTTTACCGCTTTTATCCAAACCCAAATACAGGCCTTCGGGGAGTTTCCGGCAAACAACTACCATTTTTTTTACCAACTTCCCTCCTACAATTTTTTTCATGGCGTTGAACATCAAAATTCAACAGTGATCGCACTGGGACCGGGATTTAAATTGATGCAAACTGATCTTTATCAATCTTTTCTGGCTGTTAGTTCGCACGAACTTTACCATACCTGGAATATCAAGGCCATTCGTCCGGTTGAAATGACCCCTTACCGGTTCAATGAGGAAAATTATACCAATCTTGGCTACATGGCAGAGGGAGTAACTTCCTATTTCGGTGACCTTTTTCTTTTGCGTAGTCAGGTTTTTGACTTTGTGCAATACCAAGAGCAGTTCAACAAATTTGCCATCCGGCATTTTCATAATTATGGGCGTCATTTTGCTTCCGTAACAGAATCTTCCTTTGATACCTGGCTGGATGGCTATGACCATGAAGTACCCAACCGCAAAGTATCCATTTATGTCAAAGGGATGTTAATTGCCTTTTTACTCGATATTCAAATCATGCATGACACCAATAACCACTATAGCCTGGATGAGGTTATGCGAAGGCTCTATTTTCATTTTGCCAAAAAACAGGAAGGGTATTCTGAAGAAGCCTTAAAGGGTATCATCGAAGCCGTGACAGAAAAAACCTACGATGCTTTTTTCAAACAGTACATTTGGGGAAAGGAATCTTTGGAAGAGCCTGTAAAAAATGCACTGGATTATTTGGGTTTGGCGTTGAACCTCATTGATCCCGATAAATATTGGGAAAAACAATTCGGGATTAAGGTCAAGGAAGAAAATAATGACCTAAAGATTTCCCAGATTGCTCCCGGCTCTCCCGCTGAAGAAGCCGGCCTGTCTATTGAGGATGAATTAGTAGCCATCAATGGAATAAAAATTGACCGGAACCTGGAAGACTTGTTTGCCTACCATTATGAGGAGACCATTCAGCTGACGATCTTCCGGAATAACCATATTAAACAAATGCACCTCATAGCAGACGGTTCTCAATTTTTTCCGAATGTCAACCTGGATGAGCAATGCAATCCCTCAAAAAACCAGAAGGCAAATTTTAAAGCCTGGGCTTGGATTGACTTACCGAAGGAAGGTTAAGCATCGCATTTTAAATTTTTTGCTAAAGGTTAAACCAACTTTTGAATAACAACCTTCTTCACGTCTAACCTTCTGAGATGTGATATTTAGGCAACTCCTCTCCCATAGCCAGGTTGAATTTACGCCTGATTAAATAGGTGATACCATAAAATAGGGGGGTATCCACTAAAGCCACAAGGACTTTAAAGAGCCACGCATCGAGAATGAAAGAAATGATCTTTCCCGCAGGTATTAGGCCAATAAAAATCACGGTAGTCACCAAGGTGCTGTCCACCAATTGAGAAAATACTGTTGATCCATTATTCCTTACCCAGAGCATTTTGCCTTGAGTCAGTTTTTTCCAGAAGTGGAACACTTTAACATCTATAAGCTGGGCCGTAAGGTAAGCGGTCATCGAAGCCACAATCACCCGCCACGTACTTTTAAATGTGGTATTATATATTTCATCACTCACCTTTGAATCCCCAATTGCCGGAAATGCAGCCCCTAAGTAAATAATTCCGATTACAAAAATTGAAGCGATAAAGCCGGAAATAACCACTTTTTGGGTTTCCTTTTTACCGAAAATCTCCGACAACAGATCAGTGATTAAAAAAGTAATGGGGTAAGGAAGAACACCTGCTGAGAGTACAAACGTTTTGAAACCCAAATCAACTTCCACGAACTTATTGGCAATAAGGTTACAGCTGACCAGAGAAGCAATGAACAAACCTGATAAGATCAAAAAAATCAGGTCGGCAGAACTACGTTGGTATGTTTTTCCCAAGGCTCAGAAATTTTAATTTTTGAACGAAACGGTCAAAACAAAGTTTAAATACCCTCTTTTAAAGGGTTTAAGAAGATATAGCCAAGTAAGAAACTTCAAATCTGCTAAAAAATGGTTAAAAGCAGTGAATTTAAGATATTCGAACTATAATAAAAATAAAAATTTAGAATCATGCAGGATTTCAGAGTAATTATCGGACTAATGGTAGGAAGTTTATTGACTTTTAATACCTCAGGTCAGCCATTTATTAACGCTGATACGGATTGGGACTACAATTTTGATGTAAAGCACCAAGTATCTTACACCCCTGTCAAAAACCAGAATAAATCGGGTACTTGCTGGAGTTTTGCGGGAATTTCTTTTTTGGAGTCTGAATTGATGAGAATGGGCAAAGGAAAACATGATTTATCGGACATGTACATCGTTCGTAAGACTTATGAAGCCAAAGCGGAACGTTTTGTGCGGATGCATGGTAAGCTCCAATTCTCTGCCGGGGGAGCCTTCCATGATGTAACTTATGTGCTGGATAATTACGGCTTAGTCCCGGAGCAGGCTTATCCCGGCGGAAAAATGGGATACAAAAAACCCGTTCATATGGAAATGGATGCCATCCTGGAAAGTATGGTAAAAACCGTTATCAAGAACAAGAACGGGCAACTGACTCCTGTTTGGAATGATGCTTATAGTAATGTGCTGGATGCTTATTTAGGCAAAGAACCAAAGGAATTTACTTACGAAGGCGAAACCTATACCCCCCGTACTTTTGCCGGTGAGGCCCTGGAATTAAATGCTGATGATTATGTCGAAATTTCCTCTTTCACCCACCATCCGTTTTATGAAAGGTTCATTTTGAAAGTTCCGGACAATTGGCAGCAAAGGCAAGTATATAACGTTCCTATCGATGAATTGATAGCCACAATGGACCATGCGCTTAAAAACAATTACTCCATTGCCTGGGCTACTGACGTCAGTGAAAAAGGCTTTTCCCACAAAAATAACTTAGCCATTCTCCCGGATAAAGACTGGGATAAGATGACCAAAAGCGAAAGGGATTCCGTATTTCAAAGCCCGGTAAAACAAGAAAAAGTGACCCAGAAGGACCGACAAAAAGGGTATGATAATTACCAAACCCAGGATGACCATGGAATGCACATCATTGGAATGGCTCATGATCAGAATGGCCATAAATACTACATTGTGAAAAATTCCTGGGGCAAATCAAACGAATGTGGGGGCTTTCTTTACGCTTCAGAGGCATACGTAAGGGCCAAAACCATCGATATAATGATCCATCAGAATGCCATTCCCAACAAAATATCCAGTAAAATAGAACTTTAGAATAACCTTGAATAACCATTAGATAAAGCAGTGCCAATTAAGCAACGGCCATGGGATTATTCTGAAACCCAATTAAAGGTCGACTTTTTTGGAAATAA
>CAZJWK010000053.1:0-18389 GCA_964549595.1 uncultured Sphingobacteriales bacterium | reverse complement strand
TAGATCAAAACTTCTCAAAAACATTTCCATAAAATTCATTGTAGAACCATATTTTCATTGCGGTTGGTAGTTCCTTAAGCAACTTTTTTGCTGGTTGTTTGATCCATTTTCGGGATTGCCATTTAAATTTTATTGTAGGCATTAGTCAATTAGTTTCAGGAGGATTAAATTAGCCAATTAAGCGGTTTTCTGGTTATATTTACAAACAATCTCTAATCTTTCTCCCTCAGGAAAATATGAAAAAACCTTCCAAAAAAGAAATATTGTTAAAGCGCCTACTTCCTATGTTTTAATAATGGAAAAATGCCTAAAGGCCTTTAAATTGCAACCAATAAAAGAAAAAGTTTATCAATTATGGAAAAACATTATGAAATCCGTGTCCATGGCCGTGTGCAAGGGGTATTTTTCCGCGCTTCCACTCAGGAAAAGGCACACGAGCTTGGAATAAAAGGCTTTGTCAGAAATGAACCGGACGGTTCCGTTTATATAGAGGCCGAAGGCGAAGAAGAGGCCTTAAACCGGTTTGTGGATTGGTGCCACTATGGGCCTTCAGCAGCAAGTGTGGAAAAAGTGGAAAGTGAGGAGGGTTCATTCAGTAATTTCCAGCGTTTTGAAGTCCGTTGAGCCAATCAATGGTGGAAGCCGATCTGGGTTATTTGCTTTAAAAGGAATGGCTGCGTATATTTAGCCCCTAAACCAAAAAGTTTTCTAAATTGAGTAAAATCGCATTCATAACCGGAGCCACAGCGGGAATTGGCAAAGCCACTGCCTATAAGTTTGCCGACAACAATTGGCATTTGATTCTTAGTGGTCGCAGGCAAGAAAGGCTTGATGAAATCAGTGATGATTTAACCCAGCAATATGGTATTCAATGCCATACCATTCAGCTTGATGTTAGGAATCGGGAAGCGGTGGATCAAGCGGTTGAAAACATTCCCTCAGATTGGCAAAATATTGATCTCCTTATCAACAATGCCGGTTTGGCCAAGGGTGCGGACCCCATCCATGAAGGAAATGTAGAGCATTGGGAGCAAATGATCGATACCAATATCAAAGGGTTGCTTTATGTGACCCGCAAGGTCGCCCCAATGATGGTTGAAAAAAAGCAAGGCCGGATCATTAATGTAGGCTCCCTTGCCGGAAAGGAGGTGTATCCCAATGGAAACGTTTATGCCGCCTCTAAACATTTTGTGGATGCCCTGACAGAAAGTATGAGGCTTGATTTGGTTTATGACCGGATAAAAGTATCCCAGGTTTGTCCCGGATTGGTAGAGACGGAATTTTCCGAAGTGCGTTTTGACGGGGATAAAGAACGGGCCAAAAAGGTTTACCAGGGTTATCGGCCACTCAAAGGAGAAGACATAGCGGATGTCATTTTCTGGCAGGCTTCGGCGCCTGACCATGTCAATATTGCGGATGTCCTGGTCCTTTCAGCGGATCAGGCCAATTCCACAAGGGTGAACAAGGGATAAAATCCTGATGAGTAAATCATTTCAAGCAATTCTTAACCGTATTTAAAGGCGGTTTTAATGAATCATGATCATTAGGAGAGTAAGGTAAAGCCAATCGCTACTTTAGCCATGTACAAGATTATTATTTCCATTTTTCCTATTGTTTTAATAAGCTGCCATTCAATGAACAATGTTGAAAATGCCGATAAAATATTCCACAACGGAAAAATTTACACGGTGGATAGCAATTTCTCCATGGCTGAGGCTATGGCCGTTAAAGGGGATACCATTCTTGCTACAGGAGAGGATGATGCCATAATGAGCCGATACCAATCGGACACCCTTATTGACCTTCAGGGGAAACCGGTTTACCCGGGTTTCATCGATGCCCATTGCCATTTTTACCATTACGGTTTAGGATTAAGGCAAGTGGGATTGAAGGGTTGCCAAAGCTTTGAGGAGGTTTTGGATAGCTTGAAAAGGGCCGAAGAAGCCCTGGCTAAGGATGAATGGTTAAGGGGCAAAGGTTGGGACCAAAATGACTGGCCCTCAAAGGAATTTCCCGATAAAACCCGGTTGGATAGCCTTTTTCCGGAAAGGCCGGTCTTTCTCACCCGAATAGACGGTCATGCTGCGTTGGTTAACCAAAAGGCCCTTGATATAGCCGGTATTGATTCCACTGCTACGGTGGAAGGGGGACAAATTGAAAAGAAAGGGGGTCAACCGACCGGCATTTTGGTGGACAATGCTGTGGATCTGGTTGAAAAACACATCCCTGAACCGGATTCTGCTCAGCGGCATGAAGCGCTGATGAAAGCCCAGAAAAATTGCTTTGAAGTGGGTTTGACAACCGTTAGCGATGCAGCGATGGACCGAAACTGGGTAGAAACGGTTAAAAAAGCACAAGCTTCCGGGCGCTTGAAAATACGGATTTATGGAATGCTTAATGCCAACAACGAAAACTTCGAAGCCTATATCAAGGATGGGGTTTATCGGTCAGACCGCCTTCACTTAGGGGCTATTAAGTTATTTGCTGACGGAGCACTGGGCTCAAGGGGGGCTTGTTTATTAGCCCCTTACCATGATGAATCTGACGAACAAGGCTTCCTCCTTCATGACACCGGTCATTTCAAAAAATGGGCACAAATCGCATACGAGAACGGCTATCAATTGAATACCCATGCCATTGGCGATTCCGCTTGCCGGACCATGTTGACCATTTACAGTGATTACCTCGAACCCGGCAATTCCAAAAGGTGGCGGATTGAGCATGCCCAGGTTGTTCATCCGGATGATATGGGAACCTTTGGCGAATACAATATCATTCCTTCGGTTCAGCCTTCCCATGCCACTTCAGACATGAAATGGGCTGATGAACGATTGGGGCCCGATCGAATTAAAAATGCCTATGCATACCAGGATTTAATGCGACAAAACGGGCTGGTTGCCCTTGGCAGTGATTTTCCTGTCGAGGAAATCAATCCTTTGCTTCAGTTTTATACGGCCGTTGCCCGGAAAAACAAGAAAGGAGACCCGAAAGGAGGCTTTCAGCCGGAAAATGGTTTGAGCCGAAAACAAGCATTGAAAGGGCTAACCCGCTGGGCGGCTTATGCCAATTTTGAGGAGGATCAAAAGGGCAGTTTGGAAGCCGGCAAATTGGCGGATTTTGTGGTTTTGGAAAAGGATATTATGGAAATCTCTGTTAAAGAAATTTTATCCGTTGAGGTGGTGAATACCTACTTGGGAGGAAAGGTAGTAAAATAAATCAGAGGTAAAGAAGGAGGTAGTAACCCTCGTAAATTCCCAGCTTGAAAGGTTGAAAATTAACATTGCTTGTGCCATTGGATGCCCGCTCTATTGCAAGGACCTCTTTCTAAGGGCATAATAACCGCTCCACTCTGATTACTATGGTGACCAATTAGTGTTTTTATCCGGCCTAAGTGGAAATTTTGATTAAAAAATCGGATGCTAAAACAATGGGGATTGGAGGCATGGTGAGCTGTTTTTCCAGATTCTCGCAACATGACTACTTTTGCTACCATGAAAAACAAACGAGTACTGGTACATGCAGGGTTGGTATTGGTTGCCCTTATTTACGGGGCTACTTTTGTCCTGGCCAAGGAGGTAATGCCTGACTACCTTGGGCCCTTCGGGTTCATATGGGTTCGTGTTTTTTGCGCTTTACTTTTACTGGCCGGATTTCACAACATATTCATCAAGGAAAGCATCAGAGAGAAGGGGGATTACCTGAGATTAGCCATTTGCGGTTTTTTTGGCGCTTCCGCTAACATGATGATGTTTTTCCAGGGGCTTTCCTATACCTCTCCCATTAATGCTTCGCTGATTATGACTTCTACCCCGATTATTGTGTTGGTGGTAGCTTCACTCTTGATAGGCGAACGTATCACTTTACAAAAGTTAATAGGAATTACTTTGGGTGCCACAGGGGCCATTTATCTGATTTTAAATTCCCCGGGTAGTGAAAAGGCCAAAATAGCCGCAAGTACCTGGAGCTGGCTTGGTGATCTATTGGTTTTCCTGAATGCTTGTTCCTATGCCACTTACCTGGTTATCGTTAAGCCATTAATGCAAAAGTACCATCCCTTAACGGTCGTTAAGTGGAGTTTTACTTTTGGTTTGGTCTATATTTCCCCTTTGGGAATTCCCCAGGTTTTGGAGGCCGAATGGAGTGCTATGCCTGCGACCGTTTTGGGTAGTATTGCTTTCGTTACCATTGGCACTACATTTCTTGCTTATATTTTGAATGCCTGGGCACTGAGGTATGTCAGCAGTGCCATTGTCGGTTCTTATATTTATTTGCAACCGCTATTTGCTACCTTCATAGCCGTGTTAATTGGTAATTATTTACTAACCATTTGGCAGGTATTGTTTGGGTTATTGATCTTTTTGGGCGTTTATTTGGTTAGTAAACCGGATAAAAAGGGTGCTATAAAAAAGGAACAATTGGAAGGTTAAAGAATCGGTTTCCATTGTTTAATTGTTTTAGAAAAAAAGGAAAACATGAAAGCAAAGCACGATTGTCAGATAGCTATAGTAGGTGCTACCGGATTGGTGGGAGGAAAGTTGTTGGAAGTGTTATATGAGCGAAATTTCCCGTTGGACAAGGTTCGGCTTGCTGCCTCTGAGCGGTCTGTTGGGGCTGTAAAAAATTTAAAAGGGCATCCATTTGAGGTTAAATCCATTCAATCGGTTTTGGATAGCCGACCTGATGTAGCACTTTTTTCCGCAGGAGGTGAAGTGGCAAAGGAGTGGGCACCCGCATTCAAGGATGCAGGAATTTGTGTCATTGATAACTCCTCCGCTTGGCGGCTTAATCCTGAGGTTCCCTTAATTGTGCCTGAAATAAATGGCAGCGCTTTAACCAAGGATGATCTTCTCATCGCGAATCCCAATTGCTCTACCATTCAGTTGGTTATGGCATTAGCGCCTCTTCACCAACATTTTGGTATTCAACGGGTTGTTATTTCGACTTACCAATCCGTTACCGGTTCGGGTCAGAAAGCTGTGGATCAATTATTTGCTGAAAGAAAAGGCGAAAAGAATTCCCAAAGCGCTTACCCTCACCCAATTGACATGAATTGCCTGCCCCATTGTGATGATTTTCAAGACAATGGTTATACCAAGGAAGAAATGAAAATGGTCAATGAAAGCCGAAAAATTTTGGAAGATGCGAACTTACCCATAGCTCCTACAGCGGTTCGGGTGCCGGTAACAGGGGGTCATTCAGAGAGCCTGAACGTAGAGCTAAAGGCCAGGGCTTCCCTTGACCGGATAAAAACCATCTTAGGTAATATGGAAGGCATTCAAATTATGGATGATCCTGTTAATAAAGAATATCCCATGCCATTAAATGCGCATGAAAAGGATGAAGTGTTGGTGGGCCGGATCCGGGAGGACCATTCCCAAGCCAATGCATGGAATATGTGGATAGTGGCTGATAACCTTCGCAAAGGCGCTGCTACCAATGCGGTCCAAATCCTGGAATACCTGGTGAAAAACCAACTCATCCAAAAATCGGAAGTCAAAGATGGAGGACAGTAACTTGCCCAAATATACCAAAAGGCAATTGGCCCTCAGAAATGGTCAGGACAAACCGGAGGTTTGGGTAGCTTACATGGGTTATATTTATGATGTAGGTAAAAGTCGCTTATGGCATACGGGCACACATTATGAACATTGGGCCGGGCAGGATTTAACGGATGAGTTGAAAGATGCCCCTCATACTGAAAATGTTTTTGATAAATTTACCGCAATCGGTATTCTTGAAACCTCCTAACTTTAATTGACGGGTATTATTTGTCCTGTTCCAAAAATACTTGAATTGACTTCTGGTGTGCCCTTATATTCAACCAAGCCATTGCCGTTTACGGAAGCGTTTAAATTTTCCAGTACATATACCTGGAGGGTAGACTTCCCATGCGTTGTGATTTCAGCATTATTAGCTGTTAAATAAAAGGCCTTTAATTTACCGGAACCAAGGCTTTCGATTTGATGATTTTTTGCTTTCCCGGATAACTCGATGGTTCCGGAACCATGGATTTTAGTATGTAATTGCTGTACCCTTATTCGACCATTTATGAAACCTGAGCCATTTAACACCAACTGAATATTATTTTGGGCAAGAGTGCTATTGGTGGTAATTTGCCCCATTCCATTATTGACTATTTTTTCAATACTCGGAGCTGTTATTATCACTGTTATTTTCTTATGGGAGCAAACAGCGGTATCTAACCGGATTTTAAGTTTTCGGTTTAAAACACTGGTTTTTAGGTGCTTATGAAGTTTCCGCTGAGCATCAACTTTTAAAGAAGGCTTTTGACCTTGGCTAATTTTTACTTTGGCGTTCATGTTGAGAATTAACTCATCAAAAGGTTTTATGTCCTGATTTTGCTCAATAGTGGGGCCTTTTCCTTTAAGACAATTATTGTCAGAATTTTGGTAATAGGATGGCGTTAACCAGCTAAAAACAAGGATTAATGGAAAAAATATTTTAAAGGAAAGTGACATGGCATTCAAAATTACTTTAATCATAAAGTAATACAAAGATGAAACTTTAACCTTTTATTTTTATAAAATTTGTTAAATCAAACAAACCGAGTAAAACCTGACCCGAAGAATATGTAATTCTGTTTCAATTCAATTACGCCGGGTAAGATTTTTTCCATCGACATAAATCCTTATTAACCAACGTTTTTCAAAAAATTGAAACGATGGAGTAAAAATCAATAGGTTTTATTAATTTTGACTTTAAAGGAATTTGGAAAGTTAGAAATAAGATCAATTGAAACCTCTATTATTTGCGTTAGCTTTTTTATTGGCTTTTACGGGTAGTCTATTTTTGACGGATGTTTCAGCCCAAACAACCTGTGATACTTCCATTGCGCCTACCAATACCAATGGTTGTTCCAGTGCTTTGGGAGAATTTTCTATAGACGACCTGGTTTTTTCTGTCACCGATGCTTGTGGTAAAACTTATAAAGACAGTGCCGGTGTTGCCAATGACAGTTGTAATGGCCATTATACTCACTTTGGGGATAGTTTTGATTTTCGTTTTCCATTGGGCCAAACAATTACCCTTGATGCTTCTTTTGGGTTAGGCACTAAAAAAATGGGTTCAGCCATTTGGATAGATTATGATAAGAATGGTAAATATGAACATCCCTCAGAGTTGGTTTTTGCCCATGATGACACCACTACAATAACGGGTGCCACATTTTCCATTCCTAAATCTGCTACTACCGGAAAGGTCCCCATGCGTGTAATGGCTGCTTTTAACAGGGACTCTAGTAAGTTTGATGATCCCTGTACCATACCAGGTTGTGCTTCCAGCAATTGCCCGGCAGGTTCGGAAGTGGAAGATTATATGGTAACGCTTACTGAACCGGTTGATTCTTTCAAATTTTGCCAGGACTTTGATGGTTCGGCCAGCGATTATTCCAACAAATGGAATAATGTAGACTATGGCGATTACGATTGGACCGAACACACTGGTACAACCCCTACCAGTAATACGGGCCCGAATGGGGATCATGGTGGTAATGGTAGTCATGGTTCCGGAAATTACATATACTATGAAAATGATTCCGCAACAGGTAGTTCAGACACTGCCTTTTTTGAAGGCCCTTGTCTGGATATCGACTCG
Organism: uncultured Sphingobacteriales bacterium; assembly: GCA_964549595.1. Classification (GTDB taxonomy): domain Bacteria; phylum Bacteroidota; class Bacteroidia; order CAILMK01; family CAYYUA01; genus CAZQQN01. The sequence continues at coordinate 10,775 of CAZJWK010000053.1, read as the reverse complement.
AATGCTTGTTTATACCTGGATTTTTGGTACCACATGTATGGTAGTAATATGGGCGACTTATCCCTTGAAGTTAATACGGGCAGCGGTTGGAGTCAGATATGGTCTAAATCCGGACAGCAACAAACCTCCAGTGGTGCACAATGGAATAACGTCAATGTTTCATTAAAGAGTTATAGCGGCAATGTGAGGTTACGGTTTGTTGGCGCAGGGACTTCCGGCAGTGACGGGGATATGGCATTGGATAATCTTTGCATTAAAGAGCCTCCGGAATTTTCTCAAATAATCAATGGTCCTGATACCGTATGTGGAAGCACTACCCATTCTTATAGCATTACTTATCATGATAGTTCCACTTATAACTGGACTGTTACCGGTGGAACAATTAAATCGGGAGGAGATACCAACAGCATTAATGTATTATGGAACAGCAGTGGCACCGGAACGGTAAAAGTGAAAGAAACCAATATTGCAGGATGTGATACCACCATTGACACCGTTGTTGATATTGATGCCAGACCCGGTCCTACCATTAATGGGCCCGATTCGGTTTGTGAATTCAGGACTTATTCCTATAAGACACCTTCCAGCGCTGGTGCATCCTACAATTGGACAGCCAATGGAGGCATTATACAATCGGGTCAAAGTACGGATAGCATTACCGTTAAGTGGCTTTCGGCCGATACCGTAACATTGTCCCTTAAAGAGACCAATAACGCAGGTTGTGACACAACGGTAACTAAAACCATATTTATAGATTCTACGCCTCAACCCCATATTAGCGGACCGGATACCGTTTGTGAAAATTCAACAAAATCCTATAGTACACCCTTTCATTCCGGTTCCAGCTACAACTGGACCGTAAATGGGGGCACTATTACCTCGAAGAAAGATACCAATGCCATAACCATAAAATGGGGCAGTAGGGACACCTTGCTTTTATCTGTGAAAGAAACTGATAAATGGGGATGTGATACAACCATTGATACCACCATTTACATTGATCCGGGCCCAAGTCCGGTCATTCAAGGACCCGATACAGTTTGTGAATTTAGTAGTCAGAGTTATAGTGTAAAAAATTTTCAAGCCAGTTCTGTTTATTTATGGACGGTAAAAGGTGGTACCATCACTTCAGGTAACGGAACAGGAACCATTAATGTAGATTGGGATGTCAAAGGTTCTGGTACGGTAAGTGTGAAGGAGACCAATAGTGTGGGCTGTGATACTACCGTGACGGATTCCATTCACATCTCAGGTCCCCGCCCGGTTATAAGTGGTCCGGATACAGTCTGTGCGCAAAGTAAGCATTCCTACAGCACCCCCAAAAATGCTTCTTCTAACTATAATTGGACCGTTAACGGGGGATCTATTGCCTCTGGTGGCGGGACTTCATCGGTTACGATAAACTGGAATAATGCGGATACCGTAACCCTTTCTGTAAAAGAAACCAATGGACAAGGTTGCGATACGACTTACGATACAACCATCCTAATCAACCCCAAACCCAATCCGGTTATAAATGGTCCTGATACTGCTTGTGAGTATACTACCCAAACCTACACAACCAATAAGCAGTCAAAGGATTCCCTTAATTGGTCCGTTACCGGAGGTAGTATTGTTTCCGGTGGTAATGATGATACTGTTGATATCAAATGGGATTTTAAGGGCAGTAGGCAAGTATCCTTGACCAAAACGGATAGCAATGGCTGTGATACAACGGTACAAAAAAATGTGGAGTTGCTTGGGCCAAGGCCTGTTATCAGTGGGCCGGATACGGTTTGTGAATTTGCTACTGAGACCTATAGTGTGCCCCATAATTCGGGTTCTACTTACAATTGGACCGTCAATAGCGGAACCATCCAATCAAAAGCTGATAGCAGTAAAATAGATGTCAAATGGAATAAAGCGGACACCACTACACTTTCTGTAAAAGAAACCAATGCCAATGGTTGTGATACTACTTTTGATACCACGGTTTATATAAATTCCAAGCCTTCCCCCTCTTTGAAAGGTCCGGATACCGTCTGCGAATTCTCAACCCACTCCCATTATACCTTGAATAATCCCGGTTCAAATTATAATTGGACGGTGAATGGCGGTAACATTACGACTGGTTCAGGTACCGATAGCGTTGCTATAAAATGGCAAGCAGCCGATACCGTCAAACTTTCTTTAACCGAGGATAATGGGTGTGACACCACGGTAGATACGACTATTTACATTCAGGAAGTGCCTGAACCTTCTGTTAATGGGCCCGATACAGTCTGTGAAAATACTTCAAAGTCCTATTATACCAATACTTCAGGCACGAGTTTTAAATGGAATGTTACCGGTGGTACGATTACATCGGGAAGCGGCACTGATAGCATTTCAGTCGATTGGGGATTTAAAGGGTCTGGACAAGTCTCCATGACCTTAACAAAAGCCAATGGTTGTGATACCACTGTTAATAAAACAGTTCGAAAATCCGGTCCCCGGCCTGAGATTTCCGGTCCGGATACCGTTTGTGAATATACTACCCAAACGTATTCAACATCCCTGAATTCGGGATCTGCTTACACCTGGACAGTGAATGGGGGATCGATAGTCGATGGAAAGGATTCCAATGTCCTTAAGGTAGATTGGAAGGATACTGATACGGTCAATTTATCCATAAAGGAAACCAATGCGCAGGGTTGCGATACCACTTTTGATACCACCATTTACATTGATCCCAGGCCCGACCCAAAAATAAGTGGTCCGGATACCGTATGTGAATACACCAATCAGACCTATTCAACGCCTAAAAATAGTGGCGCTAGTTACAATTGGACGGTTAATGGAGGTACCATAACCAGTGGTGCTGGTACCCATAAAATCACTGTGGATTGGCAAAAAGCCGATACCGTTAATCTTTCGGTCAAAGAGACAAAGGCCAACGGCTGTGATACCACCACTGATACAACCATTTATATCGATCCCCGACCAGATCCACAAATCAACGGGCCTATCGAGGTATGTGAATTCACCAGCCATAGTTATTCCACTCCCCAGGATACTTCATCCATTTACAAATGGACGGTTAATGGGGGCACCATAACCAGTGGTGCTGGTACCCATAAAATCACTGTGGATTGGGGAAGTACGGATACGGTTTCTTTATCTTTAAAGGAAACCAGAGCCAATGGTTGTGATACCACTGTTGATACCACCATAAATATCAACGAGAAACCTGAACCGAAAATCAATGGCCCTGATACGGTTTGTGAGTATACTACGCATTCCTACTCCACCCCCAAAAATAGTGGTTCAAACTATTCCTGGACGGTTAATGGCGGTACTATAGCCAGCGGTGGTAATACTAACAACGTGACAGTGGACTGGGAGGGTACCGATACCGTTACTTTGTCTGTTAAAGAAACCAAGGGGAATGGTTGTGATACTACGGTTGATACCACCATTTATATTGATCCACGGCCTGATCCCCAGATTAATGGGCCGGATACGGTTTGTGAATTTACGAGTAATACCTATTCGACCCCTAAAAATTCTGGCTCCAGTTACAGTTGGACGGTCAATGGAGGCACTATTGACAGTGGAGCCGGTACAGATGAAATAACGGTTGATTGGAATAGCTCACAAAATGTTAAATTGGCTGTAACCGAAACCAAGGCGAATGGTTGTGATACCACTGTTGATACCACAATTTTGATTAAATCCACTCCTGAACCCGCTATTGATGGTCGGGATACGGTTTGTGAATTTTCCACCAAATCTTACAGTACACCCAGCCATTCAGGGGCGTCTTATAACTGGACGGTCACCGGGGGATCAATTACTTCCGGTAGTGGCACCAATAACATTCAGGTTAGTTGGAATGGTCCCGGAACAGGAACCATTAAACTTAAAGAAACAAGTAAATTCGGGTGTGATACAACCATTGATACCACCGTTCAGATTGTAAAGGAACCGAAACCTGTAATATCCGGTCCAGATACGGTGTGTGAACAAAACAGTTATTCATATAGTGTTAAGAATGATCCTGAATTTGTTTACAACTGGACGGTTACTGGTGGGTCCATTGCATCGGGTGGAGGCACAAATTCCATCACGGTTAGTTGGCCCAATCAAGGAAGTGGCACTGTTAAAGTGACTAAAAAATTACCGGATGGAACATGTGATACTACGGTTGATACCAATATACAAATCAAACCAACCCCGGAAGTAAAAATTCTGGGACCTGGTAAAGTTTGTGAGTTTTCTGTACATAGCTATACTGCCTCAGTGGATACTTTTAAAGCCTACAGTTGGACTATTACCAGAGGATCTATTCTTTCAGGTAGCGGTACCGATAGCATTTCTGTCAGTTGGGATTCTGCTGGTAGTGGCGAAGTAGAATTAAAGGTAACCACTAAATTTGATTGCGATACCACCATTCGTAAATCCGTTGACATTAACGAGCCTCCTGAACCGGGTATAAACGGGCCGGATACAGTGTGTGAATACACCAATCACCCTTATACGGTCTACTCCAATCCAAGTTCTACTTATACCTGGACAATCACTGGTGGCAGTGTAACTTCCGGTGCGGGTACTGATAGTGTGAACATTGATTGGTTCAAAACCGATACCGGGAAAATCAAGGTAACCATTGACAATGGGGTAAATTGCGATACTACCTTTGATACAACCGTCATTATTGATCCAAGACCAGACCCTTCTATTAATGGACCTGATTCTGTTTGTGAATATTCCAGGCATTCTTACACAACGCCCTCTGATACAGGAGCTTCCAACAGTTGGTCAATTACAGGTGGCAATATTTTATCCGGAAAAAATTCGGATAGCATTCGCGTTAAGTGGGGAGTAAAAGGAAGCGGTGAATTGACCCTTACCCAAACCGATACGAATGGTTGTGATACAACTATTTCCCAGGATATAACCATAATCGGCCCAAGGCCTGAAATAAGTGGACCTGATACGGTTTGTGAATTTTCCAGCCAATCCTATTCCACCCCATTTAATTCCGGTTCATCTTATAGCTGGACGGTGAATGGTGGTACGATTACTTCTAAAGTGGACTCACATGCCATTCAGGTTAATTGGTTAAAAACCGATACGGTAACCATTTCTGTGAAAGAGACCACTTCCCTTGGTTGTGATACTACCTATGATACTACCATTTACATTGATCCGAATCCTTCACCCAAAATTTCAGGGCTGGATACTGTTTGTGAATACACTACCCAAACCTATTCTACTCCGAATAATAGTGGAGCCAGTTACAATTGGACCGTAAATGGCGGGACCATTTCAAGCGGTGCCGGTACAAATCAAATAGACGTGGATTGGGAAGGCGTGGATACCGTTACCCTGTCTGTTACAGAAACCAACAAGCATGGCTGTGATACCACCGTTGATACAACGATTTATATTGATCCAAGGCCTCAGCCAAGCATAAGCGGTAAGGATTCAGTGTGCGAATACAGTACCCAGTCTTATACTACGCCTTCTCATTCAGGAGCCTCTTATAGTTGGACGGTAAACGGGGGTTCAATACAGTCAGGGAGCGGCACTGACTCGATCATGGTAAAGTGGGATGTGAGAGGCTCCGGAAAGGTTAGTGTCACAGAAACCAATGATAAAGGGTGTGATACCACCGTTGAACAAGTGGTTGAAAAATTAGGCCCCAGGCCAACCATCAATGGCCCTGATACCGTTTGTGAATATACCAGCCACAATTATAGCACGCCTCAAAATTCGGGGTCTTCTTACAATTGGACAGTAAATGGTGGAACAATAGATTCAGGTGCGGGCACCAATAGTATCAGAATTGACTGGCAAAACAACGATACGGTTTCGATTTCGGTTAAGGAAACCAATGCTTATGGTTGCGATACGACCTATGATACGACCATTTACATTGACCCGAAACCTGCTCCTTCCATAAGTGGTACTGACACCGCTTGTGAATATACTGTTCATGGCTACTCCACACCGCTTAATTCCGGGTCTAACTATACATGGACGGTTAATGGCGGTACCATCCAAACCGGGGCTGGTACTGACAGTATTGGTGTCCGATGGAAAAAAACTGATACGGTTAACCTTTCCGTTACGGAAACCAATAAATATGGTTGTGATACTACTGTTGACACAACCATTTACATTGATCCAAGGCCTGATCCCACCATTAGTGGTCCAGATACTGTTTGTGAGTTTACGAGCCATTCATATAGTACTCCCCAAATTTCCGGTGCAAATTATAAATGGTCCATTAACGGTGGCATAATTACTTCACCGGCAGATACTCATAGCATTACAGTAGATTGGCAAAATGCGGATACAGTAAACCTTTCCGTTACGGAAACCAATAAACATGATTGCGATACGACAAGGGATACGACTATTTATATTGACCCCAAACCGGATCCTTTAATAGATGGTCCTGATACAGTCTGTGAATATACTAACCATAATTATTCAGTAGCCAATAATTCCGGATCAAATTATAACTGGACTGTTAACGGTGGTACCATTTTAAGCGGTAGTGGCACAAATAGTATCAATGTGGATTGGAAAGCCACTGACACGGTCACCCTTTCTGTTAAAGAAACCAATAAGCATGGTTGTGATACTACCCGGGATACCACTATTTATATCAATCCAAGGCCAAACCCATCCATAAGTGGACCTGATTCTGCTTGTGAATATACCGTGGATACTTTTACTACACCCCTGCATTCCGGTTCTAATTATTCCTGGACTGTTGGTGGTGGTTCCATTCAATCCGGTAGCGGCACAGATACCATTGTCGTTAAGTGGAGTTTCAAAGGTTCCAGAAATGTATCAGTCACTGAAACGAATAGTGAAGGTTGTGATACCACTGTTAATCATTCGGTTGAAATATTAGGGCCAAGGCCTTCCATTCAAGGACCGGATACGGTTTGTGAATATACTACTGAGCACTATACCACTCCCAAACATACTGGTGCGACTTATTCCTGGACGGTTAACGGCGGATTTATCAAGTCAGGGGCCGGAAGTGACAGTATTGTTGTCAAATGGCAGGATGATAACGTTGTCAATCTTTCTCTAAAAGAAACGAATCCTTTCGGTTGTGATACCCTGATTGATACGACCATTCACATCAATGCCAAAAACAAACCCGATCTAAGCGGGCCTGATACCATTTGTGAATATACGACCCAAACCTATAGTACACCCAATAATCCAGGTGCCACTTACGATTGGACAGCCAATGGAGGAAATATTACTTCCAAGGAAGATTCAAACCAGGTGGATATATTCTGGAAAAAAACAGACACAGTCAAGTTATCTTTAAAGGAAATCAGTTCTGGTGGATGTGATACGACAGTTGACACTTCCATTTACATTGATCCAAGGCCAGAACCAACCATAATAGGTCCGGATTCTGCTTGTGAATACAGTTTTCAAACGTACAGTGCCAAGGATACCGGACTTGCTTCCTACAGCTGGTCGATAACAGGCGGGTCTATTCTTTCCGGCTCCGGAACGGACTCTGTTAAAGTTAAATGGGATGTAAAAGGCAATGGTCAGGTATCACTCAAGGAGACGAACTCACTGGGTTGCGATACCACAATAAACAAAAATGTCGATATACAAGGGCCGAGGCCATCTATTAGTGGATTGGACTCTGTTTGTGAATACACCAGCCATACCTATTCCACTCCGAATAATTCAGGATCGAATTATACATGGACCGTTAATGGTGGCAATGTTTTGAGTGGTGGTGGCTCTAATAGCATTAAAGTGAAGTGGCAAAAAGCCGATACGGTTTCTTTATCGGTGAAAGAGAAAAATGCCCTGGGCTGCGATACAACCACGGATACCACGATCTACATAAACCAAAGACCAGAACCGGCTATTAGTGGCAAGGATACGGTATGTGCGTATTCTACTTATACTTATAGTACTCCGAATGATACAAGTGCCAGTTATGATTGGACTGTGAATGGCGGTAAACTGCTATCGCCCAACGATTCCAATAGTGTTTCAATAGAATGGTTTGGAAGTGGTCAAAAAACCTTATCTGTAAAGGAGACCAATGAATATGGTTGCGATTCCTTACGTGATACCACTATAATGATTAATAGCAATCCTTCTCCCGCTATTACCGGTTCGGATACTGTTTGTGAATATACGCAACATACTTATGCCACATCTGAAGACACATCAGCCACCTTTAATTGGACCGCTAATGGCGGTAAAATTATGAGTGGACAAGGGACTGATAGTGTGAAAGTGGAATGGTTGGAGACAGACACCAGCAAAATTTCACTTAAAAAGACAGATACCGATGGTTGCGATACCACTGTTTCTAAAACCGTTTTAATTGACCCACGCCCTGATCCCTCTATCAAAGGGTCAGATACCGTTTGTTCCTTTTCCAGTCATACTTATGAAACACCTTTCAAAGCAGGAAATAATTATAATTGGACAATTACCAGGGGTACAATAACAGATGGAAAGAATACGGATAGCATAGCAGTAGATTGGGATAGTGCCGGTTCAGGATCGGTTCAGTTAAAGGTTAAGAATAATAAGGATTGCGATACAACGATTTCAAAAAGTATTGTGATCAATCCGAATCCCACCCCTTCGGTTACGGGTCCTGATTCGGTATGTGCGAATAATAAGGCTACTTATCAAACACCGTTTGATTCGAGTTCTACCTATAGCTGGGTCGCCATTGGAGGTACTTTAAAAGGGCCGACCAATCAGCATAAAGTGGACGTTAAATGGGGTGATCCGGGTTTGGGTTTTATTGAAGTGATTGAGACCAATAGCAGCGGATGCTCTGCCCCTTCAAACAAGGTCGTGGATCTCACCCAAAATCCCCAGGTGAATCTAACCGGAGAGGATTCCGTTTGTGAGTTTTCAAAGTATTCTTACCATACCCCGGAACATTCAGGTGCTACTTATAATTGGACGGTTAATGGGGGTAACATGCTTTCCGGTTCAGGCACAGATAGCATTCGTGTGAAGTGGTTAAGCAATGATACGGTATCCTTAAAATTAAAAGAAACCAGCGCTGCTGGCTGCGATACTATTGTGGATACTACGATCTATATTAACCAAACTCCCACCCCTCAAATTAATGGACCTGATACGGCATGTGAGTATACTGGAAGCCATACCTACAGTACCACAGATAATACAGGTCACTCATATAGCTGGAATGTCAATAATGGGAAGATTACCCATGATTCCGGAAATCAGGTTACAGTGAAATGGAAAGGTGAAAACAGTGGTAAGATCGAAGTGACTGAGACTAACGAAAATGGCTGTGACACCACGGTTTCCGAAGACATACATATTAAAGCGAAGCCCTCTTCTACCATAAAAGGAAAGGATACCGTTTGTGCCTATACGGATACCTTTACTTATGAAATTTTCAAAGAAAAAGAGCAAGCTAATGGAGTCGCTTTTACAAAAAGTAAAACCCTGCAAACGCTTACGAAGAATGGAGGGCAGGATAGTAGCTGGAATGCAAACGGTATTGAAACCTTAGGCCCTGGCAATAATGATTTTGATGGCAATGGGGATGCCGATGTGCCACTTTTGATTAATAGTAATGATATTGCCTTGTGGGATCGTTCTCAGGGCGTCCATGATACTATTGATATAAGTGGTAGCCCTGCTCGTACAAATAAGGGGTTATTGGCAGTCGGGTTTTGGAATGGTAGTGGTCCTTCAATTTTCTATACCGGGAACAGTAATAGTAAAGTATTTAGGGTAGATGAGAAGGGTAACCCAACCATGGTATTGAATTCAGGAAATGGAGTAAATGCCATATCCGGAATAAATGATATAGACGGAGATGGAAAGGATGAATTGGTTTTTGCCGATGCCTCCCAGGAAATTCGTTATAAAGATGATAATGGTACGCTTAAGACAACAGGAGTTACTGTGGGTTCAAATAACGGTATAGGGGTAGGTAATCCTGTTGACTTTGATGGAGATGGGACTGCATCAATTCCGATTGTGACTGGCGGTAATGAAATTAAGCTTATTACGGCAAGTGGTGTTCAAAATACCATATTGCCAAGTTCGAAGGGTGCAGCAAAGAAGAGTGTGCTCTCTTCTGTAGATATTGATTGTGATGGCAATTATGAGGTAACTTTCCAGAAGGGTAATTCCCCGAATCAAGATTACTTGCGGTATATTGATGATGTGAAAGATACTAATTCAGTGAATTATGTGACTAATGATTCCGGTAATAAGGTGAAAGGTGATGATGATCGGGGTTTGGTAGGTATTCAGAATCCTTCTCAAGTAGGTTGTAATACCCTTGCTTTAGCCTCCGATACCAATGGTAATACTTATAACTGGACAGTAACGAAAGGCACTATTTATAGTGATTCCGGGAATTTTATCAATGTTAAATGGAAAGGGGCTGGTACTGGTAAGGTTCAACTCAAGGAGACAAATGATCAAGGATGTGATACGACCATTACCAAAGACATTCAAATTGATCCCAGGCCTTCACCGGTTATAAGCGGACAAGACTCCGTATGTAAGAATGAAGGGGGTTATAATTATAGTGTTGGCGATAGTACTGGTCACAAGCATAATTGGGCTGTAAGTAATGGTACTATCACAACTGATTCGGGTCATAAAATAAGTGTCGAATGGAAGAATAATGATAGTGGAGAGGTCAAAGTTACGGAGACAAATGATGAAGGATGTGATACGACCATAACGAAATCGATTCACATAGAGCCGAAGCCGGCTCCGAAGATCACCGGAAAAGA
>CAZJWK010000052.1:0-18488 GCA_964549595.1 uncultured Sphingobacteriales bacterium | reverse complement strand
TGCTATAATGCCTCAAAAAGTCATAGTTTAGTAAAAGCATAAAAAAGTCCTGTTAGACAAGAAATCAGCCAATCATTGAAAAAGCGCCCTTTTCAGTTTGCCCTTATTGGTTACCAAATTTTATGAACGGAGGCATAGCAGTTTATGACAATTAATAGTATTGTCCTGGTAAAAGGTAATTCTGCACATAGTCTTCGATTCCTTTTTCCAGAGAATGAAAAGGTGCCTCGTATCCAATTGATCTTAACTTATCCATTTTGGCTTCAGTAAAATACTGGTATTTATCCCGTATGTCCTCGGGAGTATCAATGAATTGAATAGAAGCTTTCTTATCCAAGGCCTTGAAAATACTATGGGCCAAATGAAGAAAAGTTTCCGCTTTACCGGTACCCAGGTTATAAATACCGGAATTTTCAGGCTTACGATTCAGCATCAACCAATATAAAACATCCACGACATCCTTCACATAAATAAAATCCCGCATTTGCTCCCCATGCTCAAAATCAGGATTATGAGATCTGAATAGTTTAACCTTACCAGAATTCATTATCTGCTGGAAAGCGTGATAAACCACTGAAGCCATTCGGCCTTTATGGTATTCATTGGGACCATAAACATTAAAAAACTTCACCCCTATCCAGTAATAAGGCTTTTCTGCTTCCTCTAAGGCCCATTGGTCAAATTCATGTTTTGATTCCCCATAAGGATTGAGGGGTTTAAAGTGTTTTAATTGAGCGTGTTCATCTGAATAACCGTGCTCCCCTAAACCATAGGTTGCTCCTGATGATGCATATATTAATGGAATCCCAAACTCCACACATTTTTTCCACACTTGCTGAGAATATTGTAGGTTAAGTTCTTTAAAAATGTTTTCGTTCATTTCGGCTGTATCCGTTCTGGCTCCCAGATGGAATATAAATTGAACCAACTTTTCATTTTCGTTTATCCAATTCATAAAATGGGTGCGCTCAACCTTACGGGTAATAACCTTATTGACCAGGTTTGGCATTTTGGAAGGATTGGAAAAATCATCAACCGCCACAATATCACGGTACCCTTCCCGGTTTAACTTACCGATTAAGCAGCTTCCTATAAAACCAGATGCCCCTGTAACAACGATCATGAGAAATTAAACACTTTTAATCGAAAGGCAATTTTAAGGAAAATAGCATGAACTTATAAGCATACTCCTACCAAAAATAAGCCATCAAGCCTTATATTTGCAGTTCTGAACCATTTTGACAATAAAAAATGGCAATTTGAATAGTAGTGCTCCACAATACGATAAAAGGGGTTTTTAGGTTATGATCTACCTAACGAGGCGGGAACATTTTAATGCTGCTCATAAACTTGCGGTGCCCGGTTGGTCTGAGGAAAAAAACCAGGAGGTTTTTGCTGAATGTGCCAACCCCAATTGGCATGGTCACAATTTTGTCCTTTATGTGACCATTAAAGGTGAGCCCGACCCAACCACAGGTATTTTAATGAATGTGAAAGACTTGAGTACTCGAATCAGGGAGCGGGTAATCAATAAAATCGATCATAAGAATTTAAACCTGGAGGTTGATTTCCTAAAAGGAATAAATCCCACCACTGAGAATTTGGCAAAAGGGATTTGGCACGAATTAGCCGATTCATTTGAGGATGGGATCACTTTGCACTCCGTAAAAATTTTTGAAACGGAAAACCATTACGTGGAGTATTTTGGTTCTTAAAATTCAGCACCCAACAAAAACAGAAATCACCTATGAAAGCTTACATCTTTCCTGGTCAGGGGTCTCAATACGTTTCCATGGGAAAAGACCTTTTCGACAACGCTGAAAAAGCAAGGAATATTTTTCAGGAAGCCAATGAAATCCTTGGTTTCGATATCGCTAAAATTATGTTTGAAGGTTCTGAGGATGACTTAAAAAAAACAAGTGTCACCCAGCCCTCCATTTTCCTACATTCCTATGCCTTAGCTAAGGCCGCAGGTAATAAATTTCAACCGGATATGGTGGCCGGACACTCACTTGGCGAGTTCTCTGCATTGGCAGCCAGCGGAAGTTTAACTTTTAAAGATGGTTTAAGATTAGTGGCTCAACGAGCCAATGCCATGCAAAAAGCCTGCGATGCACACCCTTCTTCCATGGCAGCGATTTTAGGGTTAGAGGACCAAATAGTCCGGGAGGTTTGTGAAGCCATCGAGGAAACGGTCGTTCCGGCTAATTACAATGCTCCTGGTCAGATCGTCATTTCCGGTACCAATGAAGGCATAGATAAAGCCGTGGAAAAACTAAAGGAGAAGGGAGCAAAGCGGGCTATGAAGTTAAATGTGGGGGGCGCTTTTCATTCTCCGCTTATGGAACCAGCCAGGGATGAGTTGGCAAAAGCCCTTGAAAACACAAATTTTGAAAAACCAAGCTGTCCCGTTTACCAGAATTCGACAGCACAACCATCGCAAGAGCCGGACATCATAAAACAAAAACTAATGGAACAATTAACAGCACCGGTTAAATGGACCCAATCCATTCAAAACATGATTGAAAATGGGGCCAATGAATTTTTAGAGGTAGGTCCGGGTAATGTCCTCCAATCCTTGGTTAAAAAAATCGACCGAAAGCAAAGTTTTGATAGCCTGACAATAGACTAATGGTTTCACTTTTAACAGGCTTTTCCATTCAATATTCTACGCCTTTTACAAAATCATGATCTTTAACTTTTTCAAAAACCTTTTCATGGCTATAACAATCAAGACCTCAGAACAAATAAACGGCATACGTAAAAGTAGTGAGTTGGCAGCCAAAACCCTTGACTTCATAGAACCCTATATCAAAGCCGGAATAACCACGGGTTACCTGGATCGAAAAATCCATGAATTTATTGAACAAAATGGAGCCACTCCAGCGCCCCTTAATTATGGCGGTTTCCCCAAAGCCACTTGTATTTCCCTCAATGAGGTCGTTTGCCATGGCATACCCTCGGAACAGGTAGTGTTAAAAGAAGGAGACATTCTAAACATTGACATTACCACCATCCTGAATGGTTATTATGGGGACACCAGCAGAATGTTCACTGTCGGTGAAGTGAGTAATAGAGCGCAATTATTAATAGAAACTACCAAAAAGTGCCTGGATACTGGGATTAACCAATGTTTCCCCGGGAATTATTTTGGCAATATTGGCTATGAAATTGCTCAATTTGCCCATGATAAGGGGTATAGTGTTGTGTACGAATTTTGTGGTCACGGGGTAGGCCTTCAATTCCATGAAGAGCCGGAAATTCCTCATATTGCTGAAAAGAACTCCGGTAAAAAAATGAAACCCGGTATGGTTTTCACCATTGAGCCCATGATCAATGAAGGGAAAGCGCGGGTAAAAGTAGATAGTGAAGATCAATGGACAGCCAGGACCATTGACAATAAACTTTCTGCTCAGTTTGAACACACCATCCTGATTACTCAAAACGGCCACGAAGTGTTAACGGATATTCACGGAGATTATGAAAAGTAGTAACACGGACAAATTTTATAAACCAGCCATTCTGGAAAAACTTGTGCCAAGAAATCCAAGGTTTAAGGATTTTATACAGGAAAAGCTTAGGGGTCAGCATTTTATGCGGCACATCGGCTTTGATCTTACCACTATCGAGCCTGGCTATATGGAAGGCCGGGCACCGGTTCAAAAATTCCTGACTCAGCAAGATGGTTACATCCATGGTGGCGTGACTTCAACAGTAGCCGATATTGTGTGCGGATTCGCGGCTTTTTCACTTGTTAGCGAAGAGGAGCATGTAGTTACAGGGAATTTAAACATAGGATATCTCAGCCCTGGAAAGGGAGAATTTATTTGGGCTAAAGGTTATGTAATCAAACCTGGTAAACGCTTAAATTATTGTGAAGGAGAAGTTTGGGTAGAAAACCAGGACTCGGATGATAAAATGATTGCCAAAATATCAGCCACCATGGCCTCCTTCAAACCGGGAAAAGATTAACAATGAAGGTAGCTTTTTGGTACAGCGGAATTCCCACTTCGGAGTACCTGCAAAAAGAAATAGAGGATTTGTCAAAACGAATCCAAACCTACCTTCCTTTTGAAACGGGAGTTCTTAACGTGGGTAAAGCAAAAAAGCCGGCTCAAAAGGCTGAAAAGGAAAAAGATCAGGTAATTAAAAACCTGAAAAAAGGGGATTTACTGATCCTTCTTGATGAGCATGGACAAAGCTTTACCTCCCAGGCTTTTGCCGTACACCTCCAACAGCTTTTTAATCAGGGGCATCAGCGACTCATTTTTTTAGCAGGAAGTGCTCATGGTTTTCATGAGGAATTGAAAAAAAGAGCAGATAGTAAGCTTTCCCTTTCACCAATGACCTTCAACCATGAGCATATTAGATTAATTTTTGTGGAGCAATTTTATCGTGCGTTAACCATTATTCATAATCAACCTTATCATCATTAACTTAGTACTTATTTAAGGAATAACGGATGGCTAGTCATAATCAACTGGGTAAAAAAGGAGAAGATCTCGCCGTAGATTTCCTGAAAAAGAATGGTTATCAGATCCTGGAAAGAAATTGGCGTTCCGGCCAGGAAGAAATTGATATCATAGCCAGTAAAGGTTACGAAACGGTTGTTTTTATCGAAGTAAAAACCCGTAGTACTTCGTATTTCGGTTATCCTGAAGCTGCTGTCAGAAAAGAAAAGCAACAGCATTTACTGGAGGCAGCAAATGCCTATTTAGAGGTAAAAAATTGGGATTCTGAAATCCGGTTTGATATCTTGGCGATAATTTTCTCGGGAGATCAATGCGAGGACATTTACCATATACAGGATGCCATTGTACCGTTTTCCTGATTTTCCGTTTTAGGATTATGCGGTATTTTATACTTTTGCAATACTATGACGCAGGAAGAACTCAAAGCAGTACGTAAACGCCTGGAGGCGTTAAGGGGGTATCTTTGACATTCCTCAAAAGGAAGCCCAAATTGAGGAATTAGAAAAAGAGGCTTCAGACCCCCAATTCTGGGATGACCCGGAAGAAGCCAAAAAAACCCTCCAAGAACTGGATCAGTTAAAAAGCTGGGTCCAATCTTTCAAGCGGGCCATAAATGAACTTGAAGATTTGGAAACCTTGGTTGAATTCCAAAAAGAAGGCGAAGTCTCATCACAAGAGGTGGAAAATCAATATAACAATGTTTTAGGAGAAATTGAAGACCTGGAGTTTTTCAATATGCTATCCAGGGAAGAAGACCGGCTTGGCGCTATTTTGACTATTAATCCTGGTGCCGGGGGTACGGAAAGCCAGGATTGGGCCGGAATGCTTTTCAGAATGTACTCAATGTGGGCTGAAAATCATAATTACAATTTAGAGGTAATTGACAAACAGGCCGGGGATGAAGCAGGCCTGAAATCGGCAACTATAGAAATTGATGGCATCTATGCTTACGGGTATTTAAAAGGCGAATCAGGCGTTCATCGTTTGGTCAGAATTTCACCATTTGATGCCAATAGCAGGCGTCATACCTCTTTTGCCTCGGTATTTGTTTACCCCAAAGTGGATGAAAGCATCGAGGTAGATGTTGACCCCTCAGATATACAATGGGAAACTTTTCGGGCAGGGGGCTCTGGTGGCCAAAATGTAAACAAATTAGAAACTGCTGTAAGATTACGGCATGAGCCTACGGGCATCTTGATAGAATGTCAACAGGAAAGGTCACAAATTCAAAATAAGGAAAAAGCTATGGAACTCCTTCGTTCCCGGCTTTATGAAATGGAGCTGCGGAAGAAGCAAGAAAAGAAACAAGCATTGGAAAAAACCAAGAAAAAAATCGAATGGGGTTCCCAAATCCGGAATTATGTGATGCATCCTTACAAACTTGTTAAAGACTTACGAACACAAATGGAAACGAATAAGGTGGACGATGTAATGAATGGGGAGATTGATCAATTCATCAAGGCTTATTTAATGGAAAAAACGGATCAAAAAGAAGAAGCCAATGGCTGAAGAAAAAACCATTATTTACCACAATCCCCGTTGCAAAAAAATAAGGAAACCCTTGAATTAATCAGAAACCAAGGTATTGAGCCTGAAATCATTGAATACCTAAAAACGCCACCCAATAAAGCAGAACTAAAAAATATGCTTACCATGCTTAATATGGAAGCTGAGGATGTCATAAGAAAGCAGGAAAAAATTTTCAAGGAGTATTACAAAGGTAGAACCCTTGACGAGGAGGAATGGCTCAATATATTGATTAATAACCCCAAATTAATTGAACGGCCAATAGTTATTAAAAATGGAAAGGCCACTATAGGAAGGCCCCCGGAAAATGTTTTAAACCTCCTCTAAAACCGGGTTAGCACAAAAACCGAGTTCAATGGGATTCAATATGAACCTAAGCATTCCTTTTTTACCAGTATTGCTTATTTAATAGATGGCTAAAAAGTACTGGGGATAATCTGATAAGTCCAGGTCAAATAAAAAACAAAAGCAGTATTGGTTAAGTCTGCTTGGTTAGATTGAATATCGTAATTAGCCTCTCCATCTTCTGAAATTTCGGAATTAACCTTATAATCATTGAAGAAAGTATCGTCTATACTCATAAACCCCGTAGTATATCGGCCTTCCAATCCAAGGGTACTACTTTTGCTGAGTTCAAAGCTTATTCCAGCACCAAAAGATAATCCTATATCCAAAGTATTCAAACTTCCGTCCAAAGAACTTGGAATATTCACTTGTTCAAAAGTATCTAAAGAACCATAAGGCTTTAAACCATGCTTGGCCCGATTCTTAAGCCTAAACTTTCCTGCTTCCAATTCACTATTGGTCACATCTTCATTTTCAACTTCGCCTTCATCATCGTAAAAGACCACTCTGGTTGTTCTTTCCGTATTAAAGCTTGCTGCTGCATCTAACAAGTAGCCAATATAAGGACCAGCCATGATATCAATATTTACAGGTCCTTTTTCTTTATTGTAAGGAAAAACCCCACCACCTAATGAAAGGGAATATTTAAACGTTAATGGTGCTTCAAAATATGATAAATGAAGGTTGTTATCATATTTGAGGGTTGTTTCAGTTAAAATATCTCCACGCCTTAAGGAAGATTTTTCTTCAAATTTCTGGTTTACGCCCTTCAATGAGATCAAAAGATCAGTTTGAATATTGAATTGGTCGAACTCGCCAAAAGAAACACCAATTATGCCTCCACTGGAGTATCCAAACTTGTAATTATTACCAGCGAAATCTCCATTAACATTGGTTAAGCTTGGGCCTATTTTTCCACCAAAATAAAATTGAGCATGAGAATGGTTTGGCAGATGGAAAAAAATGCCCACAAGCAAGACGGGTAAAAACCCCTGAACAAAGTATTTTTTCAACATATTTTCTTTTTTTGGAAAATTTTTGAATACAAAAAGGGATTAAAATCTTTATCCTTTCAATACTGGCTTCGGATTTTGTTTTCGAAGACTTTTATAAACTATTGCAAAACTACTGTTATTCGGGTTCATAACCTTTTTGGGGAGGGCCGACCCTATCCATAGCACAGCGAAAGCCGAGGGAGGGTAGGGCTTGTTCCTGATCCAAAAATCTTCTTGCACCAGGGCTTAAGTAATAAGCCCTGTCATTCCAGGAACCCCCTTTGTATACCCTTGCCTTATTTTTTACCAATGTGGCAACACCGTAGTTATATTGCTGATCACCGGCAAAATTGCGCATAGGATCTTTAGCACCCCTTTGGTCGGATTTTTGATAGTTCCTCCGGTCAGCATATTGACTCTTGAATTTATTACGGGTCACATCTGCACTGTCCACAGTAGCTTTTTCCCTGGGAATTCGTCCCAAGCTATCCTTTGGCTTCAAAAAACCATCTTCAGTTTTGGCTTTATGTTTAAAAACATTGCCCCGATGGGGATTAAAATCGCTGGCCATTTCATAGGTGAGGGGTCTGTAAACATCTTTAACCCACTCACTAACATTCCCGGCCATATGATAAAGGCCGTGGTCATTAGGCCAGTAAGCCCTAACCGGTGCAAGGATTGAAGAGGCATCGTTGGGTTCGTTTGATATACCCATGTAATCACCGCGACCCCTTTGGAAATTGGCCCTGAATTTACCACGATTGCTACCCCGCTTTTTCCTTAAGGAAAGCCCTTTCCAAGGATACACCCTTCGGGTATTGACATTGTTGCCGGTAGCATCTCCAACCAGGGCTAAAGCAGCATACTCCCATTCTGCTTCTGTAGGGAGGCGATAATCAGGCAGTAAAATACCATCCTTGATTTTAACCCTTCTCCCTTCTTTTTCAGGCCGATAACTCTTTTTCTTTTGGTTATAAACCGGCTCATACTGACCTGTTAGGTAAGCTTCTGTGTTAAAGTTATCTGCTCCGATTTGTTCATTGGTGTTAGGTTCTATGAAGCCTTTTTCAATCAGGATCATTTCATTAACCCGATCCGTTCGCCATTCTGCATACTTGGTAGCTTGTTTCCAATTAACCCCTACTACCGGATAATTCATGTAAGCTGGGTGGCGAAAATAATATTTCACAAAAGGCTCATTATAGCCCAATCTCCTTCTCCAGCTATTGGTATCTGGTAAAGCTTCATGATAAACCCTTGGATAATCAACGAATACCCTTTGAATCCAAAAGAGGTATTCCCGGTATTGGAGGTTGGTTATCTCTGTTTCATCCATATAAAATGACCTGACCGTCACTTGACGGGGCAAAGCGTTTTGGGCATAAGCAATATCCTGTTCAACTTTCCCCATGGTAAAAGCACCACCTTTCACATAAACCAAGTTCGGGCCCGTTTTTTGCTTTTCAAATGATGGCTTTTCAAAGCCTCCCATTTCGGTACTATTAAAAGCCCATCCTGTAGTATCGGATTGGGGACTACTGCAAGCAGTGATTAGAAAAACACCAACTCCAATCATTAAAAAAGGCACAAATCTTTTCATATTCCTAATAATTTTTGCTAAAATCCATTTCATGAACTACAAAAGTAATTGTTTATTGTAATTTTTTAAAAATCGGGGCAGCTTAAGCGCCTCCATTTTTTAACCTGACGGCGGTCTTTGGCTTCCAATTCAATAATTAAAGAAATTTCATGACTACCTAATGCCGCATCCCTCGCATCTGAGACCGTCAAATCAAAACTATATCCAATTTTGACCGGGTCTTTATGAAAGCCTACTAAACCCATTAAAGCATCCGAATTTGGGGCGGTTTGTCTAAACCACGCACCTGCGACAAAAGCTTGATGTTGGTAATAAGCACCGAAATTAAATTGTTGAAAACGCCTTTGCCTTTGGTACAAAATGTTGGGAGAAATAAATTTTTCCGGATCCCTGACATTTTCTAACGGGATCATCATTCCTGCATGAGCGGTATATTTTCTTGGCAGCTCACTATCAGGATTGCCGTAGAAGGATTGATTCGGCTCTGAAATATGATGCACAGCAAATCCGCCATAAAATTTGTCGGTAAAACCAATAAAACCGGCTGAAAAATCAGGGAAAAGTGGTATTTGTTCTCTACCCTCTTTAGGTAAAGGTTCTTCTGTTTCATAAATGAAACCGTACCGAGGATTTATTTGGTCTTCAAACCTTAATTCATTAAAATCAATACTTTTTTGATAACCGGAAGCCTGTAAAGAAGCCTTTATGGTAAAATCTTCTGAAACATTTAAATGATAGGAGTACATACCACTAACCACTGTCGTAGAAAGTTCTCCATCACCTGCCCGGTCATGCCAAACCTGCAAACCAACACCACCACCGATACCATCGAAATGCTGATCATAAGAAGCTGAATAAGTAACAAATGCACTGGAAATACTGGGCCATTGATTCCTGTAATTCAGGGTAAATCTTGGACCGCCATTGGTGCCGGCAAAAGCGGGATTCAAATACAGTTTATTGGCATAAAATTGGGTGAATTCAGGATCCTGGGCATTGGCACCTGAATAAGCCACAACAAGCACTAAACCAATGATAAATTTTTTCATAACCACAACTACCGTTTATCTTACAAAATACAATTTTAGGGAACATTTTTCGTTAATCCAAGAGTTTAATTACTTACGAAACATACACCGAACTATACTGATACTTTCAAATCTATGAAACGAAAAATCATTTTCAATATTGTCTTATTTCCTTTTTTTTTCCTGCCTTTAATGGCTTTAAGTCAGCAAACTTTTCAAAAAACAATACAGATTGAATGGAAAAAAGAAACCCTTAATCAAGGGAAAATTCCAAAAATTCAAAACTTTT
This sequence comes from uncultured Sphingobacteriales bacterium, assembly GCA_964549595.1. Lineage (GTDB taxonomy): Bacteria > Bacteroidota > Bacteroidia > CAILMK01 > CAYYUA01 > CAZQQN01. The sequence continues at coordinate 8,232 of CAZJWK010000052.1, read as the reverse complement.
CCGCTCAAGAAGGCCAATTTTCATTTGTCAAAAACATACCGCTTCCCTCTAAGCCTTCTCACATAAAAGTGAAACCGCTGTTCGAATTTGACAAACCTTTAAGCCAATTCCCGGATTCTTTTAAAAACTCAATATCGGATTCTTTTAATTATTCCCATGAGATAGGTTATATCAACAAGGAACCAAAACTAATGCTCAATCTAACCCCTTTCAAAAAACGGAATGGGAATTTAAAATTTATTCAAACCCTTTTGATTTCAATCACGGCCAAACCCGAATCTGCTAAACTGGGTAAAAGAGGCAAAGATGAATGGCCCAAAGCTTCACCACTTGCCTTAGGAAATTGGATCAAGCTGGGTATTGATACTACCGGAATTTTCAAGATCACTTATCAGGACTTGAAAAATTTTAACGGCATCAATCCCGAAACAGTTAATCCTAAAAACCTTCACATTTATGGCAACGGTGGTCAAATGCTTCCCCAATCATTATCGGGTGACTACCCGAAAGGGCTAAGAGAAAAGGCCATCCGGGTTAAAGGGGAAGAGGACGGAAGTTTTGACAAGAGTGATTACGTACTTTTTTATGGGCGAGGCCCTTCGCAATGGAATTTTAATCAAGGGGCCAAAAAATTCAAGCACCGAAATAATGACTATTCAGACTCGGGATATTATTTCCTAACCGAAAATAACCAAAAAGGAAAACGCCTTAGTCAGCAACAGTCCCTTAACAATGCCACCTATTCCACAGATCGATTCGATCAACTGCAATTCCATGAAAAGGAATCCTTGACGGAAATCAATAAGGAAATAAAAACAGGCCGGAATTGGTATGGGGAAACATTTGAAAACCAGTTGACCCGAACTTTTGATTTTCCCCTTAACAGCGGAGCAGATTCGGTGATCATAGATTATCGTTTGGCGCACAGGTCCTCTTTTAATTCGAATTTTAAATTAAAAGTAAATGGCCAGGGGAAAACCATTTCAATGGGTGCTTTACCGAATATTAATGCGTATGACGCCGATTATATAAAACCGAAAAAAGGCTCCCTGAAAATTAAGAATACTAAGCAAAACCTAAATTTTACATTGTCCTACAATAAGAAAGGCAATGGCAAAGGTTGGTTGGATTACCTTTCAGTAAATGCGAGGTCAAAGCTTAAGTATACAGGTAATCAATTCATTTTCCGGGACCAACAATCAGTGGGTAAGGAAAAAGCCCAATACCTTATCCAAAAACCAGGGTCATCCATTGAGGTTTGGGATGTTACTGATCCCTGGAATAATCATCGTCAGAAATTACGTTCAAAAAATTCAGCGGTGGAATTTATTGATAGTGCAAAAAAACTCCGCCAATTTATTGCTTTTCAGCCCCAAAATGCCTATAAGGTCAATTTTGCCGGTAAAGTTCAAAATCAAAACCTACATGGTTTATCACCCGCTAAAATGGTCATTGTAAGCCATAAGAAATTTAAATCCGAAGCCGAGGAGTTGGCTAATTTCCACCGGAAAAATGATGGGTTCAACGTCCATGTGGTAAGCCCTTCTACTATCTATCAAGAATTTTCTTCAGGTAGGGAAGATATTACAGCGATCCGGAATTTCCTAAAAATGCTATATGACCGTTCAGACAATAAAGGTACCCAACCGGAATATTTAATTTTATTCGGGGATGCTTCTTATGATTACAAAAATCGTATAAAGGATAATACCGATTTGGTTCCCACTTTTCAGAGCCCCAATTGTTATTCTCCGATAAGTTCTTTTGCAACCGATGATTACTACGGATACCTTGATGATAATGAAGGTTCAATGCAGGAATTTCTGAAAGGGGACCCTCATTTTCTGGATCTATCGATAGGCAGAATTCCGGTCAATAAGAAATCGCAAGCCAATGCTGTAATTAACAAAATACAGAATTACCATAACAACGAAAAAAGTTTCGGTGATTGGCAAAACCTTATCACATTCGTTGCAGACGATGAGGACCGTAATAGACATCTTAGGGACGCTGAAACCCTTGCTAAAAACGTGGAAAACCAAAGCCCTGAATATAATTTGGAAAAAATTTACCTGGATGCCTATGACCAAAAAACCACACCAAGTGGTACCCGATACCCTGATGCGAATGACGCCGTCAACAAGCAAATCAATAATGGCACTTTAATTTTTAATTACATTGGGCATGGGGGTGAAAATGGGCTTGCTCATGAGAAAATCCTGGAAACTTCAGACATTCAAAGCTGGGAAAACGGCTATAAGCTGCCTTTGTTTATTACAGCCACCTGTGAATTTTCTCGTTATGATGACCCTAAAAGGGTGTCAGCAGGGGAAAAAACCTTATTCAGGGAAAAAGCAGGAGCAATCGCTTTATTTAGCACTACAAGGTTGGTTTTTATTAGCGGAAACGCTAAGCTTAACAAGAATATCTTTGACAAGAATATTCTGAAGAAGAAAAATGGTGAATACAAGACTTTAGGTAAAATCTTCACTGAGACCAAAAGAAGAATTGATCACCCAAGCGGCCCCAGAGTCAATACCCGGAAATTTGCTTTACTGGGTGATCCGGCATTAAAATTGGCATACCCGAAGAAAGCGGTTAAAACAACCTCCCTCAATGAAGAACCCTACTCATCCAATGATACCTTGAAAGCACTGCAAAAAGTGACTTTAAAAGGAGAGATCCGAAATCAGAATGGTACCAGGGATGAGGATTTCGATGGATTGATTTATCCCACCATTTATGATCAAAAAGTGAAGCTTACTACTTTAGCCAATGATCCCAAATCTTACAAAAAAACTTTTAAGCTTAGAAATAGTATCATTCATGACGGGAAAGGAAAGGTTGAAAATGGAAAATTTAATTTTTCTTTCGTTGTCCCTAAAGATATTGTATACACCAATGGAGAAGGTAAAATAAGTTATTATGCGACCGATAAAAAGATTGATGCCAATGGCTATTCCTTTATCAATGTAGGAGGTACTGCTCAAAATCCGGTAGTAGACAATCAACCCCCCGAAGTTAAACTTTATTTGAACGACAGGAGCTTTAAAGACGGTGGCATAACGGGCCCCAGCCCCCTTTTAATAGCTGACATAAAAGATGATTATGGGATCAATACCGCAGCCAATGGCATAGGGCATCAACCCCAACTTATTGTGGATGAGCAGGAACGCATAAAAATACCCAATGCTTATGAAGCCTCTCTTGACTCCGGTAAAACAGGGTCTATTTTTTATAAATTGAAAAATCTGGAACCAGGGAACCATTACTTAAAGTTAAAGGTTTGGGATATTGCAAATAACGTAGGGCAAGCCCAAATCTCTTTCCTCGTAAAACAATCGAATGAAATCGTCATTGAAGACTTTTTTAATTACCCCAATCCGTTTTCGGAAAAAACCCATTTTCAATTCAGTCATAACCAAGATAATAAACCTTTAGACATGACCCTGAAGATTTTTGATTCCAGAGGAAAGTTACAACGGGTAATCAAACGCAAAACCACCCCGGAAGGCAATCAATTTTCCGAATTAACCTGGAATGGACGGAATAAAAACGGGAAAAAACTGGAAAACGGCGTTTACATTTATAAAATCCGTATTCAAAACCAGGAAGGAAATATCCAGCACTCAAGTAATAAATTAGTCATTCAAAAATAAATTTTCTAAGCATTCGTTAATTAGTAGTTTTGTGAAATTGTTAAGTCGGGATAAAATGATGAATTATTTTGCCAAGTTTTTTCTGGTAACCATTTGCATTTGCTTTTTTGGTTTATACCTTTCTAAGGCTCAAAATGGAAGTACGAACTTATTGGGTAAAAGGAACGTGATAACCACTTCCGTTCCATTTTTATCCATAACCCCCGATTCACGGTCAGGGGGGCTTGCAGATGCCGGAATTGCCTTACCCCCGGATGCCAATGCACCCTATTGGAACCCTTCCAAATTAGCCTATGTACCCAATAAAGCGGGGTTATCAGTTTCCTACACACCTTGGTTATCTAAATTGGTTCCTGATATTAACTTGTCCTACCTTTCAGGGTATTACAAAATTGATGAACTTTCGGCAGGAGGAATCTCCTTAAGGTACTTTTCTCTGGGAGATATTCAATTTAGAGACAAAAACGGCAATGAACTTACCCAGTTCAGGCCCACCGAATTTTCATTGGGCCTTTCCTATGGAAGAAAACTTTCTGACAATTTATCCTTAGGAATTTCTTTACGGGGTATTCGCTCAAACTTAGCCGGGAATACACCTACCGCAGGCGGAACGGAAACAAAGCCGGGTCATGCCATCAGTGGTGATATTTCTGCTTATTGGAACAATGATATTGATCTTTTTAACCTGCCCGCTGAATTGGCTTTCGGGTTAAATATGCGTAATGTGGGCTCCAAGATCACCTACACCACAGAAGCAGAAAGAGATTTTATCCCTATGAATTTAGGGCTTGGAAGTTACCTGAATTTTAACCTTGACCAATACAATGAAATTGCCTTGTTGGTTGACTTCAATAAGTTGTTAGTGCCAACTCCCCCCGAATATGCGACAGACAGTGATGGTAACCCCGTATACGTCAATAACGGAAATGGAAGAAGATTAAAAGTTAGAAGCGGATATAGGCCGGATGTTTCAGTTACCCAAGGCTTGGTTCAATCTTTTTATGATGCGCCCGGCGGTTTTCAAGAAGAAAGGAGGGAAATCAAGCCCTCTATTGGTGTAGAATACTGGTATGATGAGCAATTTTCAATAAGAGCCGGGTACTTTTTTGAACACGAAAACAAAGGTGACCGCAAATACGCCACGGTAGGAGCCGGCCTGAGGTATAACCTGCTTGGAGTGGATGTCTCTTACCTGATCCCCACAGAAAGTGAACCTGGTACCAGTCCTCTTGCTAATACCATCCGGATCTCGCTTAGCCTGGATCTTGATCCCAAAAAATTGTCGGGTGAAAACGAAGATGATTCTTAAAACTCTCCTTTAAAATCCCTTTTTAAATACTCCATGGATTTCAGAATAGGTCAGGGATATGATGTTCACCGTTTAGTGAAGGGTAGTGATCTAATCCTTGGAGGAATCAAAATTGATCACCCCAAAGGCCTTAAAGGCCATTCCGATGCGGATGTTCTACTTCATGCCATTTGTGATGGCATTTTAGGGGCTGCAAATCAAGGTGATATAGGACAGCATTTTCCCCCATCCGACCCCACTTACAAAGCCATTAGCAGTATAAAGCTGTTAGATCAGGTCTACCAAATGGTTAAGCAATCCAATTTTACGATTGGCAATATAGATGCCACCGTTTGTCTGGAAGCACCTAAGCTTGGCCATCACATTCCCTTTATGAAAAAAGCAATAGCTGAATCACTTGGTATATCAGCCGAGTTTATTTCGATTAAAGCCACTACCACTGAGCAACTTGGGCCGGAAGGAAATGAAGAAGGTATAAGTGCTATGGCTGTCGTACTCCTTAAAAAAGTGGATTAGGCACTTTTTACGTCAAAAATGGATTGGTCTTTACCTCCTGGCCGATAGTAGTTATCGGTCCATGGCCAGGATAAACAGTAACATCTGTTCCCAATGGAATAAGTTTTTCACGGATGGTATTAATAAGGGTATCCATACTACCACCCGGTAGATCAGTTCGGCCAATACCCCCCTGAAATAGCACATCCGCACTTACCAGAGAGCGATCTTTCTCAGAAAACAAGGAAATATGGCCCGGAGAATGTCCCGGTGTAAACAAAACATCAAAACGTGTTTCCCCGACTATTACTTCGTCACCGGCTTCAATAAATTTTCCTGCATTTGGAGAATCCGCCGGTGGAACCCCAAATGCTTCAGCAAAAGCGTCCACTTCATTAAGAATCTGCACCTCTTCCGGATGAATTTCCAGAGGCAAATTGAAATGTTCAGCCACAAAGCGGTTACCAAAAATATGGTCAAGGTGACAATGAGTATTAATGAGCCTTTTAGGGATTAAACCTTTATCCCGAATAAACCCACTTAATTGATTTTCCTCGGATTTATCAAAGCAGCCCGGATCAATGATTATGGCATCTTCCCCTTCATAAACCACGTAGGTATTCTCCTGGAAAGGACTGAAAACAAATTTTTCTATCTTAGCCATCCTTGCTTTATTTATCAACCCAAAATACCTTTCACTAATCAGAGCAGATGATTGTCCAAGTAGATTTGTTTTTAGGTAGCTTTTTGGTCACTTACATTTTCTTTGATGTGCTCCTTTATCCATTTGGTCGTAATGGATTTGGGTCTTTCAATGGGAAGCATTAACATCCGGTCCCAAATCAAAGAAGACAAAGTACCTAAGGACCTTGAGACCCCAAACAAGACGGTGTAGAAATCATATTCGCTCAATCCGTAATGGACCAATAAGGCACCGGAATGGGCATCCACATTGGGCCAGGGGTTTTTAATCTTCGCAATTTCGGAAAGAATGCCGGGCACAACCTCATAAAGGAGACCAACGGTTTGAATAAGCTCATCATCCGGCATATGCTTTAATGCAAAATCTCTTTGAGCAGTAAACCTTGGGTCGGTTTTTCGTAAAACGGCATGACCATATCCCGGAATTACCTGCCCATTATCAAGGGTTTGCCGGACATATTTCTCCACGTCTTCCTTACTGGGTTTATTTTTCCCAATGTGATCACGCATTTGATCAATCCAACGAATTACCTCCTGATTGGCCAATCCATGTAAAGGACCTGCGAGACCGTTCATCCCGGCAGAGAAAGCAAAATAAGTGTCACTTAGGGCAGAGCCCACTAAACGAACCGTGTGGGCAGAAACATTGCCCCCTTCGTGATCGGCATGAATAGTAAGATATAACCGCATTAATCGCATGAACTCCTCATTATCGGTAAAGCCCAGCATATTGGCAAAGTTGGCTGCCCAGTCAAGTTTCGGATCCGGCTCAATGTGGTCATCATTGTGATATTTCCTCCGGTAAATGTAAGAAGCGATGCGAGGCAACCTTGCGATCAAATTCATTACATCTTCATACATGTAACGCCATAACTCACCCCTATCCGTCCCTTCTCGGTAAGCTTTGGAGAAAACAGATTCTGTTTGCATGGAAAGAATAGCCGTACCAAACATCGTCATTGGATGGGTTGAACGAGGAAGGGAATCTAAGGTATTGAAAACGTGCTTGGGGACATTACTGCGCTTTTTCCATTCATCACTTACTTCCTTTGCATCTTCATTAGTAGGTAATTCATCCATTAACATTAGGTAAAATATCCCTTCAGGTAACGGTTCAACGCCACCTTCTGCTTTGGGTAATTTTTCCCGTATTTGAGGAATGGTATAACCACGGAAACGTATGCCTTCTTCCGGATCCAATGAGGAAGGTTCGTAAACCAACCCTTTAATACTTCTCATTCCACCATAGGCTTGACCAACAGTATATTCGCCCAATGAAAGATCACCATGGTCTTTTCGGATTTTTTGGACTTCTTCTCGTAATTTCAGCCCTTTTCCTTCAAATTTTTGCTTCAAATTGCTCATAGGAATTGTTTATGCTTTAGTATTTGATGAAAACTCGATGAATTTTGGGCTAATATAAGGATTTCAGTGCTTTTTTTAAAGGAATTGGCTTAATTTTTGGAAATCGCTTAGATCAAGAATAAAACTTCTAAAAGTTTAAATCCTAAACAAATCGATTAACCCCCGATTTTACTTAAAATTGATAGGTTGAGATCCTTTACCTACAAACCAATACGAATTGTTACCGAAAAAGAGGCATTGCTTAAGCATTATTTTCTAATAAAGAAAGGAAGCTGGTTTTATAACTCTCTGCAGACGAATAGTTTATTTTTTTATTTTTGATTACTTAATAATTCCTGCCAAAAAGGGCCTTTAATCGAAGCCAAATTTATTTGGCTAAAATAACACTTTCTTCAATCTTCGTCCTGCCAACAACACCCCAATGCATTGGTGGTTGTCCTTTTACACCGGTCTCCATCATTGATCATTCCTTTGCAGCGCTTCATGCCAGATGACGGGTCATTATTGGCCGATTGGCTTTTTTGAAAATTGCGTTTTTGGTTCTGATGTTGCCAGCAAAATTGGTTAGCATTTTTTTGTTCTTCGTTGGAACCGTTTTCCTTTTTGGGTTTTGCCTTTACATCCGCAGAACGCCATTTGGGTCCTCAACCTCCCTTCAACCTTAGCAGACTTTTGGTAAACCGGAGGTAACAATTAATCAAG
>CAZJWK010000051.1:0-18489 GCA_964549595.1 uncultured Sphingobacteriales bacterium | reverse complement strand
GCTTATCAATAAAGGTTACGAGGCCTCATTATCAGCGCCTTTACCTTCAAGGTTGGAACTTTAAATAGTATCCGACTTAATTCCTGCAGGTTATCCTTGGAGTAATCATATTGAACAAGGGCATCATCAGCGATGACTAACAAAAGGTCATTTAACGGAATCACATCTTTAGCAGAAACATCTTGAAAATGTTGATCCAATTGTATATCGGTAGCCGGATTTTGAACGTCAAATACTTTTAAGCCATTATCAGCAACAAATAGCTGATTACCATCAATTCCAAGTCCTCTTGGTCCTTCCATTACTCTTTGATTCACACGGTAAGGATTATTTAAGTTAGCAATATCAATGACCTGGAGTAAGTTCCCACCCCTGCGACAAGTATTTTGCAGGTTATTAAGCGTGACATACGCGTAATTTTGATCAGCTACAACCGGATCACAAGAAGCTATATGCCTGTACCTCGATAACTTTTTTGGCTCAGTCGGTTTACTGATGTCATAAATATACATGCCGTTCCTGGCTCCAATAAACAATGTTTCCTTATCCCTGGGAAAAATGGTTTCAATACCCACGCCAATACTTGTCTCCTTAGTGTGAGAGGGATTTTTGGGATCCTCTACATTGATTATATTAAGATCTTCTTGGTTTATCGCATACAAATGATCATCTACAATCGCAAACCTTGCCAAGGATCCTCCCTGGCCTGATTAACTCCCGCCACTTTGGCCACTATTACCCGGCGAAGCGGAACTTCCGGCATTGGAACCACTGTCCTTATTACATCCCAGGAAGAGAGCGGTAAAAGTCAATAGAAGAATAAACATTATTTTGTAAGCCCCTTTAAAAACCATAATTAATCTCTTTTAACCCATTTAACAATGACGGTACTATCAGACCGATTTTTCTTTTGATATCTTTCGGGGATTGACTGAGCATCAGGCGGCAGGTTCTTTGGAAAAACGTTTTCAATCCTTTTTACCACTTCCACATTTTGATAATTTTTGAGATCTATGGCCAATAAATCAGTCGCATTATCTGCATAAAGCACATTGCCTTTAATAGCCATATCCAGGTTACCGGGAATTCGGATAAAACCCTTTTTTTCGGGATTTGAAGGGTTTTCATTGTTGATCACATGAATTCCTTCACCTTTCTGGCTTATAAAAATATAGTTACCTTTATGGTAAATTTTACCCACATCCTCTATAGGCCGAGGGGGTTGTAACCGAATGGTTTCATTTAAATCTGACCTTTTCTTTATTACGGGCACATATTCTGTTTCTCTTTCAGGGGAAGGTGAGTCTTGGACATGTGGATTTTCGGTACAACCTAAAAAAAACAAAAGAACACCTAAACTTAAGAACCTGACAACACAATACATAGGATTTGGTTTTGGTTGATTCAAAGCCAAAATTAATAAAATTTTTTCCTTCTATTTGTTTTTACAATACCATAATATAGGTAAATTTTAATATGAAAAAATTTAATAGTTTATTAAAACCTTTTTGTTCAATAGGACCTGAAGCCATTTCTAAAATTGCTTTTACGAAGCCCACAAAACCATGATTTGATATCCGATAAGGACCTTGCCCCGTATTTCTTTACATCTTATTATAGGGAAGCTTAAACAGAAGCGTACACTAAAGGGAGGCTTTCCTTGAGGGAAACCCGTGATCAGGATACTGGGTTAAACTTTCCAAAAGTTCACTTTTAAATCACCTTAAAGGGTTGAATCTTTGAGATCTTTTGGAAAGTAATGCCCTATCTGAAAACCAGCTAAGGCAAAGGAAGAAGTTTAGAAACTGTATAAAGCCGCAAAATGTCAACAAACCAGCAAACCCTGAGAAAATTTGTTGTGTACCATTAAAAAAATACTAAGCCTGAAAATCAAAACTTTATAAAGCGACCCAGCTAAGTTTCGTTAAGGTCATTACCCCAAATATCATGAAAAAGCCAATAAAAGTCTTTGACTCATCTGAAGAATAAGAGATTGATGAAATGAAAGACGGGTTTCCATAACTCAGCATTAAAGAATTAAGCATGCCGTGGATTTGATTCTTAAGGCTTACGGAATGACCAGGGAAAAATTGAAACACCGAAAACGCAATAAGGAATTTAAAATCATTGACTTTCTTATTTAACTACTGAAGGATGGTTCCTTTGGAAATTAAGGCGATTGTAAATCCCCAACAGCCCTGTTGCTCTTTCGGATTTGCAATCCGAAAGCTTTTTTTTTTAGCGGATTTGTAATCCGCTTTCTATTGACTCAGTAAGTAGCTCATAAATTCAATAAAATCATTTATTATGGGCAATAAACCTTTTCATAGAAGGGCACTCAAAATTGTTCCAATACCTTATTGAAGAAGAAGTTGGGTTTATTGTGATCGGGAGCTACGCTATCATTTTTTATGGTTAGGACTAAACGACCGGTGACTTTGATATTTGGCTTAAACCTGAAAACCATAATAAACAAAATAGCAGAGCTAGCCTTCAGTAAACACTTAAAGGTTAATTTGGATGAAAAGCCGGAAAAAGTTGATTTTTTAAGGTTTATCAACAATCCTGTTCCCTTTGATGAAACTGAAAAAAGTCTTCTCTTTACCATTTTAATGATTCACTACCTAACTTCCATAACCCCTTTCGGCTAAAAACCAACCAATACATTATCGTTATTACCTCCAAAGCCACAAGCAGTGGCGTATCGTTTGCAAAAATCAAGTAAAACCCATTTCTCTATTTTCAGGTTATTTGGTTAATAACAAACCATTTCCTAATGAGCGCTTTTCCAAATAAATCCGGGAAAAGTTCCTGCTTATTCTTTCTGATGCCCTTGCTAATGCTTTACAAATAGTTTATTAACCACTACCCAACCCATATTCACCAGGTTATCTTTTTGGATTGTTGATTTTTCATACTCCTCCGGATAAGGGCTATAAACCAATAATGCCAATAAATCTTTATCAAAATTAAGATAAGGGTTTGCTTTTCGAAACCTTAAAAACCATTTGGTGTAATACTGGCTGTCAATGAGAATGGGTTCCTCAAGTTTCAGCACAAACCAATCGGGGAACTGCTTAGCGGAGCCATTTTTGGTTTTCTCTTCCAGGATGACTCGTTTTTGAAAGCTTCCAACCTTTCCGTTGTTCAATTTGGATACTAATTGATCATTGTAAGGGTAATTCTGGATTACCACTTGCCGGCCCACAAAATTCTTGGGGTACACCATGTTTCCTTTAATTAAATTGCCCCACATATCCATTGCGCCTTCTATACCCACCAATTTGACATTGTTTATGGTTCTTTTAGACATATCTAATTTCATAAATTCTTCATAATCAGGCCAAAATTCCAATTTTCGCCAGAAACCCGGTATCAAATCAAACCTGCTCAAGTTGATTCCCAGGACACCAATCATAAATCCACCGGAGATAATCATTTTCCATATTGCTCCATTGGCCGTGGAAGCTCCTTCATTCCATCCGGTTACCAGGTAATCCAGGGCCAGGATACCACTTAAAAAGACTATGGTATTAAACCGGATGGCGTCAAAATACCGGTTCGTCTGATAATCAAATAAGGAGCTGTTGTTCAGGCAATTGTTCAATAAAATGGTCCAAACCCTGACATAGAAAATCAGTAAGATGAGGTTAAATAGAAAGGCTATGATATTTCCATGGAAAAGCAGGAAATTGTATAAGCCATGCATAAATGCCGCCAGTACCCAATGAAAAAGAAAAATTAGCAAAGCCGGAATTTTGGTATTACGATAAAACACTCTTACCAGGCTATATGCCACGACAGAGGAGGCAATCATGTGGAAAACCGTGGACATAATGGTCCTGCCGATAATCGTGCCTTCCGCTCCTTCCTGGAAATATTGGATATTTTCCACAAAAGCAAATCCTAAAGCCGAGCATGAAGCCATTAGTAAGTAATCAAATGGTTGATTAACCCACCGGGTAAACCCTAATATCAATAAAAGGGGAAGGATTTTCACAAATTCTTCAATCAGACCAATCCCGATAATGGAATAAGCCAAATCATTCCAGATTGCTCCGGTTAATGAAAAATCAAATTGGACCGTAAGCCAATCACTTAAGTAGAATGTAAAGAAGGAGGTGAGGATGCCCAGGAAAAATATACCGCTTAGCAGGAAAATATGGGCCTTATCGTGAATGTCTATTTTCCAGAGGAAATAGCCCCAGACGAGGGTAATTATTAAGGCCAGTAAAAACCCTTTCAAAGTAAAGTTATTAGCCCATATTTGACCTAATACTATGGTGTAGGTTCCTATAAACCCATTTTTTAACATTTGTTTTCTGGCCTTACTATTGGGGATTTTAGTAAAGTGATCAGTTTCCTGCAGGAAATTAGCCAATTTTAAATCTTTGTTTGTCTGAGAAAGGATGCGAAAAATCATCAAGGCTGCTTCGTCACTATATTTGTGCCCTTTTTGATGAGATCCTCTTAAGTAAGACAAGGCGGGGTTAAAGGAGTCTACAGCAAAATAAGCCGTCCCTTTGAAATGGGAAGTAAATGGCAGGGTCTCCTCATCAAGTTTTTTTAAATGATTTAGGGCCTTGCCATATTGATTGTTTAAGTAATGGAGGTAGCCCAGGTAGTAGTGACCTAATTGACGGGTTTTAGGACTTTTTAATTCCGTTTTTCTTTCATAATAATTTTCCAAACCGGTCATTGTATAAGGGGAAGAGGAGCCCTTAAGTTTGATTTGCCGTATAACGGCTCTTTGGGTATCAGGTTTTAAAAACCACTCCTCAAGCTGCTTCTCCAGGTTTTGATCCGTTATTAAATTTTTGGCGTTTTTAGCTTTTCCCCCATTGTAATCTGCTGGAAAAAAGATATTGACAATAATTACCGCCAATAATATTGCTACTAAAGAGAAGCCAATGGGGGTTAGGAAGCGGTCTTTAAGAAAGGCTTGGGGATGATGAACCCGTTTCAAACGCCATTGAAGAAATCCGGCCGCAAACAATAAAAGCGGGGCCAAAAAACCCAGGATCAAAAAATAGCCCATAAAACGGACCTATTAAATTTTGAATCACAAACCTTTGTAAAAAAAAGTAAAATGACAAAAGCCCTTATAAAAGTTAGCCCAAAAGGCTTAAATAACAAATTTAAAAGCACTTACCTTTTGAAAAGGCCATCGGAATTTTAAAAAGGGTAAAATCCAGGATTTATTGTCTTCGATTGGCCTGCCATTTGAACAACAAGTAATGCTTGAGCCATTGGTATTGTTTATTCGGCAAATAGCCCGCGAGGTCATCCCAATGAATCCAGTAAATAGGACTCCCGACTTTTGGTAACTTATTCAACCTTTCTACCTCATCAACCCTTCCGTTGATTCCCTTCAGGTCAGGCTTTAAACGGGTAATAACCGGTGCTATGTGCTGAATGATTGGCTTCCAATGTAAACCCGGTTTATCCGGATTTAACCAATCACCTCCATAATTTATCAAATACCAATCGGAATCTTGGGGTTCATACTGTTCACAAAAAATGGTATCGCGGGTGTAATTAGGGTGTTCAACCGGTCTGGGTGCATGTATTACCCTCCAATGACAAAATTTTTCCCTTTTCTTAATCGCCTTATCTGTGAAGGCCCGTTCTGCCCGGGAAGTATGGTAACAAGGAAGGGTGGTCTTTCTAACGCCCTTAAGGATTCGCTTGTGAATAGCGGTCATTTTACGGTTTATGGTCAGTTCCAAAGCGGGATTCCAATCAAATTCAGCCTTGTAAAAATAATTGTTTTTAAAAACAGGTAATTCTCTGTTTGGGGTGGTTACCAATCGCTGGTTGACAATGGCTTTCAAAGTATCCTGCTGTCCATTGCGCAGTACTTCCAAAACTCTTTTCAAAGGCCAATGACAAGCGACTTGCCCCATGGTCTTTTTTACGGCCAAGGTTTGAAATTGGATATAAGGCGTTCTTGTTTCTGCACCTTGCCAATCATAGGTTAGAAAAACCGATAAAGAATCTGAATCATTTGCTATAGTGAAGTCAATGGCTTTCTTAGTTTCAAGCCTATCAGTTCTGTAACCGGATAATCTTGCATTGGCAATTTTTGAAAGCAATCGTTTAAGGTTAAAGGATGTATCGTTTTTCGCAGGTTCTATAAGGGCCAAACGGCCTTTTTGCCGGAAAGGGACCTCGAAGTTTTCGGTGCAGATGTTAGCCTGGCTTAACACCAAGGTTACGGGAGCTATCAAAACCCAAGTAACAAGGATGGCTTTGTGTAGTCGCGTCATCATACTTAGCCAAATTAGTCAACTATTGTTTTTGGTTGAAATTGTTCCCTGATCTTAGCTTTGACCAAACGATAGAGTATTTGTTGGTCTTTTGGAGGAAGCAACCTGTTGATTGCTTTTCTACTTATCCCATATAGCGTGGTTTTATTGGGGGCTGATTTATGAGGACCTAATTCAAGGGTCGGTTTTTCATAAGCGGGTTTTTTATCATTGGAAGCTTTTTGATAAAGTTCAGGCATTCTTTCATTTGCTACAAGGTTTTCTTGGGTGATTACTGGTGAAATCCCTGAACATTGGACTATTAGACTTTTAGAAGCTGCTTCATCGGTCATTTCCCACCTGAGCTTCACTCGGAGGTCAAAGGCATTACCCAGGGAATCGAGCCAACTTCTACTCACGGTATCTCTGACATAGTTTGGCCTTTCTACGGGAAAGGGACGATAACCAACTATGACACGAATTTCCCTTTTACGAATTAAATGGTTGGAAGATAACGTATCTTTCAGCCGAACTGTTTGATTAACCTTGTTCTTCACGGTATCGGATTGGCTTTTAATAAGGGAATCCAGCTTATTCAAAACCCTGATGCCTGCCCTGTAATGGGGTTTTACCGTATCAAAAGTAAATTGACTCAGGGTAGCATTGGCTTCTTTATAGGAGGGAATATTGGCTCTCCCGGAATCTTTCAGTACGGTCTGAGCCATCATTTTTTGGTGAAACAAGTGGTGGATCAGGGCAACCTGTTCATCGCTTAGCGCTTTTTGCAAAGACCCCCATCGAGCATGGAACAAAGTTTCTACTGGGGTATCGGGTTCCTTGCAAGGGGCTATGGAATGCAGAACTGCTGTTTGTTGGCTTTGAGCCTTGTTATTCTGCCATATAAAGCCAAAACGCAGGATTCGAGGTCTTTTGCCAGGATCAAAAGTTTGATCTTCAACAGGGTGTTTCAGAGAGTCAAATTGGTAAGGGGTAATCTGTTTTTGATTAGCCCATCGTATTAATTGCTCAAAAGTTTGGCGGGCCAGTGATTCCCGGCAAATGGAAGCATCAAGTGTAATGTCTGCATTGCCGGTAGCGTATAAATCAAACTTAGAATCTGCAAACTCACCTTCATTAGCCTTTTGGAAAACGCCACACTGATTAAGCATTAACAAGTTTAATACCAGTAGGCTCAGTTTTAGGCGTGCTTTTTTCAATCGCCTTTTTTTCACCTGAGAACCTATTTAAAGTCAATTTATTGTAGGGAAGCTTATTCAAATGCATGAACTAAAGGGATGCTTTCCTTCAGGGAAAACCGTGACCGGGGTACCGGTATTGCGTAATGCCTTCAGGCACTGCGGTTTTTTGAACGTATGGGGCTATCCAGTCCGGGCGATCCGGTGTTTTTGAATCCTTTACAAGCTTTTGCCATTCCTGATCATTGAAAATCTTTGGGTCTCTGAATTCGTAATAGGAAAAAACAGCCCCCCTTGCTATGCGAAGCTCACCATTAATGGGGACGAGGGTGTAAATATCATCAGCATGGCCGGTAGCGACATTGAGGTTCACGCCATTGTATTGATAAACATCCGCTATCAAGGCCATGGATTTTTCGCGGTCGGGTAAATGATCGGTACCCAATAAATCCAGCAGGATGTGCTCAATCTTTCCGCCTATCATGCGTAGTTCATTGTGGGTTTCTTTGGCGAGGGTTTTACCATTGATCTGTTTTTGAGCAGCCTTTTTGAGTTTTCTTCCGATGTGCTCTATTCGTTTAAGTTCGCTGCTTGTACCGGGCATCTGCTCAGTCAGGGTTTGGAGCCAATTCACCAGCTGCAGGGCATCTTCCCAGAAAGCCATGTTCGGTTCTACATAACTGTAATGCTGGGGCGGGCCGGGTCCTAAGTTGGTACCTCCTGCCTGGGCTGCGTAGGGCTTTTCCTGGTATAGGATCAAGTCATGCTTAATATGCGTCCAGGAGGCAAGCATGGTACTTAATTCCTTTCGGTCGTACGCATCGGTTTTTATCAAGGCCGGGTAAGTTTTGTCTTCGGCAGTCGCATTGAAGGCAGTTTTGAGGGCACGAACACCGTAATTATGGTTCCATCTACCGAAATCCTTGAACTGGTCTTTCAGCTTGCTCAATCGGGGTTTATAAGCTTCCCATGCTTCATCATCATTGTATTCCTCAAGGATGATTTTGCGCGCCGTTTTATTACCCAATGCAGCAGGCACATCCAAACCCCTTGGGAATGGACGTTTCGATTTATCCAGGTTTACATGAACGAGGTTACTGAAAACCTCACCACTGACAGAGTAAGTAGCAGACCAAAAGTAAACCGCTTTGTTTTTTTTCTGCGATTCCCTTACCATTTTTCCGTAAACCGGTTTTATTTGTTGCTTTTCAATGGTATCCAGTGTTTTACTGAGTTGTTCAATGGCGGTATCGGAAACATTCATTTCCCCTTTTGGTAGGTTCTCAATCACATTGCTCAATGACAGGTTGTCCTCCCAACCGGCCAACTTTTCCATGGATGCGGTGTAAGCCCTAAAGGTTTTGCGTAGTGCTGGATTGTTTTTGATCAGGTGAGCCATAGCCACGAATCCCTTTAGGCCTTTTCGTTCTTCCAGCCCTATTCCATTAAGGCTTACCCATTTGAAAGCTTTGAAATAATTCTTTAGCGTATCATTTTTCGTGTAATGCCCTCGAGGCTTTAACTCCCGGTAGTCTACTAACTGGTTTTTAATAAAGGCAGGTTTGCCCTCTTGAGCCTTTATTGCTTTTTTTTCAGATTGGTATACCGATTGGTATTCCCTGGGTACTTCCACTTGGTTTTTCCCACCGGCTGTTAAAGCAATGGCTGTATATGTTTGCACCCATTTAAGGGCTTTTGATTCTTCCTTATTGTTGGTTTGGTCCAGCAAATTTCTTGTTTTGTGGTGTATCTTTTCGAGCAATGTTATGAACTTGGGATACATGTACTTTTGGTCATACCGCTCCAGAAACTTGCCAAAAAACTTGTGTAAAATAAACAGGTACAGGTCCGTGGTTATGTAATGCGGGATATACCGGTAAGCGTTCTTGTCATAGACGTAAAACGGCATGGAACGTTTGGCATCTATAAGGCTGAAATTCCTTTGCTTTAAATCTGATTCGACTTTTTTCGGTATTTGATCAAACTGTTTTTTATTTACCGCCAGGTCATAATTGTGTAAATCATACCCGTTTCGCTTGACCAAGCTATCTTTCCGGCGTTCTTTCTCTTCTTTGAGGATTCTCTGAACCAGCTTTTGCTCCCTTTCACTGATGGCTACCTCGAAGGAATCGACTTCGAATATGGGCATGTACCAATCGTATTGGTTGAAGTACCCCCGCAGAAAACCATCATTGAACAAATAGCCATTTCGGGCAAAAATTTTATTCCGTAAAAGCCTAAGCTCATCATAGCTTTTGCTTGATAGATCATAGGGATAATTTAAGGAGTCCGGCTCTGTATAGCTCATCTCCTGGTATTCATAAAATTCTTTGATCTCCGGAAGTTCATAATAGGCCTCCAGCCCTTTTTTGTCTTTTTTGACGACTACCTCAGGCTGGTTTTCATTAGCGTTTCCCTTTGATCGGGTATCGTTTTCCTGTTTTTGATCGGAAGTACATCCGGCCAGGATGGCGATACATAAAAGAATTGTGACTTTCAGGTTAAGGCATTCAGTGAGGTTCATGGTCAATTTTTTTCATAGATTTTTGCTGAAAACTCATTTCATCCCATACATAAGTTCCCTTGTAGGTATTATTAGACGAATCTTCCTCATAAGTGCGAAGGTAAGGGGTATCAAGCTTTTGTATGACATCAAAAGTTTTCAAGTCATACATGAATCTTGTGCCTAACCACATGGTCTGAAGGTTACCGGATTCTTCCCTGAATACATTCAATCTTAACCGCATTTGCTGATCAAACCGCACTGCCTTGACCAAGCTTATCAACAATTCTTCTTCGTGATCCTGGTTAATATCCGCTAATTTCAGTTGTTTCACCTTACCATTCAATGTTTTGGCGGATTGATATTCCCCGTCTTGCCATAAGCTCAGCTTGTGGTTACCGGATTTGAGCTTTCGTACCATTACCTGGTAACCATTAAGTCCCCCGAATAGCCATGTATTAGCCGGTTCACGAAAATGGATCTGATCAGCCGGTTTGAAATGCCAGCCTTGGTTTTCACGGGTATAAAAAACCGTTCCTTCGTGGAGGTTGACCTGTCTCATGAATAGTTTCAAGGTTCCCTTATTGGTTGGGGCTTTGGGAAAATACGATGATAAATTTACCGGCAACAGGGAACAAATTAATGAATCCCCGGTAACTTGAAGTTGGGCCGCTAAACCTTTTGTGGTTTTTGGATTGTTTGCATCTGCCACAAAATTGCCCAAACTGTAAATGACAGGCTTGCCTTTAATCATTTCTACTGATTGTATGACATGCGGATGATGACCTAAGATGGCATCAGCACCGGATTGAATCAGTCCTTTTGCTAATTTACGCTGTTTTTCGCTGGGGGTTGGCTGGTATTCAATGCCCCAATGGAAATAAATAATGAGGGGTATGTTGGGAGATTCAGCGGAAAACTTTTTGATGGTCTTTTGCAGGTTGTGGTCCTTTTGGCAACAAAATGGCTGGTCACGGGTTGTGGTTGAAGCGGTGATTAAAGCACATTGCTGATCATTTTTTTCAAGGATGACAGGTTTGCAATCGGTACCCAAAGGCATGATGTTTTCTGATTTTAGCGATTGCAAAGTTTCCTCAAACCCTTTCCCACCATAATCCAGGCTGTGGTTATTGCTAATGCCTGCATGGGTTACGCCTGCTTGCTTTAACTGTTGGGCTTTTTCCGGGTTTGAACGGAAAAGAAACTTTTTTTGGCGGGGATTTCCGGAATCCGTTAGTGTCCCTTCCAGGTTAATCACGTTGTAATGACCATTTAGCCAATGACTCATATGCTTTGCTAAGGTATCCCCACCGGTTTTTTGAAGCTTGGTTGAAACACCTCTATCCAGAATGACATCGCCTGTAAAATTGATCTGTAGGGAGGGGGTTTGGTGCTTATCATTACAGGAGTACATGGAAAGGGTAAGCAGTATAATCAGGAAGGGATGGCTTAAAGGAGAAAAGGTTTTGGGATTGGGCGACAAAATTTTGATGGTTTAAAACGTTATTGGTAAAAAGCGTTTAAAGGCATGAAGATAACGAAAAAA
The DNA here is from genome assembly GCA_964549595.1 of uncultured Sphingobacteriales bacterium. GTDB lineage: Bacteria > Bacteroidota > Bacteroidia > CAILMK01 > CAYYUA01 > CAZQQN01. The sequence goes on along the minus strand of CAZJWK010000051.1, from coordinate 6,996 downwards.
GATATTTTAGGCAACTTAAATGCTGAGATGGCTTTTTCAGGATCCTTTCCGGATGGGGATAAATGGGTATAACCCATCGGTTCTCGCATAAAAAATGTAGGGCTTGGGGAACGCTAAACGTCCCCTTGTATTAACTTTTTGAGGACATGAATTTCTCTGAATCCTTTTCAGCCCAATATTTTTTGCACTGTTATATGCCGGCCTGCTTTTTTGTCATTGTCGCCTTAATCATTCAGTACTTTTGAATTTTTCAAGGCTGTCGGCCAAATTAATGTTGTCCGGTGATATTATTATTTTCTTTTCAGCTTTCGTCTTTAATAAGATCATATTTTTTCTTTGGGTGACATAGTAAGTCATGTGCCCAAAAGTCGAATTGTGGAATTTTCCGTAATAACCAAATAGCCCACCAACACCGAAGGTCCTAATTGTTCCGGACATTTCACCTTTTTTGATTTTTCTTATTTCAGTTATGTCATTCAGGGCCATTGTCTTACTTCCGATTGGTCGTTTGACAACAAGTTGTCCGTTCCGTATTTGATATTGCTGTGGACTGTATAAGTAACTTCCAAGTAAGATTGCAACTAACAATAAAAGAATTCCTGAATGGATAAGAATGGTGGTGAAGTCAATGTTCTCGAATTTCAACAGGGTTCTGACACTGTTTTGTCCAATTGCAACAAATAAAATCACAACACCGAAAGTCATGATTATTGCTAAAGTGTCCATCGAAGCTTTAAATTTTGTAGTTTCCATTTAAGTTTTTTTTGCCGGCTTGCATATAACATCAACCTTGGAGCTTACCCGTTTTGGCTCAGTACCACTTTTTTATCACTTTTTCCGCAGGCTTATTCTGAGGGGTATAGGCCTTATCATTCTTCCCACCCGCTTTTTCATGGTCTTTGTACCATTTCCAAAGGAAGCCACCCTTAAACCAGTCCTTGTGCCAGAACTTGCGGTATAGGGCTTGGTAGGCTTGCTTCTGTACGGTTAAGTTTACAGGCTCGTCTTTTTTCCTTACGCCTTCCCAGGGTTTTGCCAGGGCGTTATCCATACTGCAATAGCCATATTCGCCAAACATGACCGGTTTGTCAAATTTTTGATGTACGCTTTTAATATCAGCCAAGTGCTGATCCCAGGCTTTGAGAATGGCGGATTCTTCTTCGAACTGCTCTTTTTTAAGGGGAAAATACCCACTGATACTGATTAAGTCAAGCTTATCCCAGAATTCAATGTTCTGAAAGTTGTCCCAGTTTGCTTGATAAGTAACCTTGCCATCATAAATTTTTCTGACATCCTGAATCAATGCTTCCCAGAATTGGGGACGCTGCTTGGCCGCTTGCTTGTATTCCGTACCAACACAAAACAAGGCGACATTTTTCTTTTCCGCCAACCGGGCAAATTGCAGGATGTACTCCTTGTAGTCCGATTCCCATTGCTGCCATGCTTTTTCACCGGATAACGCAAAATCCCCGGGCCAACCTTTGCCACTTACCCAAACATGGGGTTTAAGCATCACTTTCAGTTGCTTTTCCCGGGCATAGGCAATGGTCTTTTTGGCCCCTTTGTAGGTTTCGCCCCACCATTGATGCTGATAGTCGTAACGGACAGCCGGTTCACCTTGGCGGGAAAAAGCATAGGGGATTACGGCTATATGATTGGCCCCCAGTGCTTTTAAAGGCCCAAAAGGATTTTCACTCATTTTTTCCTGGGGAGCCACAAAGCATACACCTTCTATTTTTTGCGAAGCATTTTCTTTTTTAAAAGGACCGGAAGTAAAAGCATACCACCCGGTTAAACTTAAAACTGCGACAAGTAGCAAACTTCCGATCAGTACTTTTTTCATAAAGGGAACCAATGACTTAGCCATGATAACAGCAATGGATGGCTTTTTGTGCTTGAAATCGGGTAATTACCGCCATAAACTTTTCTGTTCTATCTTGAAGGCGCCTGAACAATGGCTACTTTCACGGTTTATCATTCTTTTGCTTTCCGCTTGAACAAAAACTTCCCGTTTTGCAGCAAATAGAAAGCTTCAAAGGTATCGTTCCGGGCTGGCTTGAAGCGGATTTCGAGCCCCGCCCTGTCATATTTGAAAGCTGTATCGCTGATCGGTGTTAATGGAAATGCTGGTTGCCCGGTGGCCTGTGCCATTAAATCCCCTTTTTTGTAACGCAACGTTATGTCAAGGGGATGTTCTTCACACGTGTAAAAGCCGGTGAATGCTTTCAGTCGATCATCACTTAAAGCAACCGCTTTTTGATCAAAACTTGGCATTTCGTAATCCCTGTCAAAAATGATACTCAATAACCCTATCGAGATTTGATTGAAAGGGTAATTCAGGGCATTGCTGGTGATGGCTATCCCTATACTGTCTTCCGGGAAGTAAGCTGCCTGAGCCTGAAACCCTTCAATACCTCCACCGTTATGTCCGTAAGCGGTCTTACTGCCGAAAGGTATACTGAAAATTCCCAATCCATAACCATTTTTGGGGCCAAGGCTTTTTGTCGTTTTGGTCATTTGCTTCAATGATTGGGAATCCAATAGGTTACCCTGGAATAAGTTTCGGTAAAAGGACACCAAATCAGAGGCAGTGGAAAATAAAGCACCGGCAGCGTGGTACATTTGAGGATTTGTCTTTCTTGTGGTATCCCAGTTTTGATTTTCCCATCGGTAGGACCGGGCCTCCCGCCTATGGATTTTATCCTCCGGAAAATAGGTGTTTGCTAAACCAAGGGGTTCAGTGATGCGTTTTTTCAGGACCTTTCTATAGGTTTTACCGGTGAGGTCCTCAATGATGTAGCCCATTAAGAGGTAATTGGTATTGGAGTATTGGAAGGAATCCCCCGGGCTAAATCGGGGCTCATGTTTTTTTATGTACTTAATCATTTTTGCTTTCGAACGTGCTTGATCACGCCATTTCATCCAGTTGGAATCGGTGTAATTATAAAGTCCGCTTTGGTGACGGAGCATTTGCTCTATTGTTATGGAATCGGCATTGGGTAGGTTTGGGTAAAATTGAGCAAGCTTAGTATCCAAAGAAAGCTTCCCCTCTTCGATAAGTTGTAATGCAAGGGTGGCGGTAAAAGTTTTAGTGATTGAGCCAATGGGATACCTTGTTTTCGCAGAGGCTTTTACAGAATCATCCGGCCCCATCCTGGCATTGCCATAGGCTTTATAGTGTTTCAGTTCACCGTTTTTGGAAACGGCTACAGCGCCATGCATTTTATCGTGCTTTACGAGTTTCCGGAAAAGGGTGTCGAGCTTGGGGTAGTGATCGGATATCGCTTTATATTGGTTATTAGGATTTTGGCTTTGGCAAGTTGTTAGGCAGGCAATACTCGTTAAAACAAGGATTAAAATGAATCGCATGATTGGGTTATTTTATTGATTTGTTTAAATCAGGAACAGGGTAAATTTACTTAAGGCTTCCGCTAAAATGACCGCAATGATGAATGCTGTAATGGCTTTAGCTCCTTTGACGTGGCTAACCGTGGAAAAGGCATGGTACATCAGGTAAACCATCCAGACCAGGCATATCAGGGATATAATGGCAAAACCTATTAGCAGCGACAGGTCGCCTATGGGAAAGGTGACGGGTTCTCCTTCATTGAAAAGTTTGTACCGGACAAAACCCATTAATTTGTCATTGGTATTAGCAATAGGCGTTAAAATGGTAAACAAGCCCACTAAAAGCATCGGGCTCCTGGCCATTGCTTGTGTCCCCAAAAGGTCTATAATCCGAAAACCAGGATTCAAGAACCAACCGGCCAGTAGTAAAATAATACTCATGGTTAGCCAATTGATGGCTTGATCCAGCAAGTGCAAACGGATAGGGCTTTCAGCCAGATGGGCGTCCAACACCCCGTCAAAGCGTATTCCACCGAAATAACCGGTAATGGCTGTCAGAAGCAAAATGGTGATGCCCAAAATTAGAGACCGACTGCCGGCTAAATAATTAAAAGGCTTAAAAAGCCAATCCTTAAGGGTCAGGGTTTTCTTTTGCATCCTGGTTTTGGGTTTCAAGGTTCGTGATCTTTTCGATAAGGTCATTTAAGTAATTGCGGACTGTGGGGTAGCTCAGGTTCATTTGTTTAGCCATGGCCTTTAAACTCCCGCTGTATTTGACAAAGTTTTTGATAAATTCCTGCTCCTCCTCTGTTAGCCGTGATAGGAAAGGCAGCTTAAATGCCCCGTTTACTTCCGTTTCACATTGGTTGCAATGCATTTGTTTTACTTGTAGCAATCCCCCACAACTGGGGCAATGCTTGGGAAATTTTTTTAATTTATCCTTTGACAAAATTAAAATTGTTTTTAACAAAGTTAAAGTTTTGTTTGATAATATGAAATTTATAGGCAAAAAATGCCGATATTTTTAACCTGAAACTGTTTTGCCGGCCTATTAGGTTTTTTCCCCTTCTTTTTCCAAAGACGCCAGGGCATCCTCTATAGATTCTAATACGGGGCGGATCTCTCTTTCGGCAGCCCTTTTGTTGAGGTAAAAAATGGTAATCCCAATGATCAGGAAGCCCCCAAGGAGTAATAAAGCGTTTTGCAGGTCATAAGTCCCGCTGCTCAGGAAAAGGATAATACCCGGGGTTAAGGGCAAAATATACCAGGTATGGATGTTATCCAGTAAAGCTTTTTCTTGTTCAAGGTAAAGACGGTAATTATGAAGGTAATCGTTAAGGGTTTGGTACACGTGGGAAAAGGGTTTCCGGCGCCTGGTTTTGAAAAGCATAAAAGCTACGTAAAAGCCATAGCCGATGAAATACAGGCTGCCGATCTTAATCCATACCAACGGCGTTACGTAAAAATAGTAGCCAAAGGTTACAAAAACCAGGAAAATTATGAAGCCCTCACGAATATTTCGCCGTTTTACCTGCTTATCTAAACCGGATAGCTTTTGCTTAAGCTCAAGCAACAACCGGGAATGCTCGAATCTTATCTGCTCCTCTTGCGGAGCCTTTTGCCAGATTCTTTGCAATTCTTCGTCAATCATAGCCTTGTTGTTTTAAGCATTCATAGAGTTTTGCCTTGATCCTCTTCACCTTGACTGCTACATGGTTTTCTGAAATGCCGATAATCTCAGCAATTTCCCGGTAAGGCAATTCTTCCAGGAAAAGCAGTATGATGGATTTATCGGTTTTTTGAAGTTGATGAATACACTGGTATAGGGTATCAATTTGTTGCCGTTCTTCTACCCTGACCTGCATGTCATCCATATCCGGTTTGACGAAATGAACGCTGTTTAATCTGACTTGCCTTTCTTGCGTTCTTTTTTTTCGGTATTGGTTACGCATACAGATGTTAATGGTGACCCGGTAAATCCAGGTATAGATTTGCGAATGGCCCTGAAAGGAGTCCAGGGATTGCCAGAGGTTAACCACAACCTCCTGGAATAGGTCTTCCTGGTCATGGCTGGTGCTTGCATAAGCTCCACAAATACGAAAAATCCGGTTTTTGTAGGTTTCCAGAAGATCAAGAAATTGTTGATGTTTGGTAACAGTCAAGGTTAAATGGATTGGATTTTACCCTCCTTTGTTACATAATTGGCTAAAATATGACAAACCAAATGAAATTTTTTGGCTTTGATGAATTAAACTTTTTGCTGAAGGCTTATAGTGATAAGCAAAGTGAGAAACGGTAATGAGATTTATGAAGATGACAAAGGAATCTTAGAATACAGCTCAAATGAAGTTTCTCAATAATTTTACGTTTGGTGTTTATTGGAATTTTTCGGGGCTTCCTCGGTTCATTGTTTTCAGTCACTGTTCATGATTAATTCCTCGATCTGATTGTTGGCAGCCCTGTTCTGGACATGCCTGGATTCCTCCAGCAAGATGGCTCTTCGCAAAGCCGGAAATTCCTTTCGCGCCTTTTTGATCATCTTTTTGCCGGGAAATAAAATATCTTTCCTGGCACCAATGATGGTTAATGGGGTCTGGATGCTTGCGGCTTCTGATTTTGATATAACGGGTATTGGATTAAAATCCATGTCAAAGTGTAAAAAAACCCAGGACAGGTATTCAATGGCAAAGGGATCTCTTTCGGTAAAGAGTGCTTTTAAAAACTTTTCAACCTGTTTTGGGTCTTTTGTTTTTTGATACGTTTTCAGGGGAATAAAAATTTTCCAAAAGGCCGACAGGGGATTGCCATTGATAATGTAGGCCGGGGATGCCAGAAAGGCTTCCTTGACAAATGCCTCATTGGTCAGCAAGGTCTTGAGGATTACCAATCCACCAAAGGAAAAACCTGCCATGGTCACGTTACTAATACGTAATTGTTCCATCAACTCAATCATCCAATACCCGTAAGAAAGATCATTCATGCTTAAACGGGTCCCCTCACTTTTATTGGGCTGGGCTGGTAAATCTACGGCAAAGACCCGGTATTTTTCCATTAAATGAGGATAAGTTTCCAGGGCGATAGGCGCGCAACCATTAGAGCCGTGAACCAAAACCAAGGGTGGATTAGCAGGATCCCCAGTGGTAATTAAATGGGTTTCCCCGAAACTGGTGGATACCATCCGGGTTTGGTATTCGATATTTAAGGCATTCAGCTTTTGGTCATAAAGGCTTAAAATGGCATCCTTGCCGGCTTGTGATTTGAAACAAGTTTGCATACCACTAAACGGTTATGAAAGGAATTGAAGACTAATAAGGCATCTCAATAAAACAGCTTTAACCAATTCAAGGAAAAAGTCATGGCAAAATACGGGTTCAGCTTTAAACCTGTGCTGAAAAGGGTAAGCCACCGTATGAAAACGGGCATTTTCCTTCTTTTTTTTTCGGATGCCAAAGCTCGGAAAAAACGCGGGGCTAACCAATTGGCTTCATTCCGATATTGGTATAGGGCCCATATTGGGTACGGTTTAGGGTCAACAATGAATAAAAATTATTTTCTTCTGTTCATGCTTGGTCTAAGTGGGTAATCCACTAAACAAATTAATCCCGGATTTTCTGGCTTTGGTTATTAACCAACCAATAAAAACTGGCT
>CAZJWK010000050.1:0-18498 GCA_964549595.1 uncultured Sphingobacteriales bacterium | reverse complement strand
GGCTGATAATGATGAGCAGCAGGAAGAAGAAGAGCAGGAAGTCGTTAAGCAAGTTGTCAAGAAGGGAAAGAAGAAGCGTCCCATCCGTGCAGTATTGCCCGGTCATTTAAAACGCCAGGAGGAAATCATAGAGCCTTCGGGTGATATTTCTAAAGGCAATAAGATTGGAGAAGAAGTAACAGAAATCCTGGAATACGAGCCGGGTTCCCTATATGTAAGACGTATTGTGCGTCCCAAATATGCATTAGGCGAAGATGAAGGTGTTAGTATAGGTAAATTACCCTCTATGCCTGTACCAAAAGGCAATGTAGGTCCGGGGCTGCTAGCCCATCTCACCGTCAGCAAATATGGCGATCACCTTCCCTTTTACCGGCAGCGGAAAATTCTGGAACGGTTAGGTGTAGGTATAGCCGAATCCACAATTAATGACTGGTTTGCTGCCGGCTGTCAGTTACTGGAGCCTTTGTATGAAAAACTCAGAGAGGAGGTTCGAAGCAGTGACTACCTTATGGGAGATGAAACGCCCATCCCGGTGCTTGACAGCCGAAAGAAAGGAGCCACACACCAGGGTTACCACTGGGTTTACTACTCACCGATAAATAAACTGGTCTGCTTCGATTACCGGGAAGGAAGGGCAAGGGATGGCCCGGCTGAATTCTTAAAGGGATTTCAGGGTTATCTTCAAACCGATGGTTACCAGGCTTACGATCAATTTGACAAGGATCCGAATATTCGGTTATTGGGCTGTATGGCTCATGCCAGACGGAAGTTTGAGCATGCCGTGACCAATGACCGTAAGCGGGCTGAATATGCCCTTCAGCAGATCCAGGAGTTGTATAAATTGGAGCGCAGGGCTAAAGATGAGGGAATGGATTATGAAGAACGCAAGGTGCTTCGCGAAAAAGAAGCATTGCCCATACTGGAAAAAATGCGGGGATGGCTTCAGGAACAACAAAGTCAGGTACTACCTAAAAGTGCCATTGGTAAGGCCATTGCCTACAGTAGTGGTTTGTGGAATCGCTTGATGCGCTACACCGAGGACGGCCGTTTTGAGATGGACAATAACCTGGTAGAAAACAGCATCAGGCCCGTAGCCCTTGGGCGAAAGAACTATCTGTTTGCCGGTTCCCATAAAGGAGCTTACCGGGCAGCCATCATTTACTCCTTCCTTGGCACCTGCAAGCAAAACAAAGTAGATCCATTTAGATGGCTTAGAGATGTATTCAGTCGCTTACCCGAACAACCGGTAAGCCAACTGGAAGAGCTCCTGCCTCAGCATTGGCAGGATACTCACGAGCAGGAATAATGAAAAATCCCCCGCAGTCATCCAACACGCAGCTTGCCGGATGGATACAAAAAAATTAAAAAAGCTTAAAGAATTTTTTTAAAAAACTGAAATAGCATTTCTTTTCTTAGAAGCTTAGAAAAACGGTGTGTCCAATGCGAAAAAGCTATTTTAAAATAAAGTTTAAGGTATTTTGGTGTTTGAGTAAAGAAAAACCCAAGGGAATGATTGACATTAATCCCAAAATATTGCTAAATTTGTTAATTGTCAATGGTTTGGATGTTTGATAGGAGAAGTTTTGCATTTTATTTTCTCATAAAAATGATCCTTTCTTTGTTAAAAAAGGTTAAAACACTCTTAAATGATGCGCGATCCAGAAGATCAAAAACAAAATCCTTCCGTGGAATTGGAATCCTCCAATGATGAGAAGGTTGTTCAGGAAAAGGAGGAATTGGAAAAGTCATTAACAGCGGTAAATAAACAAGAGGAAGGAGCGGATAGTGATTCAGAAGATGTAAGGGAAAGCCAAAATGAAGACTTCAATGAGGAAATCCAGGAAGAGGCCTCTAAACAAGAAGAGGAGACTGAGGAGGAGGATTTTTCTGATTATAGCAAAAAAGGCCTTTTGTCCCGGCTAAAGGAACTGGTTTATGATGATAATCCCTTAAAGGTTAACCGTAAAATTCAGGACATTAAGAAATACTTTGAAATTTTTCTGGAGAATGAACATCGTGTAGCCCTGCAAAAATTTGTGGAAAAAGGAAATAGTGAGGTTGACTTTAAGCCCAAGCCCGATCCGGTAAAAGATGAATTTTTCAGTATTTTCAATGAATATAAAAAACGGAGAAATGCTTATATCCAGAAACTTAATGAGGAAAAGGCCCAGAATCTTAAAGCGAAGCGGGAAATTTTGGATAAAATGAAGCATATCACGGAAAACATGGAGACTGTTGAAAATGGTTACCATGAATTCAAGAAGCTTCAGGGAGAATGGCGCAAAATTGGGCATGTCCCCAAAAAGGACCTGGACAATTTAAGAAAGTCTTATCAATTCTATGTTAATAAATTTTATGATAACCAGAGCATTTATGCAGAATTTAAGGCATTAGACCGTAAAAAAAACCAGGAAAGTAAGCTTGAAATCTGCAGGAAACTGGAAGATTTGGCTTATTCGAGTGACCTAAGTGAAATTAAGAAAGAATCACGCCGCTTGGAAGATGAGTGGCATCAAATCGGGCCGGTACCCAGAGAAGAAGGTGAAAAAATTTTAAACCGTTTTAATAAGGCTCTGGCAGATGTTGAAAAACAGCGGCAGGATCTTGAAGAAGCCAGAGAACGTGAACGAGAAAAAAACCTGGAAGCCAAGGAAGCAATTATTGCTAAAATCCGTGATTTGGAATCCTTTGAATCTGAAAGACCAAAAGATTGGATCCAAAAAAATGAGGAGTTGGAAGATTTGATAAAACAATGGCGTTCGATAGGTTTTGTGCCCTATCATAAAAAAGATGAAGTCGCTTCGGCGTTCAGAGAAGCTGTTAGAATTTTTAACCATAAAAAGAATCAGTTTTTTAAACGGAAAAAAAAGGAAAGGTCAGAAAACATTCAACAAAAGCAAGCCATTATTGATCGGGTACGGGAACTTTTAGAGGCGGAAGATTTTAAAGCGGCTAAAAATGAAGTCCTTGATCTGCAAAAACAATGGAAAGGTATTGGTTCTATACCAGCCAAAGAGTCCGAGAAACTTTGGAAAAAATTCCGCGAGCTTTGTGATCAGTTTTTTGATAAATTAGGGGAATATTATAAGGAAAAAGAAAAAGAAGAGCAAAAGAACCTGGAACATAAGAAAGCGCTTTGTGCCCGAATAGAAAATGCTGCCAATGAAGGGGTATCAGATCCTGAATCCGCTGTGAAAAATTATGAAAAAGAATGGCATGAAATAGGCTATGTACCCATAAAAGAGAAGGATAAGATACGTAAACGCTTTGATGAAGCGCGTAAAAAATTACTTCAAAATGTAGAGGATCAGGTTGAAACAAGTCCGGAATTGATTAATTTCCGAATAAAGGTCGATGGATGGAAAGAGCAAAATAAAACCAATCAGTTAAAATCGGAAGAAAGAAAACTTTCTAAGAAGTTAAAGGAGAATAGGGAAGAAATCAATTTGATAGAAAACAATATCCAGTTGTTCAGCCAATCCCCTAACGCCCAAAAAATGGTGAATGAATACCGCCAAAAAATTGACCACTTAAAGAAGGAAATTGAGCTTATCCGCCAAAAGTTAGACCTCATTAACCATTAATGTTAAGGTAACCTTTGCCACAACATTATTTATTTCGTGTGAAATCATTCTTTGGTCACTTATTAACCGCCAGAACAAGGTATAGTATCCATTCGCCCTTTTTATACCACTTTATATGCCAGGTACTGAATGATAACTACCAATACGATGATTATTTGGATGTTGAGGGTTTTAGGGAAAAGATCGCCTATGACCGGTCATGGTTTAAGAAAATGGACCTGGGTGCAAAAGGGGAAGGAAGAGAATCAATAATCCAGGTCAGTAGTGAAGTGGATAAAATTACCATCCCTTCTAAGTACGGTCAATTACTTTATAGGACGATCCGTTATTTTGGACTTAGGTATGCACTGGAGTTAGGGACTGGCTTTGGCATAGGTTCAGCCTATCTGATGAAAGGATTGCAAGCAAATAGGAAATCTAAACTTATAACGATAGAGGGATGTCCTGAAACATCAAATATTACCCGTAAATACCTTGAAAATCTTAGGGAAGAAAATCCCGGCACTGAATTAATCATGGTCGAGGGCGCTTTTGAGGATCATTTAAAAAATGCGTTAAACAGCATAAAGGAAATTGATTTTCTTTTAATGGATGGCCATCACAAGAAGGAACCAGTGATTCGTAATTTTAATACGGTGCTTCCTTATATGAATAATTCAGGAGTAATCGCTATCGATGACATAAACTGGTCTCCTGAAATGAAAAGTGCTTGGGAGACCATTATTCAAAATTCAAACGTGTCCATGACTGTTGATTTGTATCGAATGGGCTTGATTTTTTTAAGCCCTTCTTTGCCAAAATCGTCATTCAAAATTCGCTTTTGACGGCTCAATGGTTTCTTTAATTCTATAAAAATTGGCATTTTTAAAGGGTAATTTATGAGATACTTTAGCGCCTTGATAAAGCCAGTGGTTTTCTTGTCAAAATCTGAATGAATCAAGATGGTTGGGATTAGGTGGTTAGAGGGTCTTTAGTAATCCTTTTACTGGTTATTTTTGTTATAAATCCCTTCTTTAACCCAAAGGGAAATAATTTTAATAAGATTTCCTTTATTATCTATTTCCTTTGGCCTTTGTAAGTTTAGGGTTATAATTTTGCTTACTATACAAAGCAAAAAATTCCTGATATGAAGCCATTACTTTTAGGTGGGGGAGGAAGAGAACATGCCTTAGGATGGGCAATTGCTCAGAGTAAGGATTGTGACCAACTGTTTATTGCCCCTGGCAATGCCGGAACTGCTAATATTGGTCAAAACGTTGACATTGATGAAACGGATTTTAAGGCAATTAAGGACCTTGTTCTCGAAAAAAATATTGACCTTGTCATTGTTGGTCCGGAAAAACCACTTGTTCATGGCATAGTGGATTTTTTTAACGATGATAAGGCATTGGTAAAAGTGCCCGTTTTAGGGCCTGATAAATATGCCGCTCAGCTCGAGGGGAGTAAAGGTTTTGCCAAGGATTTCATGCATAAATATGGTATTCCCACCCCTGGCTATTCAGCTTTTGATTCCGAAGACTTTGAAAGGGCAAAAGAAGCTCTGAGTAAACAAAAACCACCGTATGTGATCAAAGCCGATGGATTGGCTTCCGGTAAGGGAGTCGTTATTTGTGATAGCTATGAAGCCGCTTTGAAAACTTTGGAGGATTATTTGGTCCATGAAAAGCTGGGGGGTGCCGGTAAGAAAGTTGTAATCGAAGAATTTCTGGATGGTGCTGAATTATCCGTTTTTATTTTAACGGATGGGAAAAACCAGGTCTTTTTACCCACTGCAAGGGATTACAAAAGAGTCGGAGAGGGGGATACTGGGCCCAATACCGGAGGAATGGGAGCGATTTCTCCGGCACCTGAAATGGGGCAAAACTTATTTGATAAGATTGAGGAGTCCATTGTAAAACCGACCATTCAGGGGCTTCATGAGGAGGGTTGTCATTTTAAAGGATTTTTGTATTTCGGATTAATCCTGGTTGATAACGAACCTTATGTCCTTGAGTACAATGTGAGACTTGGGGATCCTGAAGCCGAAGTGGTTTTACCCAGAATAAAAACCGATCTGTTGTATTTGATAAGGCAGACCATTGAAGGTAATCTGGATGGGTTGAAACCTGAGATAACTGAAGAAGCCGGGGCGACAGTCATGATGGTTTCAGGGGGGTATCCCGGTGAGTATGAAAAAGGCAAGGTGATTCATGGTTTAAATGAGGTTCAGGATTGTAGCGTTTTCCAGGCGGGTACAAAAAAGGAAGGAGACCAAATTAAGACTTCAGGTGGGCGCGTATTGTCGGTTACGGGATTAGGGAAGAATTTAGAAAGTGCTATTCAAAAAACTTACAAAGCAGTGTCAAGCATTCAATTTGAAAGAGCCTACTACAGGAAGGATATTGGAAGTAGCTAAAGGTGAATTTTTGTAATTTGTGAAATCAAGGAAAAAAACGGGTTTTGAAGAACCGATTTAAATATTCTTCCAGCTTTAGGGAGTCACTTCAAAATACGCTCCAATATTTTGTCAGGGGCATTTTGTTTGTATTTCCCGTAGGAGCGACTATTATTATTCTTCTTGCGCTGATAGGTTGGATTGATGGCTTGGTGAATGACTTGCTTGATAACCTTTTCGGTTTCCAGTTACCCGGATTAGGAATTATTATTGTTTTTTTTGGAATAGCCCTTTTCGGTTATTTATTGTCCAATGCATTCTTTAATGCCCTCTTTCGAATCCTTGACAAAAGCATTACCAAGACGCCTTTTGTGAGCATTATTTACACTTCTATTAAAGAGTTAACAGAAGCATTTGTGGGGGATAAGAAAAAATTTAATAAACCGGTTCTTGTTAAGATGACCAATGCCGGTATGCACCGTTTAGGTTTCATCACCCAGGAGGATTTGAGTATGCTTGACTTAGAAGGATTGGTTGCTGTTTATTGCCCTCATTCCTATAATTTTTCGGGTAATTTGTTTCTGCTGCCTAAGGATAAGGTAACCCCAGTAGATGCCAATTCCACGGACATAATGAAATTTATTGTTTCCGCAGGGGTGACCAATATAAGGCCTTTGAGCAAGGATTCTGAGGTCAATGAAGAAGAACCGGATGAAAAGCAGTAAATTTAAAACTCAGGATTGTCGCCAAGGTAATTTTGGGGTGTAAGCTGTTTTAACCTTCCTTTAGCCTCATTAGAAATAGACAAAGTATCTACGAATTGATAGATTTCTTCCTTTGTGATCTTGTCATCCTTTCTGGTTAAGGTTTTCAAAGTTTCATAAGGATTTTTATAACCCTCTTTTCTAAGGACCGTTTGTATAGGCTCCGCAAGGATTTCCCAATTCTCCTCGAGGTCACTTTCCAACTTTTGCCGGTTTGGTTTAATTTTATTTAACCCTTTGCTTAATGATTTAAGGGCTAATAAAGAATAAGAAAGTGGCAATCCTATATTACGGGTAACGGTTGAATCTGTCAGATCTCTCTGCATACGGGAAATCGGTAGCTTTTCGCTTAAGTGGTTAAAAAAGGAATTGGCCAGCCCCAGGTTACCCTCTGCATTTTCAAAATCAATGGGATTTATTTTATGGGGCATGACAGACGATCCAACTTCATTGTCATTTAATTTTTGACTAAAGTAATTCATTGAAATATAGTTCCAAAAGTCCCTGGAAAGGTCTGTGAGTATGGTATTGATACGCTTCAGGTTGTCAAAAATATTAGCCAGGTTATCGTAATGCTCAATTTGTGTAGTAAATTGTTGTCTTTCAAGACCCAGGCAATGTTTAGTAAACCAGTCTCCAAACGCCGGCCAGTCAATTTCCGGATAAGCCACAAAATGGGCATTGAAGTTACCGGTAGCACCACCAAATTTGCATTCCAAAGGAATTTGTTCAAGTGTGGCCGTTTGTTTTTCCAATCGTTCTACAAAGACCTGCACCTCTTTCCCTAATCGAGTAGGAGTGGCTGGTTGGCCATGAGTATGACCAAGCATTGGAATGGCCTTCCATTCATCAGCAAGATTTTTTAGCTTTCCAATGACTGAATTCTTTAAAAATGGTAGAAAATGATTTTCCAACCCTTCCTTTAGGGCCAAGGGTAGAGCGGTGTTGTTGATGTCCTGGGAGGTTAAGCCAAAGTGTATGAATTCCCGATAATGACTCAATCCTTTTTCGTCAAATTTTTCCTTTATGTAATATTCGAGGGCTTTGACGTCATGGTTAGTCACCTTTTCTAAGGCTTTGACCTTTTCTGCCTCTTCAGGATCAAAACTTTCATAAATATTGCGGAGTGTTTTAAATTCATGTTCCGGAAAATCAGTCAGGTCATTCAGGGTTTTACTTAGGGCAATGAAGTATTCAATTTCTACCTTTAAACGAAACTTGATTAAGCCGAACTCAGAAAAATAGGCACTAAATTCTGTTACTTTTTCTAAATACCTGCCGTCAATCGGGGAGATGGCTTTAAGATTGGTCATTTCCATAATGGAGCATATGTTTTTAGTTTCCAATTGCAGGGCATTTTATGCGCTTCAAACGAATTATTGTCCCAGTTCAAAGGTAAAATACCGGTGTAACACTTTGATCAAACACCCATTTAGGGATCGATTCGGTGTTAAGAAAATTTTGATTAGCCTTTTTCAAGTAATTCACGGATTTTTTTGGCATTACCAATGGCGTAGCCATGGTCGGTATTATTGAAAAAGCAGTAACCTGTTTTATTACTTTCCTTGAATTGATAAAGCGTTTTTGCCCAGGATTCGAGGTCTTCTTCTTTGTATTGGGAAATGAATAATTTCTCTTTCCCGTGAAAGCGGACATAAATGAAATCAGCAGTGGTTGTTATGTGACAGGGCCACTTCGGTGAATCAGAGATTACAAATGCGGCATTAAAGCTTTTTAGCAAATTTTCTGTTTCCTTATCGAACCAGGAATTGTTTCTGAATTCCAAAGCATACTGGTATTCCCCGGGAAGGACTTCCATAAAATTTCCCAATTTTTCCGGGTCTTTTTTTAAGGATGGTGGTAGTTGAATTAAAATGCAACCAAGTTTATCGCCTAAATTTTTAACCCCTTCAAAAAATTGGTCCAATCGTTCTTTGGTTTGGTCATCTACCTTTAATTTTTTCATTTGGGTCATGTAGCGGTTTAGCTTTACGGTAAAAGAAAAATCCGCTGGTACTAGTTGTCGCCAATTTTGGTAAGTTTCAGGATCCAGATTCTGGTAAAAGGATGCATTGACTTCAGTAGCATTGAAATGTTTGCTGTAATGAGCAATTTTGTTTTCAGCCTTTAGGTCCGGGGGATAAAATTTTTTGTCCCAATTTTTGTAGGACCATCCAGAAGTGCCAATAAACCATTGGGTGCTCATAACTGTTCCATTTTAGTCGATCACAAAGATAATTATAAGGGTTTGTAAAAGATTTCAATCATTTAAATTTTGTCCGGTGAATTGATTGGCTAAATCGCAATTTTTAAATAAAAAATAAAGTAATATGCTTGTCCTGCTTTCCCCCTCCAAAACCATGGAGTTTTCAGATGATATCAGATTAGAAAAAGCCACCCAGCCCCGTTTATTAAAGGATTCTGAACAGCTTGTGGAACAACTTCGCCAATACAGCCCGGAAGGCATTGGCGAATTGATGAATGTCAATGAAAAGTTGGCCAGGTTAAATTTTGACCGTTACCAGCAATTCTCGACCCCTTTTACCAAAGAAAATGCCCGTCAGGCCTTATTGGCATTTAGAGGAGATGTATATGATGGAATCGCCATTAATCAATATAATGATGAGGATTTTGATTTTGCACAGGACGAGGTTCGGATTTTATCAGGATTATATGGTTTATTAAGGCCTTTGGACCTTATTCAGCCTTACCGATTGGAAATGGGCACTAAATTGGCAAACCCTAAAGGCGAAAACCTGTACGAATTCTGGAATGGCAAAATCACTGATCTCATTAATGATGACCTTGAACATCATGAACATCCTTATATAATTAATCTGGCATCTAACGAGTATTTTAAGGCTATTCAAGCTGATAAATTAACGGGTGAATTGATAACTCCGGTTTTCAAGGAAAATAAAAACGGTCATTACAAAACTATTGCCATTTATGCGAAAAAGGCCAGAGGACTCATGACGGATTATATCATTAAGAACCGGATAAAAACCCCTGAAGCATTAAAAGGATTTGATAAAGCGGGGTACCGGTTTAATGAAGCGCTATCTACTGATCAGGAATTAGTTTTTACAAGGAACTAACCAGTTTGCCTCCTAACTTTTGGGTTTAGCCTTTTAAGTCATAGTTAATCCAATCCGGATAAAAAAGCCAAAAAGGGGTTTGAATTGTTAACCTTTATCCGATCGAAATTAAACGAAATACAAATTAACCTCATCGAAAAATTGGTCGGCCAGGGTACTTCATAAATTAGTTTTGCTTCAGTAATAATCGGTAGTATACTTTTTAGGGAGAGATGCTACCCATTATTAGGGAAATAAAACTACGAAAACTGACATTTATGAGGTACATGGCTATTTTGTTGGCCGGTATTATGATGGTCGGTTGCTCAAAGGATGAAGGGCAGACGTCATCTATTCATGATACCCAACCTAAGCAAAACAAAAAAACGACTCAAAACGAAAAGTCCATAAAAGGCGATTTAGATGAGCCTGTAAAGGTCACTTATCAAGTAAAAGCCGATGGTTCAATAGGGAATGGCAAATTCCATATAGATGGCGAATCCAAATCTTTCTGCGGCGGTGAGAAATTTGAATTTTCTTTTCAAACCAAAGAGAAGCAAAAATTGGTTCTTGAAGCCCTTTCACGAAAAAATGCCGTGAATAAATTACAATTAAAGTTACTCATTAACGGGAAGGTTGTTAAGGAAGGGTCTGGTGAAGAGAAAGATTTGTTTCATAAAGGGTCTATAGCTTACCAATTAAATGATAGTAAAGGCTTTAGTAAATAAATTGCTTACCTGAATTAAGGTTAAAGCCTTCCATAATTTAAGGGAAACCTTAACTTAATGTTCGGGAGCATGAACTCCCTTTTTGTCCTCGCGTTCAAATTTTATCTACGGAATTTTTGTTGGTAAAAATAACCTACCCTTATTTTGTGTAGAAGGAATAGCGGCATTGAAGAACATGGAAAAAATGGAAACCGAAGAAGTCCCCAAACTTAATTTCCCGCCAAAGCAATTCAATTACTCAGGAAATAAGCGAAAAGTAGGTGTTGAATTAGAGTTTACAGGCCTTGAATTGGATGATATTGCGGATATTCTCTACCAACATTTCAACGGCGATTTAGAAAAGAAGAATCCTTACCATTATTTTCTTCACAATACGAGCTTAGGCGGTCCATTTATCATGGAAATCGATGCGCTTCTGCTGAAAGAAATGGTAATACAAGGTTACCTTGAAAATCTGGGAATTACCATGGAGGATGATTACAAATTCAGGGATGCCATTGATAAATTGTTAAAAGAAGTGGCTGAGTCGGTCGTACCTTACGAAGTGGCCACACCACCTATATATTTCGAAGAATTGAAACAAATCGAGGATTTAAAGAATGCCCTTAGGGAAGCCGGTGCTAAGGGTACCGAAGATTCCATAATTTATGCTTTCGGGCTTCAGTTAAATCCGGACGTACCCTCATTGGATACCAAAGAAATTCTTGATTATTTAAGGGCGTTTTTGATATTTTACTACTGGTTAAAACAAGCATTAGAGGTTGATTTTACAAGGCAAATAACCCCTTATGTGAATGCCTTTTCAAAAAAGTATACACGTAAAATCTTAGACCCCGCTTATCAACCTTCGCAAGATGATTTTATAGATGATTACCTTTATTATAATCCTACCCGGAACCGCGCCCTTGATTTATTACCGTTAATGACTTTCCTGGATGAAAAAAGGGTTATGAATACTTTGGAGAATGAACTAATAAAGGGCAGACCAACATTCCATTATCGTTTACCGAACAGCAAGGTTAGTTTAAAATCCTGGAGTATTATTAAAGAATGGAATAATTGGGTATTGGTTGAGAAATTGGCGGAAAATAAGGAAGCGATTGAAGATTTGGGTAGTGCTTATTTAGAATATTTAAATGATCCCTTTTATTCCAAGCAGGATTGGCTTTCAAAAATTAACCGATGGGTAAAAAGAATCGACCAAAACCAAAAATAGCCGTAACAGGGCCAGGCAAAAGAGGGAAAGGCAATTGGTGGTTTTTTAAGATCATTCTTTGGTGGTTTAATGCGCGACCCTTCCATGTTATTCCAGATCTTAAGAACAGAGAAATAGAAGATTTCGATGCCTTATTATTAACAGGTGGGGCCGATATCAATCCGGAACGTTATGGACGGGAAAGAACAAATGCTTCTTATAAAAAAGCCAGGAAAAGTTTTAACCCCCTTAAATTGATATTTTATCCTTTTATTCAACTTTATAAAGAAATTTTTGGTGTAGGTGCTATTGAAGTAAACGTTAAGCGGGATGAAATGGAGTTTTCTTTGTTAAAAAAAGCTATTTATCAAAATAAACCCGTATTTGGTGTTTGCAGGGGAATGCAACTGATTAACGTACATTTAGGTGGGACCTTGTATCATGATATTAATAGCCTGGGCAAGGAGGTGAAGAACAAAAAGTCAGTTTTTCCCAGGAAAAAAATTTCTATCCTGAAGTCCTCAGTTTTGAATAAAATCCTGAATGTGAACAAATGCCGTATCAATAGCCTGCACAACCAAGGGGTTGACCAATTAGGGGATGGGATACGTATTATAGCTACCGATGAGAACGGATTAATACAAAGTGTGGAAAAAGCGGGTGAAAATTTTCTGTTGGGAGTACAATGGCATCCGGAATATTTGCCATATTTAAAGTATCAGCGGATGATTTTTAAAGCTTTTATTAAAGCCGCAAAAGCTTAGTTGTCTGTTAAGAACGAATGAGGGCTTGTTATTTTATTGGTATAATATCCCAAAAGTTTGGCGACCTAATAAACATTCATTCTCCTTCCCAGGCTAAATTCTTATGAACCAACAACCTTAAGCATGACCCCACAGAAGTAGGCAGCATAAGTTCCGAGTGCATAGCCAAGAACCGCTAATAATACCCCTACAGGTGCCAACGAAGGATGAAAAGCGGAGGCTACAATAGGAGCCGAGGCTGCACCACCCACATTGGCCTGACTACCGACAGCCGTAAAGAAGAAAGGAGCCTTTATAAATTTTCCTACGCTCAATAAAAGCACCACATGGATTAACATCCATATACCGCCAACCAAAAACAAACCAGGGTTGTCAAAGATGGCCAGGATGTTCATTTTCATGCCAATAGTCGCAACAAGGATATACAGGAAAGCACTGCCCAGCTTGGAAGCACCGACTCCTTCCAACCTGCGGGCTTTTGTGAATGAGAGTAGCAGGCCGGCGGTGGTAACAACAACCATAATCCAGAAAAATTTGGAAGTTAGGTTAAAGGCCTTAAGGAATTCTGCATTTTCCTCAATCCAGGGGGCTATGAAATCAGCGATTAAATGACCGACTGCGGTCATACCCAGGCCTACGGCCAACAAATTCATGATATCGGGGAAAGAAGGAATGCGGGCTACACTAAGGTTGTAATTCTCAATGCGCTGCTTTACTTCCTCAATGGCTGATGCATCTGCTTTGAATAATTTGTCCACCCATTTATAAACTCCCGCTCCATAGAGTAAGACTGCCATCCAGATATTAGCAACGATCACATCTACGGCAATAACTGCTGAAAATAATTGATCACCGGGGTCCCAGATTTCATACATGGCGGTTTGGTTTGCTCCGCCACCTATCCACGTTCCTGCAACAGTGGTTAAACCCCTCCAGACAGCTTCAGGACCTTCACCGCCAACAATCTCCGGGGCAAAGGTCCCGACAATTAGTACAGCAAGGGGTCCGCCAATCACGATTCCTACAGTACCCGTCACAAACATGATAACGGATTTAAATCCCAAACGTTTAACACCAGGCAGATCAATACTTAGGGTTAGCAATACCAAGCTTGCCGGAAGCAAAAAGCGTGAAGCAATATGGTACAAACTGGATGTTTCCGGATGAAAAACATTGGTTACAGTAAAGACAGAAGGCAGGAAATAGCAAAGGAGTAAGGGAGGAACATAAGTATAAAACCTTTTAAAAACAGGCAAAGAGCTGGTGGCTGTAATGAAAATGAGGGCTAACAAGCCTATCAATATGCCTAAGACAACCGCATCATTGGTGAATAGGGGTTTGTTTTTCAGGTATTTAAATTCGATCTCTCCGTGGCTTTTCATGGTGGTGGAATCGGGATTGACCCTTACCCGTTCCTGTACTTCAATGGTGGTTGTGCCGAAGGGCAAACCTTCAATAAGCAACGGTTCAAGTTTTTGGACATAAAAAGGATTCCGGTTGATCATAATCCGGAAGCTATCAGCCTGGTAGCGCTGTTTATCCAGCGTGCTAAAATCCAGCAAGAATTGACTGGTTTGATTACCAAAATAGGTGGCATCAAAAGATTGAAAACTTACCCTTTCGTATTGGTTATCCTTGAGCTGAGTTAAATCCTCGCTTTTAACAGGTTTGATACTAATTGGGTTATCGGACCCTTTAGCCTGAAGGTTTGAAATGCTAAAGATTAAGAGGCCCAGAAAGATCAGAAAAGTACTTACCTTGGTGGTAATTTCGTATCTCAAAGGATGTTGCATTCCAGCCGATTTTTACGAATTTAGCGAAGCAAATAAAATAAAAATTGGAGAAGTAACCTTTTAACCAAATTCAGAGAAGTTATTGTTCAATGAAAATTGCGGTTATAGGGGCAGGACCGGCCGGTTTAACAGCGGCTTACCAGTTAACGAAAGCCGGAATAAATGTAGAAGTGTATGAAGCTTCGGGTAATGTGGGCGGTATGGCAAAATCTATTGAATTGTGGGAACAGACAGTGGATATTGGTCCGCATCGGTTTTTTAGCAAGGATGCTAAGGTAAACCGCCTCTGGCTGGAAGTTGCCGGTAATGATTACACCATGATAAACCGGCTCACCAGGATATATTACAAAGGACAATTTTTTCAATATCCGTTGAAACCCTTTGAGGCTTTAAAAAAGCTTGGACCCAAGGAAGCTTTGCTTTCGATTGCAAGTTATTTAATGGAAAAAGTAAAGGTTAATAAAAAGAAGCCGGAAAACTTTGAAGAGTGGGCAATACAAAATTTTGGAAAACGGCTCTATAGGCATTTTTTTAAGACCTATAGTGAGAAACTATGGGGTTTGTCATGCGATCAACTGGATAAAGATTTTGCCGTTCAACGCATTAAAAACCTGAATCTATGGGAAGCTTTGAAAAATGCATTTAGCCGGAAAGAGACCCAACATAAGACGCTGATTGATCGCTTTGCCTATCCTCTTTACGGGACAGGCATGATTTACCAGAGAATGGCCAACTTTGTCAGGGAAAAGGGCAATAAAATTTATCTGGAAACACCCATCTATGGGATTTCTGCAGATGATAGCGGGAAAAAAGTCAAAGGGTTAACCTTAAAAAATGGGGACAACTATCACTATGATGCGGTTGTCTCGTCCATGCCAATAACCCTTCTGGTAAGAAGTCTGCCAAATATACCCGATGAGGTGAACAAGGCGGTAGGAAAATTGAAATTCAGAAATACCATTTTGGTTTATTTAAAAGTGGATCAACCGGACCTTTTTCCTGATAATTGGCTTTACATTCATTCCGAAGATTTAAAGGTTGGCCGGATTACTAATTTTCGTAATTGGTCAAGCGCGCTTTATGGAAACGAAGAATCCACTATTTTGGCATTGGAATATTGGTGCAGTTTTGAAGACCCATTTTGGCGAAAACCAGAAAAGGAGTTAATAGGATTGGCATGTGAAGAATTAAGAGCAACTGGTTTAGTAGGGAATTCAAGGATTACTGATGGTTATGTTTACCACATTCCCCGTTGTTATCCAGTTTACGAGAAAGGATATAGAAACTCCCTGGATGTAGTGAAAAATTATTTGGATCAGATATCCGGTTTACAAGCCATCGGAAGGTATGGCGCATTCAATTATACGAACCAGGATCATAGCATTTTAATGGGTATTTTGGCAGCAAATAATTTAATTAATTCTACCAATCACGACCTTTGGAAAATAAATTCGGAAACACAATACCAAGAGGATTCGATAATTGACGAGAACGGGGTGGTGTTAAATTAAGTTTTTTTCAACCATTTTATAAAAGTTTCAGAAGGATTAATAAATAAATTTTAACCTTTCAGAAAATTTAGTGCACTGGTACTATACGAGTTCTATTATTAGGCTTTGAATTCTTGGATAAGTTCTGATATTAATTTATACACCACCGGGCCTTTAGAAGAATTAGATTATTTTGAATTGGTACGAAAGTGGTGATTAAAAGTCAAAATGTTTATCATAGCTTTGATTCATGGTAAAAGTGAAGTCCGGGTTATACCCTACTTTATAAGCATTTCGGAAGGTGAATCAACATATTTCGAAGTCATTAAGCAGTCATAAAAGGGTTAAAAAATGGTAAATGAATTATTATAAGGGTAAAAAATGGTACTCCATTTTAAGGATATCTGAATACTGCCAAAACAAACCAATGGCAGTGCTTTTTATTGTTTTTTTGTTATTGGCTGTTACTATTTTGACTAATGCCTGGTTTTATCCGGATGGATACACGACCCCTGATTCTTTCAATTATTTGCGATTGGCTAAAAGCCTCGTGGAAGGGGAAGGTTTTGATACAAGGTTAAATCTGGCATTAGATGATAATACTCAGTTCTTTGCTTCCTGGCCGGTGGGTTATCCGCTTTTGATTGCTTTGTTAGCCTTGATTCCCGGTTTAGGAGTTTTCTGGGCTTCTAAAATTTTTTCATGCATAATGGGAATAGGGCTCCTGTTCATGTTCTACAAATGGTTTGGTTCCTCCTCATGGGTTTATGGTTTTACTCTTTTAGGTGCTTCTTTTTTGGAGATTTTTAGCCATACCTGGTCCGAGGTCCCTTTTTTACTGGGATTATGCTCATTTGTATTTACGTTTTTTGAGTATTACCAAAGCGGAAAACAAAAATGGCTGGTTTTACTCTGCCTTTCTGTTTTGTGGCTATTTTTAAGCCGGTACGTTGGAGGCTTTGTATTTTTCATATTAGGAGGTTTTTTTATTTGGAAAGGGATTTTTGAAAAAAAATGGGATACAAGGTTCATTTTATTCACCTCCTTAACCCTCTTGGTTTGCCTTGGCTATCTCCTGAATAATTTTTGGGAAGTGGGATACTTGACCGGCACATCGAGGGTGGCTAATGTGAATGGTTTTTTTCCCCTTTTTGCTGATTTGATTGAAGCATTGCTGAAAGAATTTGCTTTCCCGGTTACCCGGAAATTTAGCTGGCTTAGTATTGTATTGGGGTTCCTGGTGCTACAAATTGTATTAGGGATTGTTATTTACCGGTTAGCCCATTCCCATTATAAACAATTTGATGATCTGAAATCTGGTGATAAAGCTACGGTTTGGCCTTTTTTCCTGCTTACTGGCTTGGTTTACTTAATAACGATTATCATAATCCGTTTTACATTGGCTTTTGATCCTTTTAATTTTCGGCTGTTGGCGCCGGGCAGTTTGTTACTTTTAATGGCGGGTATTAATTGGATATTACAAAAGGGCAGTCACATGGTTTATGGTTTAGGCCTATATTTGGGCTTATTCGGGTTAGGTTCTTTTCTAATCAATGCTCCAATTAAACACTTCTACAATAAACATTACGAGGCCAAGACCTTTTTGAATTACGGACAGGTAAATAAGAAAGTTGAGGCCAAGTATGATTTCATAGAAGAGCCTACTCTCGTTGCATTTGGTAGTGGGCACTTGCTTTATAAAAACTTAAATGGCTTCGTTACTGAACCCGGCAAGAGCCTTGATTCTCCGGAAAAAGCAGAGCCCATGAATGAGTTTTTAAAGCGGTTGAGACAATTCAATGGTGAGGTTTACCTTGAAATTCCCGATTTGCCAATGGAGAAATCCGATGCCTATCATTTTCATCCTTCTGTTAAAAGGTTTTTGAATAATCACCAAGGGCAGAGGTTCATTCAGGTTAAGTAGCTGTTTAAAAGCCCAGCTATAAATAAGCAAACAACTATATTATTATAAAAATCTTAAAGGCTATTTTAGAGAGTCATTTATTTTGCTCAGGATAGTTAAATTATTTGGATATTTTTTAACCAGGCAATAATTTTTATTAATAAACTTAAGGATTTTGTTTTGTTTAGCTTCATTTTGTCTAACAAAAACAAACTTTGGGGGAGTATTTTTCAAATCCTGAATAACTTTTTCCTCAATTCTTTCAGAGTTAATGTACATAGACCCATTAAAATATTTTGAGGGTGAAACCCTTTTGGAATAGGCTAAACTTATTGTGGCTGAATAACCAATACTGTAAACAAAATCATCTTTTTCCGTTTTTTGGTTGACCCATAAACCAGCTTTTTTAAAACTGCTTTTACCCATAGCATGGGAAATTAAAGCTTTATGTAAAGGTTGTTCGGAACCTAAAATAGAAATACTTCTTATTGTTAATAAGCGAAATGGCATAAATAAGACTATAACCACAAAAATTACCCAAATAAAATTTAGTTTAAACATCTCCGCATAATAGAAAATAATCATTCCAGAAAGTACCGAGATCGGGGGTATGAGCTGTATTAAATGATGACCGTAATAGTCACCTGAAGCATTTACTCCAATAAACCCTGATATTAACCAAAATAATAAAAATTTTGGCACCTCTTTAAAGCTTTTTTTCTGGAAAAATACCAGTCCCCCAGCCAATAAAATTGGATAAAAGAGCATAAATTTTGAATCCCAAAATATTTCAAAAAATTTTGGAATTCTCCATAAATATAAATGG
>CAZJWK010000049.1:15184-19312 GCA_964549595.1 uncultured Sphingobacteriales bacterium | reverse complement strand
TTATCTGATTATCAGAATTTCAATTTATGAAATATTTTATTCTGAGTTTTTAACCCAAAATCCAACCCCTTAGCTTTGACCGGAGTTCTGATTTTGATTACCATTATCGTTCTTTTCTTCCCTTTCTTTTAGGCTTTCCTCTTTGAGCTTTTGAAAAGCTGTGGGAAAATACTGGTTAGGCAATATGCTGATCAAAAAAGGCAGTGTCATGAAAGTGCCTGGTAAACTAATGATGACGAAAACCGGAATGGTTTTCAGGATATCCATCAACTGGGAACGCACTTTTTCCTTTTCATCCGGTGTTAATTCAATAGTTCGTGCTTTAATGAGTAATTGATAAAGTTCTTGACTCTCACGGATTTCTTGATACAAACTTTCTTTGTTGCGGTTTGCAGCCCGTTTAGCCTTTTCCTGGATATCTTTCCTCATTCCTTTCAGGGAATTCTTGGCTGTTACATAGGTAAAATGTTTTTCGTTATGGGTAATAAAAACTTCCAGGGCCAGGATACTTTCCTCGACTTCTTTGGGTTGCAGGCTCAATGTATTGCCTAATGTTTTTAAGAAATTTTCTTCGTTCTTGTCCAGCTCCCGGTCAGCCATCGTGAATAAGGTAGCGATTTCCTGGTAAAAACGCCTGACTAACCATGGATAAGTAGATTTAGCTTCCATTTCCTCTGGTTCTGAATGGGTTCGGATTAAATTTTTCATGTACTTTTTCGTCCTACTGGTAAGGGGAGCAGAGGCAATGAATTGTTCCAATAAAACTTCCTCTTGATCAGCTATTTTTCCATCCATTAAAATGGCGTTATGGATGATCTTAAATAGGTCAAGGTATAAATATTCGGTATTTAAATCTTGTGCACCCAAATTTAGTTTTCTCCTCTGATCTTCAACACACAGAATCATTTCAAGGAATAAAAGGCAATTGGGTAAACCATAGGAAATACCAACCCATTTATTTTTTTGCTTAAGTTTTTGGTCGGTCCATTTTTCCCATTTGGTCACCCAATTAATGTTTTTGGGTAATTGTTCGTTAATGGACTTTTCATTATCTGGAATCTTTAGAAAATAAGTTAAAGCTTGATTGAGGGCACAGGGAAATCTTAGTGCTTTTTCCAGTCCGTTGGGTAAAAGCCTTTCCAAATCAGCTACTAATATTCCCAGTAAACTTTCTGTGAAAACGATTTTTACCAATTGGCGGTAATTAATGTTAGGGAAAATTGCCTCCCCTTTGAGGTCACTGAATGGATAATGAAAAGGAAAACCGTATAGGAGACCAGTTGGTTGAAGCAAATAGTAAAGCTCTTTGTCCGGATGGAGTTCATTCATGGTTTCCGGTGCTAATTCAAGCTCGGATAGAGGTTGTGTGATGGGTTTATCAAACCGGTAATCCAGGTATTTTCGGAACCAGCCCTTATTACCGCCAATCCAATTTTTACCAAAATTTTGCTTAAGCCCTTTCATCACTAAAGTTGTTGTTTTTGGGTATCCTTATAATGAACAAAACCCGGCACAACCCTCCGTTTTAATTTTTCTTCAAAAAATGCGTGCAACGGGAATATTATTAAAGCCAATAAACCATTTACCAATAATTTTATTAATGGTTGTTCACCTGAATAATGGTCTATGTAGGGATCTAAAATCACCAAAATGAATTCAAAAAGCAGAATAAAATTGAAGAAGATAAAACCTTCCGCAAATTTATAAGGAAGGGTGAATTTACCAGAGAGAAAAACAAACACAAATAAGAAAACCAATCCGATGAAAATCCCTGAATATTGTAGCCGATGCCTCCTTTTTTCACGTTTGGCTTCTAACCTGGCCTGCCTGCGGGCTTTCCGTTTCTTTTCTTTCAATTCAAGCCTTTGTATTTGTTCTGCACGTTCCTGGTTAAAAAGGGAATCCTTTAATTTCGTGGTTTTTCTGAGGTAAGCATAAGCCTTTTCATGTTGATTGGTTTCTTCAAAAGCGTTAGATAAGCCCTGGTAGGCATTTTTTAGCTCGGTATTAGACCCAATTTCCTTGGCAATTTTAGCGGCATTTTTGAATCTTTTAATCGCTTCTAATTTCCTGTCTTGCTTTTGCAATATTTCCCCTAAACCTAACAATGAATAAATCTGCCCTTTTTTATTATCTATTTCTTTATTCAGTTTAAGCGCCCGTGAGTGAGCCTTGTTTGCTGAATCCAGCAGGCCTTTGTTGGTGTAAATTAACCCAATATTCCTAAGGGTTCTGGCCTTACCACGCTTATTACCAAGGTTTTCATTGATTTTAAATGACTGTTGATAATACTTGAGGGCTTTTTGCAAATATTCTTTTTGTTTGACAGAATCTTTGGTATTCTTACTTCGTGAATAGAAAATGTTAGCAATGTTGTTGTAAGTGGTAGCCATACCACTCTTATTGTCAAGCTTTTTCTTGATGGTTAAACTTTTCTTATAATACTCATGAGCTTTATCGAAATTATTTCTTTGGTTATATACCCTTCCGATGTTGTTGTACACCTTGGCTAAATAATTCTTTTTATCCCTTTTTTCAAATATTGGCAATGCTTTAAAATAATTCTCAAGCGCATCATCATATACTCCTTTTGACAAATAAATGCTACCTATATTTACATACAAACTGCCAATTTTTTGTTTATTGTTTAAATCTTTGTATTTATCAAGTGCCTCCAAATAAGATTTCAGGGCCTCCGGGTAATTCCCTTGCAAATAATGCACAACCCCTTTATTTTTTTGGGCCAGTGCTTTTCCTTTGGGATAATAGATTTTTTCGGTCAGGGATAAAGCTTTATCACAATAACTTAAGGCTGAATCCGGCTGGGAAAATTTCAAAGCCCAGGCTAATTGATTGTATAAATCAACCTTCAGGGTATCTACTTCTGTTTTTTCCAGCTTTTCAACCAGGCTATCCGTCTTACTCCCGTTTGCATCACTAACTAATGAGACCAGCAACAGAAAAGTTACTATTAGCCCTCTTGCTAAATTTCTGAGTAAATTAAAATACATACCTTAATTTTTGATCTTATTTAAGCTTAATACTTCGCCAAATTTCGTAAATGTAGAAATAATTGGGTGGATTTAAAAGAAGGCGTCAACCTTTACCGGAATATACTTTTATGAGCATCCCTTTTCACGGATTTCCGGAGGAAAAACTTTTAAAAATCAGTGCTAAAGGCTTTTTAGGGAAATGATTGCCTTTTGAATAAATTTGGAGGACCCAGAATCAGGGCCAAAGGATGATGTTGGCCGTTCAAATGCCTTTTTGACTTTCCTGGTAATTGATAAAACCAGGAACTACTTTTCGTTTGAGTTTATCCTCAAAAAAACTGTGGGCAGGAAATATAAATAAGGCTAAAACGGCATTTGCCAACAATTTTATCAATGGTTGTCCACCTGAATAATGATCTATATAAGGATCTAAAATCACTAAAATAAATTCAAAAAGCAGGATGAAATTGAAAAAGATGAAACCCTCTGCAAATTTGTAAGGAAGAGTAAAATTACCGGAAAGGAATAAAAAAGCAAAAAGGAAAATTAAGGAAATAAATATCCCTGAATACTGGATCCTATGTTGTCTTTGTTCTTTTTTCGCTTCAATTCTCTCCCTTTTGCGGGCTTTACGCTTTTTCTCTTTTATTTTAAGGTTTTGAATTTGCTTGGCTTTTTCCGCGTTAAACAAAGTATCTTTTAAGGCTTTTTCTTGTTTAAGGTTGTGGTAAGCCTTTTCATAGGTTCCCTTTTGTTCATAAAGGTTCGCCAACTCATTATAAGCGTTTTTTAATGCTTTCTTATTCCCAATTTCATTGGCCAGCATTTTGGCTCCCTGAAATTTATTAATGGCTGAATCAAGGCTTCCTTGTTTTTTGAGTATTTCCCCTTTTCCCATTAAGCAATGAATTTCCCCGGTTTTATTTTTAACCGCATGATTAATCCTTAAGGCTTTGTTGATGTAATTTAATGCCTTATCCAATGCTTTTTTTTCTATAAGGATTAAACCAATGTTTAAATAGGCTCTTGCTTTACAGGGTTTGTTTTGTTCAAGGCAATGAGCTTTGGATTGTTCATAATAATGACGCGCTTTATGAAAATGTTTGTTGACATCTAAAGTACCTTCATGGGCATG
>CAZJWK010000049.1:0-15174 GCA_964549595.1 uncultured Sphingobacteriales bacterium | reverse complement strand
TCGAAAGTGGGAATAAGTGACTCTTCATTATTCAATTCCCCTTTTTTATAGGCTTTTCCCTGGTTGTAAAAAATATTACCCAAATTATTATAAACAGTAGCTATTCCATTGCTATCCTGTAATTTGCGCTTAATGGTCAAACTTTTTTTATAATATTCCATGGCCTTTTTGTAATTGGGTTTACGTTGGTTGGTATATACCATTCCTATGTTGTTATAACTTTTTGATAACAACTTTTCATTGTCCAATTCTTCTATTATTTTTAACGCTTCGAGGTACTTGGATAAAGCATCATCATAAATGCCTTGCCTCAGATATAAGGAACCAATGTTCGTTTTTATTTTGGCTATTTCCTCTTTTTTGGATAAATCCTTGAACACATTCAAGGATTTCAGGTAATGATCCAAAGCTTCCGGATAATCATTTTTAAAATACAGCAAAATCGCCTTGTTTTTAAGCGTTTTTGCCTTACCCAACGGATAGTAAACTTTTTCAAGAAGGCTTAAACCCTGATTTAGGTATTTTAAGCCGGAATCAGGATTGATAAGGCGGTACTCCAGGCCTATTTTATTTAATAATTTAACTTTGTTTGTATCGGCCTCCGCCTCTTTTAAATCTTTTTTCAATTTTTTAATCTGTTCCGAATTTGTTGCGGAAAATGCAAAAGAAGTGATTAAGGTCAAAAGACTAATGATTATGACCTTTTTTAAGTGAAAACACATAGTTTTTTTGACATTTTGTTACTGCAAAATAAGGACTAATGGGTAAAATGAGAAATAAAAGAAAGGGAGAGGAAAGAAGGTGTGCCCTAAAGTCAACTTGAAGAATAGCCTATTAGCGCACACCCCGATTAAAAAGCATCAATAAATGGCAGGAATGGTTTAATACATCAATTCTAACCCGCCCTGGGGGTCACCCTGCTCTAATTTTTGTTTGGTTTTTTCCAACATTTCATCTTTCACTGAACTATATTGACTTTTTTGTTTGTCGTTCAAAACCCCTTTGATCTTCTTATCCCGATCGGCTTCAATGGCTTTTTTCTTTGAATTTATTTCATCGGACATTCCTGAACGTTCTTTTTGGGAAAGACTGGCTAACTTGTCATCTACGTACTGGTTTTTTTTCTGTTCTGCTTCTAAATTGGCTTTTTTCACTGTTTTGACCTGACCGGAATTAAGTGAAAGTTTGTTTTTAAGGTATTCGGTTTGCATTTTAGCCCTTTTTTCAGCACTGTCCCAACCTCCCGGGGCCTTAATGGTGAAGGATACAAATAAAATTAATACTACGGAAAGTAAAAGGTTTGTTGGTTTCATAAGCAATTTTTTTTTCAGCTATAAAATTAATAATGTTTGATAAAAAAAAAGAAAATGAATTGAGAAGAGCATTAATTAGAGATGATAAGGCCTTTGAAGCCCATTTTTAAAATCCTTATTCCGAGGAAGCCGGATATAGCTTCTTTTCAAGTGAGCCCCTTGCCGATTGGACTTTATGGCATATAGTAAATTAATAGCCAGAAAATTAAATCTTATGGCTGATTTTCTTTATAGGTCACTGAATCAGACCATATTAAAAAATAGGGATGGCAGGAATATTTAGGAATTACAAATCGCATACAGCCCAAAAAAACTTGCTCTTTCAAATTGGCAATCCGAAAGGCAACTTGATTCGTATCTTTAATCCGCATTTTTCAAGCTCAGTAAACATCTCAGAAAGGGAATCTTTCGATTAGGGAGGGATAGCCATTTTAAGTTTACAAAAATGCATTTCCTCTTTAGCGCTATTTTCGTAGATATGGGTGTGTGTTTTAAATTAAATTGAATTTGGCGCTTGGTCACTACTAAATTAACCAGAGTTTCCTAAAAATTTAGACGAAATTCAAGGATGGCTGGAAATTTTCTTTTGGTGGTAGTTTTGGCTGGTCAGTTTACTCAGGTGTACTTCGATTATCAGGGCAAGAAACAACCAATGGAATAAAGAAACTTTTGGCACATCTAATTTTTTAGAAGAAATTTCCTGAAATACTGAAAAAAAGCAGTATTGCAGCTTGTTGGTCTACAGAATCCCTGCCAGTGCAAATTATACAATTAGCCGAGGATGATTTTTAAGAAACTCCAGTAAATTAAATCCATGGTGGTTAGGCTATGGTTTTTTGGCCAAATATCTATGATAACGTCTTTCGCGAGAGGATCTTAGGAAGGATAAAAGCCCAATCCGGCCCAAAACGATTTAAAAACATATTGATTATACGCCTGCTTCAAAAAAATTAAAATGCCCATTATTCAAGATTTTTAAAAGCCTCGTGGTTTTTCCTAATTTTGCACCAAATTTAACTGGCAACCGATGGACAGAAACTCTTTGATTGGCTTCATTTTAATTGGTTTAATTCTTCTGTTTTATTTAATATATTTTTCACCGGAACCCAAGAAAAAAGAAGAAAGGCAACCTCCCCAAAAGGAAAAAAAAGAAAAAAGGACTTCAGAACCAGGGAGAGCTCCTGATACCGGTCCAACGGAAAAGAAAGATGAAGCCCCGAAAGACCTGGACAAACCGGTCACAGATAAGGATAAAAAAAAGGATGAAGATTCCGTGGATCTACCGGCCCCTTTTGGTACTCATGCAAAAGGGGAATCAAAAATAATAACCCTGGAAAATGATGTGCTTAAAATCAAGCTGAATACCAAAGGGGGTAACATCCATTATGCGGAATTAAAAGACCATAAGCGGTTTGACCGGGAACCGGTTGTTTTGATTGATTCTGCGAATTCCAATTTGAGTTACCAATTTTTCCATGAAAACCGGAGAGTCCAAACAAAAGACCTTTATTTTCAGGCCAAAGGGGAATCCAAAAAAGTCACAGGTGAAGACTCTGCCACTGTTGCCATGATTTTAAAATTGGGCGATAACCAGTATATGCGTCAGGAATATACCATTTATGGCAACCAATTTATGTTGGATTATGATCTGGAATTGGTTGGTTTTAATCGCATTATTCCGAGGAATACCCGCTATATTGATCTCAATTGGCAATGTAATTTGAATCAGCAGGAGAAAAACTTGTCCCGCGAGAGGAATCGTTCCGGGGTAATTTTTAAATATGCCAATGATGATGTCGATTGGTTGTCGGAAAGGGGTAGCTCTGAAAAAGATATCTCCAGTAGTTTGAAATGGGTCTCTTTCAAACAACAGTTTTTCAGTCAAACCATCATTGCGGATAAAGTTTTTGATAGGGGCTTAGTCAAAACCAACCAAGGGGAAAATATGGATTACGTTGAGGAGGACGAAGCCTCCTTGATCATTCCTTTTGATCATAATCAGAAGGAATCATTTGGGATGCGATTTTACATCGGACCCAATCATTACCAAACCCTGAAAAGCTATAACCTTCAGATGGAAGAGCAGTTATCCCTGGGTTGGTGGATCATAAGTTGGATTAACAAATTTGTCATCATTCCTTTATTTAATTTCCTGGATAATTTCATACCCAATTATGGCATTATTATCATATTATTGACCATCCTGATTAAATTGGCTCTTACGCCGCTCACTTACAAATCTTTTATGTCTCAGGCCAAAATGCGTGCCTTAAAGCCGGAGATAGACCAGCTTAAGGAGAAGCACGGCAATGACATGCAAAAAGCCCAGATGGAACAGATGAAGCTTTACCGGAAAGCCGGTATCAATCCTATGGGCGGCTGCTTTCCAATGCTGCTACAGCTTCCCTTTTTAATAGCCATGTTCCATTTTTATCCCTCATCCATTGAATTAAGGCAGGAACCATTTCTGTGGGCCAATGACCTATCCACCTATGATTCCATTTGGAATTTCCCGGGAAATTTTTCTATTCCCTTTTATGGGGATCACGTAAGTCTTTTTACCTTATTAATGGCTTCCTCTACCATGCTTTATTCCTGGTATAATCAGAAAATGACCCCTTCCAGTAATGATCAGATGGGGCAACAGATGAAGATCATGACCTATATTATGCCATTTTTCATTTTGTTTATTTTCAATGGTTATTCAGCCGGGTTAAGTTGCTACTACTTTTTTTACAATATTTTCTCCTTCCTTCAAACTTTCTTATTCAAGCAATTTGTCAACGAGGAAAAAATCCGCGAAAAAATCGAAGAGCGTAAGAAAAAACCCGCTAAGAAATCCAAATTCCAGGAACGCCTGGAGGGTATGGCCAAACAGCAGCAGGAAATGAAGCAACAAGGTAAAAAACCCGCTGGCGCCAAACCAAAGAAAAAGAAAAAGTGAATTTTAATACCGGAAGGTATTCAAACCATCTTATTGTATTGTTTCATTGGAGAAAAATGACCCTGAATGGAAGTAGCCAATAACCCCATAGCCCTTAATTACCATGCCATAGAGGAAATTATGGAATTACCTGTGGTTCAGGCCATTGGATCGGTTGCCGGTCAAGAAGAGAAGGATGTGTACCTGGTAGGGGGTTTTGTTCGGGACCTTTTAATGGGTAAGAATTCAAAGGATATTGATGTGGTAGTGGTTGGAGATGGTATCCCTTTTGCCGAAAAAGTGGCCGAAAAGTTGGGTCCTGATTCCAGATTAGCTGTATTTAAAAACTTCATGACTGCCAATATAAAGACAAAACATTATGAGGTGGAATTTGTAGGGGCCCGACAAGAATCCTACAGGCGGGATTCGAGGAAACCCATTGTAGAAGCGGGATCCCTTGGAGATGATCTCAGAAGAAGGGATTTAACCATCAATGCCTTGGCTATTGGGGTTCACCAGCATTCA
This sequence comes from uncultured Sphingobacteriales bacterium, assembly GCA_964549595.1. Taxonomy (GTDB): domain Bacteria; phylum Bacteroidota; class Bacteroidia; order CAILMK01; family CAYYUA01; genus CAZQQN01. The sequence continues at coordinate 10,413 of CAZJWK010000049.1, read as the reverse complement.
TATGGTGAATTGGTAGATTATTTCAATGGTGTTAATGATTTGGAGAACCGTATCATTCGAACGCCGCTTGAACCCCATCGTACTTTTGATGATGATCCTTTACGCATGATAAGGGCCATACGTTTTGCCTGCCAGCTCAGTTTTCGGATTGATCCCGACACATTTGAAGCCATAAAAGCCAATAAAGAACGGATAGCCATCGTATCTCAAGAACGGGTTACTGAAGAACTGGAAAAAATTATCCTGGCTGAGAAGCCTTCCGTGGGATTCGAACTGCTCCATGATTCCGGTCTTCTGGCCATAATTTTCCCCGAATTAGAGCAAATGCACGGGGTGGAAACCGTACAGGATAAATCTCATAAGGATAATTTCTTCCATACCTTAAAAGTTTTGGATAATGTGGCTGAGATGACAGATGACGAATGGTTGCGTTGGGCTGCCTTGCTTCATGACATTGGCAAACCAAAATCCAAAAAGTTTGAACCGGGCCATGGATGGACTTTTCATGGGCACGAAATAGCCGGCGCCAGGATGGTCCCTAAAATTTTCAAACGGCTTCGGTTACCCCTTAATGAAAAAATGAAGTATGTGCAGAAATTGGTTAGGCTGCATTTAAGACCCATTGCCCTGACAGAAGAGGTGACAGATTCCGCCATAAGAAGGCTTAATTATGATGCGGGAAATGACATCGATGACCTGCTGACCCTTTGTAAGGCAGATATTACATCAAAAAATCAGCAAAAGGTTACCCGCTTTCTAAAGCGATTTGACGAGGTATGGGAAAAAATCCAGGCTGTAGAAGAAAAAGACCGGATACGCAATTGGCAACCACCCATTGGCGGGGAAGAAATAATGGAAACGTTTGGGATTAAACCGTCTAAGGAAGTAGGAATGATAAAGGACGCCATCAAGGAAGCCGTCCTTAACAATGAAATTGACAACAATTACGAAGAGGCGTACCATTACATGCTGGAAAAAGGCAAAGCATTGGGCTTAACACCCAAAAAGTAAAATCTGCGGTTTTAATATTCAATCCATTTTTAGGCTTTATTGCCCTTTAAAATGGGGGTTTCTTTTTTCATTGAATGCCTGAACCCCTTCTGCATAATCTTCACTTCTGCCGGCAATTTCCTGGCAATACATTTCATAATCCAACATGGTATCCAGGTCGGAATAGGTGGATTTATTAAGCATTTTCTTGATCATTCCTATGGCCTTAGTGGGCGCCTGACCATAATAGTCAGCCACCTCGTTAACCCGGTTATTAAGCTCGTTTTCGGAAAGCACTTCATTGACTATGCCCCATTGCTTTGCTTCCTCCGCAGAAACTTTATTGGCCATTGTGGCCCATTCGAAAGCTTTCTGGGGGCCTACCATTCTGGGCAAAAAATAGGAAGAGCCGGAATCCAGAACCAAACCGACATTGATGAAAATTTCCGTCAACTTTGCCTTTTCAGAGGCCAGTAGGTAGTCGCATGCCAGGGCTAAGGAACAGCCGGCTCCGGCAGCAACACCATTTAATGCCCCAATTACCGGTTTTTCCATTTCCCTGATGGTTTTAATAATGGGATTGTATCGTTTTTTAAGGGAGTCGCTAAGAGAACGGTTTTCTTGTTCAGCAATTTCCTTTAAGTCCTGTCCGGAACAAAAGGCTTTGCCCTCACCACTGATGACCAAAGCCCGCACTTCATCCGACTTTTTACTTTCCTTCAAAGCATTCTGGAATTCATAACTCATCTCATCATTAAATGCATTGAAGACATCAGGGCGGTTTAAGGTGATGAATGCAGCGTTATTACGGATATCAAAATTTATAGTATTGTAGTCGGCCATGGTTTAAGTTTTTTATTTTTGTGGGAAGCAAATTTAAAAGGCATTGGCCTTTTTAAAGGAAAAGCAGGGAAAAATTAACCAGAAAAGAAGGGTTTAACGGTCATGGTTAAGAAAACCACAGAACAAAGCTCTCATTATCGCAATCTGGAGACAATGTCCACGGAGGATTTACTTTATGCCATGAACAGGGAGGATCAAAAAGTCCCTGAGGCTGTTAAAGGCGTTATTCCCCAAATTACGCCTCTGGTTGAGTGCATTGTAAGCCAGATGCAAAAAGGGGGAAGGTTGTTCTACATAGGTTCAGGAACAAGTGGCCGCCTGGGCATTTTGGATGCATCTGAATGTCCCCCCACTTTTGGTGTAGATGATGATTGGGTCATTGGCATGATAGCAGGAGGGGATAAAGCCATCCGGAAAGCAGAGGAATTTGCTGAAGACGACATCCGGCAGGCCTGGAAAGATTTACGGGCCAATGCCATTAGTGGTAAAGATGTAGTCATAGGTTTATCGGCTTCTGGCAGCACCCCTTATGTGCTCGGTGGATTAAAGGATTGCAGGGAAGAGGGCATTAATACCGCATGCATTACTTGTAACCCGGAAACCCCAGTGGCCGAAGTGGCTGAATTCCCCATTGAGGTTGTTGTGGGGCCGGAATTTGTTACCGGGAGTACCCGCCTTAAAGCAGGAACTGCCCAAAAACTTATCCTGAATATGGTTAGTACTTCGGTAATGATCGGCATGGAAAGGGTCAAAGACAATAAAATGGTGGACATGCAGTTGACCAATGAAAAACTCATTGATAGAGGAGCAAGAATGATAAAAGGGTTGTTTGATTTAAACTACCAGGAAAGTAAATCGTTATTACTGGAGTACGGGAGTGTCAGGAAAGTGATTGAGCACTATGATTTTAAAACAAAAACCCTGAAATGACTATTTAATACCCTTTACAGGGTTTGACAAAGCCAAATGGGTTCGTTAAATTTCGAATCAAATAAGGTTTAATTGGCTTTCAAAAACGTTTATTAAAGTGGAGAACGATGCATGACATAGAACCTTTTTACATGTGGCGGGATTTATATACGGCCGAATCCGATGAGCATTCTCCCTTTTATCAAAGAGAATACAGTGAATTGTATTTTACCCATGCGGTTTACAACCATTGTATTCATCCTCAGTGGGATGACATCGGTTCACCCACCATTTACCTGAAGATCTTATTTACAGACTACCAGATCGGGTTTGTCATCATTGAATTTATAGGGGAATGGAATGATTGCATCAACAATGACATCATGATGCTTAAGAAGGAGGTTTTGGATTGGCAAATGCGCCAGGGAATTAATAAATTCATCCTAATCGGGGAAAATATCTTAAACTTCCATTCCCATGAAGAAGACTACTACGATGAGTGGTTTCAGGAAGTCGAGGAAGGCTGGATTGCTGCTATAAATTTCCGGGAGCATGTGCTTCAGGAAATGCGGGATAATAACCTCGATCTTTACGTAAATTTTGGAGGAGACCTGGATGATTTAAACTGGCGGACCATGGAGCCTAAAATCCTTTATCAAAGGATTAACCGAATCCTTCAAAAAAGGTTAGACCCTAAACCGCCGGGAATTTTTTAAAATACGTGATATAGAAAACCACCCTGCCGAAAATAATCCCGGGGAGCGCACTTACCACTACCAATTTTTGATTGAATTCTCCAATTTCATTTAGATTTGCATAAATTTTTGAACTCCCCATGCCTAAAGAACCACACATCAATTCCATATTACTTATTGGTAGCGGTCCCATTGTCATAGGTCAGGCCTGTGAGTTTGATTATTCAGGAAGTCAAGCTTCCAGGGTACTCATGGAAAAAGGGTTGGAAGTCATTCTGATCAATTCCAATCCGGCTACCATTATGACTGATCCCAAGACGGCTGATAAGGTTTACCTACGCCCATTAACGGTAGATTCCCTGGAAACCATATTGAAGGAACAACCACAGATTGACGCTGTAATGCCTACTGTGGGGGGTCAGACGGCTTTGAATTTATGTAAAGAAGCTACTGACCGGGATCTTTGGAACCGGTTTGATGTAGGCGTAATCGGGGTTGACATGGATGCCATAGAAAAAACTGAGAACCGGGAGGAGTTTCGAAAATTAATGGAATCCATCGATATACCGATTCCCAAATCCAAAATAGCGAACTCTTTCCTGGAAGGGAAAGAAATAGCACAAGAAATGGGCCTGCCTATCATCCTAAGGCCTTCTTATACTTTAGGAGGGGCTGGTGGTTCAGTAGTAAGTAAAAAAGAAAAGTTAGAAGATGCCCTTCAACATGCCCTTGAAATGTCTCCGGTTCACGAAGTATTGGTTGATCAGGGCGTTTTAGGGTGGAAGGAATTTGAGCTCGAGTTGCTTCGGGATAAAAACAATAATGTCTGTATTATTTGCTCTATTGAGAATATGGACCCAATGGGCGTACATACCGGGGATTCCATAACGATTGCTCCCGCCCTGACCTTATCAGATAGTGCTTATCAGAAAATGCGGGATATGGCCATTAAAATGATGCGGTCCCTGGGAAATTTTTCCGGTGGGTGTAATGTCCAATTCGCTTTAAACCCGGAAAATGAAAACATCGTGGGTATAGAGATTAATCCGCGAGTTTCCCGTTCTTCAGCATTGGCTTCCAAGGCCACCGGCTATCCCATTGCCAAAATTGCCTCTTTATTGGCTACCGGTTATACATTGGACGAATTGCAAAATCCGGTCACTCAAAATTCATCGGCATTTTTCGAACCTTCCCTGGATTATGTCATCGTTAAAATACCTCGCTGGAACTTTGATAAAATTGTAGGGGCGAAAGAGGAACTGGGCTTCTCCATGAAATCGGTAGGAGAGGTAATGGGGATAGGCCGTTCTTTCAATGAAGCCATTCAAAAAGCTTGTCAATCACTGGAGACAGGAAGAGATGGGTTGAGCGGTGACGGCCATGAAGAAAAGGAGGTGGATAAGTTAGTCGATAGTTTGGAACACCCTTCCAGTGACCGGTTCTTCCACATTAAGGAAAGTCTGGCCATAGGTGTCCCTATGAAAACTGTCCAAAAGCTTACAAGGATGGACCCTTGGTTTCTGGAACAAATTAATAGCCTGGTAGAACTTGAAAAAATATTAAGGAAATATGACCTTAAAACATTGAGCAGGGATTTTATGAAAACCCTGAAAGAAAATGGTTTTTCGGATGCCCAGATTGCTAACCAGTTGAATGTCGATGAAGAAGCCGTTTATCAGCATCGCAAAAGCCTGTCCTTAGAAAGAAAATATAAGGTAGTCGATACTTGTGCGGCTGAGTTCCCTTCAGAAACACCGTATTTTTATTCTGCCTACGAGGAATATGACGAATCGCCTGTAACGGATAAGCCCAAGGTCATAGTTTTGGGTTCAGGGCCTAACCGTATAGGACAGGGGATTGAGTTTGATTATTGTTGCGTGCATGGTATTCATGCGATTAAAGAAGAAGGTTATGAAGCCATAATGATCAATTGCAACCCGGAAACCGTCTCTACAGATTTTGATATTTCGGACAAACTTTATTTTGAGCCGGTTTACTGGGAACATTTGAAAGCCATTTTTGACAAAGAAAAACCAGAAGGCGTGATCGTCCAATTAGGGGGCCAGACGGCCTTGAAGTTATCCGAAAAATTCAAAGCCCATAACATTCCAATAATAGGAACGGGCTTTGAAGGGCTGGACATTGCCGAGGACAGGGGCTCATTTTCTAATTTACTAAAGGAGCTTGACATTCCTTATCCCAAATATGGAGTCGCCAATTCGGTAGAAGAAGCCTTAAAGGTGGCCAATGAAGTCGGCTATCCGGTTTTGGTTCGCCCATCTTATGTGCTGGGCGGCCAGGGAATGCGAATTGTCATTAATGACGAAGAGCTTGAAAATGTGGTCTTGAAACTGCTTAATGACATCCCGGAAAACCAGATCCTGATTGATCATTTCCTGGACCGGGCTGAAGAAGCGGAAACGGATAGTATCTGTGATGGAGAAGATATTGAAATTATGGGGATTATGGAACATATGGAACCCGCCGGAATACACTCGGGCGATTCTTTTTCGGTCTTACCGGCTTATAACTTCTCAGAAAATGTCTTGAACCAAATAAGGGAATACACCAGAAAAATAGCCCTTGCCCTTGATGTCCGGGGCCTGATTAACATCCAATTCGCCGTCAAAGGGGAGCAGGTTTTTGTCATTGAAGCCAACCCAAGGGCTTCCCGCACCATGCCTTTTATTGCTAAATCATACGGGGTACCTTTTCTTAATTTAGCAACCAAAGTAATGCTTGGGACTCATAAACTGAAAGATTTTGATATCCAGCGTCAAGACTTTGGCTATGCCATAAAAGAACCGGTGTTTTCTTTTCATAAATTCCCGAAAGTCAATAAGGAATTGGGCCCGGAGATGAAATCTACCGGGGAATCAATCTATTTTGTGGAAGACAAACAGGATCCTTACTTTTTGGAACTTTATAAGCGGAAATCAATGTATTTGAGTAAGTAAAGCGGTAATGTCAAGGTTATGTTCAAAATTTTATTTTTCTTGTTTTCGGTTTTTATCATTTACAAAATCATCCAATTCGTAAGCCGTGTTGTTTCCATTTACACGAATGTTAAAAACCAACAATTCGGTAAGCAAAATGGTGGTCAAAACCCTAATCAAAAGAAAAAAGAAGGGGAGGTAACCATTCATTTTAAGGAAAATGGAAAAAATAAAAGCCATTCTACTGATAACAAGCATCCTGATGATGAGGAATATATTGATTATGAAGAGGTGAAAGAATAGATGGATTAATGCTTAACCCTGTCACCTTATGATATTTTAAAGCCAAAATTCAATATAAGGCTTGTTTAAAATCGAAATTATTTCGCTCCTTAAATTATTTTTTAGGTGTTATTTCCTTTGGTCCGCTGCTGGAAAATATAGGAGATAGGTAAACAGGAATATTTAGGGAAAGAAAAAATCAGCTTAACAAAACCTAAAGAAATGGAAACCCCTTTTAATTTGTTTTAAAGTTGGCTTAGTCTGTTTCAAGCCAAGCAAAAGGGTTAATAAATTTTTTCATGACCGGAGTCCACAAAATCCTGTACAAAAAATTTCATGCTTACCGATGGTTGGTTAAAAAGTTAAGGAAGGTTGTGTTACCGGGCTTTCAAGGAGTTCCCATCTGGTACTTCTTTAAGTTTTTTAACCAACAAATGGCCAATGAAATAATCACTTTAAGGGCTTCCGCTGTGGCTTTTAACTTTTTCCTGGCTTTGATACCCAGTTTCATTTTCTTATTTACCCTCATTCCTTATTTCCCTGTTGAAAACCTCGATGAGCAGATTTTGGGATTTCTAAAGGAATATATGCCTGATGAGGCTTTTTTAACAATTAAAAGCACGGTAAAAGATATGGTGGGAAAAAGAAGAACCGGTTTGTTATCCATTGGTTTCTTGTTTTCCATTTATTTTGCTACTAATGGTTTTTATTCCTTATTGGATGCCTTTAATCAAGAGCAGGGAAGACCTTTCATCCAAAAATGGTTGACTGCGTTCGGTTTGATGCTTGCCCTCTCTTTCCTTCTCGTGGTTGGCATTTCGGTCTACCTGGTAACTGAAATAATTTTGTACCAAGTTATCAATAGCGAAATCTTCATTTTTGCACCCAATCAATACATTATCCAGTTTCTACAGGTTGTGACCGTTTTTGGGCTAATTTTTATTGGTGTTTCCATCCTTTATTTTTTGGGCCCCTCCACTAAATACCGTAGGCCGAAGCTTTTTTCGCCCGGTTCGATTATTTCTTCCGTTTTGATGGTATTAACCAGTACCGGCTTTGCCTTTTATGTAGAAAATTTTAGCCAGTACAATAAATTTTATGGCTCTTTGGGCGCATTGATTGTCCTTATGATCTGGCTCTACATTAACTCCATTGTTTTGATTTTTGGCTTTGAAATCAATGAAAGCATCAAATTGGCTAAACGATTCAGGGAGAAATACAATCGAAAAATGCCTGAAAAGCAGAAAGCCATTGCTTAATCTGCTTAGAATGCTCTGCAATGCTATTTTTTTATTGAATTAGGATTAAAATTTTACGCTTAAATAATCTTTTGGCTCCGAATTTTGATCAAAATCCCTCAAATTCTGCAATAAAGTCTTTTTGTCTCCTTCAGGCTGCTCCAGTTTTAATTCCTTGTTTAACCATTGTACCGCTTCTTTAACAGGTACATTGGGGTGAAAGTGATCCCTGGAAAAATGCAGGTATTTTAAGGCCATGAAAGCATTAAACCAATGAAAGAAGCGCTTTAGGAAAGTTTCTTCATCTGAGGCATGTACTATGGATTCCTTTAGGTAATAGGGAAAATCGTAATGTTTTAAAAATTCCTGAATACTTTCCGGGAGGGCATTGAAATGGGCTTCCTGTTTATGGGTATGGTTCCAAAACATTGGGACTTTTTTTACGAATTCCTTAAAATCCATGTAGGAGGCCGGATTAAAGACTTTTAAGGTTCCTTTTTCTTCTTCTATAAAATCCGTAACCGCTTGACCCGTGCCAAAAGGAACCCGTAGGGATTTACGGGGTGAGGGGTATACACAGGTTTTGTTTAATGTTGTGAATGAGCCCTGGTAAATCACCTTTTGAAGGAAATAAAAATCCTCACCGGCTATCTGTTTATTCATTCCCCCTACTTTTTGATAGACATCACAAGGGACCGCCATTACCGAACCAATGGTATGATAGGCATAAGGGAAGCCACACCATAGCAATGCGTTTTTATAGTAGCGCAGATACAATTCGAAATCCAGAATGGCTTTATAAATGTGTTCATTTTCAACCCGATCCAGGGGATGCTCAAAATAAATGGCACATCCTGATGTGGCCGGGTTTTCGATGAAATGGTTTTCAAGTGCTTGCAGGTAATTGGGCTCCACGGAACAATCGGCATCCAGGCATACCATCACTCCTTTGGGTTGATTGATTTCATAAAACCGGTAAACGGCTTCATCCATTCCTAATTTACGGGCTGTTCCCACACCAGCAATCTTAGGTTTGATATCCGGATACCAAAGCGGAATGACCCTTAACGCGTGTGAATTATTTTTATCGGCCCATTCCTGAATGGAAAAATAGGTCTCCCGGTTATAATTTACAATTTCATCGGGTGCATCTCGTGAATGGTTTAGGGCCACCAACACTTCCACGGGTTTTTCCGGTTTGTGGCATTGCTTCAGGGATTCCAGTGTTTTAATTACTTCCGATTCATTGAGGCAGGGTATGATGATACTGAGAAAAGTATCCGGTTCAGGAGTAGAAGTGGTTTGCTTGGGGTAACGGGTAAACCTTTCCAGGTACCGTTTTTTAAATCCTGCTTTTGTCATAAAAATAGTAGCAAAGCTCAGCCAATGGGTGGAATTTAGAAAATTTGCAGGAGGATTTACCAAAATGATGGTAATTCATAGGGTAATTTAGTGAAAAGAAACCATTTTCGACTTTTTTCAATTTCTTAAATAAAAACTTATGGATTTAGCAGAAGCCAATCATTTGGAAAACTTAAACTTAAAACGTTCCGATGCCCTGATTGTTGTTGATTTACAAAATGATTTTCTGCCAGGCGGTGCCTTGGCTACCCCCGAAGGAGATAAAATAGTGCCTGGTGTCAACGATGCCCTGAAAAAGTTTTATTCAGCCCATTTGCCCATTGTTTTCACCCAGGATTGGCATCCGGAAGGCCATCATTCCTTTGCCAGCATGCATGAAGATAAAAACCCGTTTGACCCCTATGAAGCCCATGGGCTTGGCCCTGTTTTATGGCCCGACCATTGTGTACAAGGCTCTTATGGGGCAGATTTTGCACCCGGATTGGAAACAAATTATGCGCAAACCATTGTCCGGAAGGCGTTTAATAAGGAAATCGATAGCTACTCGGCTTTTCTGGAAAATGATCATCAAACCGAAACAGGAATGGATGGCTATTTAATAGGCAGGGGTGTTAAGCGGGTTTTGATATGCGGCCTGGCTTTTGATTACTGTGTGAATTTTACCGCTGGGGATGGGATTGACAAGGGTTATGAGGTGGTTGTGTTTACCGATTTAACCCAGCCGGTGGGTTCCCCTCCGGGCAGCGTGGAAAAAACCCGGAAAAATCTGGAAGATAAAGGTGTACAGTTTGCCAAATCGGAATTATTGCAGCGCGCTGAAATGGCTTGATGCCCATCTGAAAATGCTTTAAAGGTTCATGGATATTCCGGCTTTTGGTGGTTAGCAACTGACTATTTATTTTCGGTGCTTGGGCTATGGCGGTTTCGGGGTCCAGAGATCAGGTTTCGGGTGTCAGGTTTCGGGTGTCAGGTTTCGGGTGTCAGGTTTCGGGTTATTCACTTAGTCCCTTTGTCTCTTAGTCACTAATAGTCCCTAAATCCCTGATTCCCTGAGCCTTTTCACCCCCAATTACCAATTTTACGGAATAATTGTCGGCTGTTGGCTGTTTGGCTTTGGCTTACTTAGAATTGGCCCCATTGTAAGTGGCTAAAAAGCCA
>CAZJWK010000048.1:0-19465 GCA_964549595.1 uncultured Sphingobacteriales bacterium | reverse complement strand
ACCAAAACCTGACGTGTTGCCAATTACACCACCGGACATTTTCCTCTGCAAATTTAAGACAAAGCTTTCGAAATTTCCAAAACCCGAATAAAATTGATGCCTGCGTTTTGGACACCAAAGCTGATTCTCATTTTGAAAAATTACTGAGAATAATCAAATTTGCCCTTTCATAAGCGGGGGATTAGCTCAGCTGGCTAGAGCGCTTGAATGGCATTCAAGAGGTCATCGGTTCGAATCCGATATCCTCCACAACGAATTAACCGGCTTTAAGCCGGTTTTTTTATGGCCTTATTAGCTACTATCGGTTTCAGGTTTACCCTCCCTTTAAATGACTTTCCCCGTTAAACCATTAATTGCCTAAATTTGCGTGGTCAATTTGAAAATGCTGTGATTGATGAAGCCCGTTACGGTCATGGGTGCCGGCCCTTCTGGCCTTACAGCCGCCATTAATCTGGCCAAAGCTGGCTATCCTGTTGAGGTGTATGATAAAAAGGCCGATGCAGGAGGGCGGTTTTATGGGGATCTACAAGGGCTGGAAAATTGGTCTGAAAAGCAGGATGTGCTGGAAGATTTTCGGGCTTGTAACCTTTCCATCAATTTTGACTGCGATCCTTTTACGGCATTGTATCTGACCGATGGGGAGGGAACCGATAAACATTTTACTTTCTCGAGGCCATTGTTTTATTTGGTTAAAAGGGGGACAGCAAATGGCTCCCTTGATCAGGCTTTGAAGCATCAAGCCCTGCAAAATGGTGTCTCTATAAACCTTGGAAAGGCTGTTTCAGAGAAAGAAGCTGATATTGTGGCTAAAGGACCTGAGGGAGCGCCTATTTGTGCCATCGATAAAGGGATTATCTTTGAAACATCCCTACCGGATATGGCTATTGGCATCGTAAATGATGAACTGGCTTATAAAGGTTATGCCTACTTACTTATAACAGGAGGTTACGGCTGTCTTTGCACCGTTATGTTTGATCAATTCAAAGCCATTGACGAAGCTTATGAAAAGGCAAAAGCCAAAATTGAACAAATCGTTGACCTTGATATCAAAAATCCTACGAAAGTGGGCGGAAGAGGGACTTTCAATGTAAAAGGGATATTCCGGCAAAACGGAAGGTTTTACGTGGGGGAATCTACAGGCCTTCAGGACGCCTTGTGGGGTTTCGGGATTCGATTTGCTGTTCAATCCGGCCACATGGCTGCTCAAAGCTATATTCACGGGGATGATTATCAATCCAGGGCCTATGATTACTTCCAACCCAAAAGAAAGGCCACAATTGTGCTGCGGTATTTGTATGAAAAACTCAGTAAAAACGGGTATTCCTTTTTAATCAGGCATACTGCTTCAAAATCCAATACCATTCAATTTTTGAGAAGGGCACACAGCTACAAGTGGGTTCATAAACTGATTTATCCTTTTGCGCTTCGTAAATTAAGGAAACGGTACGAAAGTTTGGCTTAACTTTTAGCATCCTAAATTGAAGTCAGGCAATGCTTTGGTCAGGGGATAAAAGGGCAAATATCAAATGGGTAAAAGGTTTTTTAGACCAAATTACTTCTTGTAAAATTCTGAACTCCTGACCTGTTCGTAAACGGTTAGGACCCCCTATCGGTATTCAAGGCCTTTGAATTTTCCCCCTTTGTTTATTGTAGGAACGCTTTCTAAAACTTTTACGCAGGGCACGCAAAGCGAAACCACGCAAAGATCGCTGAGGAGAATTCATAGTAAGCTCTTTGCGAGCTTGGCGTGAATCCCGTTTCAGCCTCTGCGTGAAAGCTTCATTACCATTCCTCAGCCCACCTCAACGGATTAATCACCGGCAGCAAAGTGCCCTGGAAAAACCTTAGACCGAAACCATGCCATTGGTAAATAGAAGCGCACGGCCGGGCTCTTCAATGACAGGTTTTCAACTTAAAAGCTTATCTTTAGGGCAAAAATAAAAGGGGTAGAAACTCAAAATAGGACATCGGCTTTTTATGCACTTATATAAGCTAAGACGCAAAATGATAGTAACTTATCTAATAAGAGGTCAGACGTTTTGAAATTAAAATGCCCACTTAACCCGTAAACCCAGCAAGTTGATTTGGTTTAGTCCTTGTTGGGGGCTTCTGCGACTTTCATCCGGCAAAAGATTTTGGGTCTGACCCATGAAGATTTGGGCTAACGCATAAAGTTCCCAATTTTCCTGGATGGAGTAACTAATGGAGGGCATTAGAAAAGCCACCGATTGTTCAGGATAATAAATGCTCCCTATACGGGCTTCTACCAAAGGGTGGACAGGATAACCGGCTTGTCCGAAAACCCCGTATTTAAACAGGGAAAGGTTATTGGCCTCCAATCCTCTGCTATTCATAAGCTGGTAAATGCTTGTTCTGCCCTCATTGCCGTTGTACAAGCCTTCAAGCTGAATGCTGAATGAATTTTTAAAGGTATATTCTCCGGAAATGGCGGCTAACAAATAACCGGAATTGGATTCTTCGCTGAGCGGATAATAGTAGTTCATTTCTCCCCGGAAAGAGGCATTTCCAAGATATCCGGACCATCCAAAGCCTGTCATCAGGTTATCCTGAAAGTAACCACTTAAGATTTGAAAGTCATATTCCCATTGATGGAAGCTATAATAAAGAGCCCCTATACTGGATTGGAAAGAATCGCCAGGGGCAGCTGCAAGCTCCACAGAAGCATTGTAATCCCGATAATATTTAACAAGGAGGGCATCAGCCCCTGGCCGTGCCCGGTAATCAAAATCATAAAATGAGTAGGTATTGAACAAGTCATTGGGATTCCAAACCAGGGTTTTGCCCCAGTTAATCCTTTGCCTGCCTAACCGAATCTGCCAATCACCGGGCGACCAGTTGGCATAAAGCCGGTCTACTTCACTATGCAGAACCCAGTAATTCTGATTGACCCAGGTTTCCGAAAGGTCTAACAAATCATCTTGGGCATTCATAAATTTACCATAATTGCGATCTTTGTCGGAGAATAATTTTACACGTTCCCCGTATAAAAGGCGATTTCTACCCGCTAAATGAAATGATAAATCCTCCGTGGGGTAAAGATTGAATTCCAACCGGTTATGTAACAAGTTGTCGTAAAGCGGATCCTTGAAATCCTTATTGGTCAAGGCTGTACCCAGTGATTTGACATAGCCGGAAAAAGTTACTGTTTCTTGCTCTATTCCTACTGTTTGGGCTGTTAGACTTTTTTGAAAAAGGAGCAAAGAAAGGATCAACCCTGCAAAAATGCTTATTAATCGCATAAGGTTTTTAGGTTTTAATTTTCCGATTCCGCTTTTTCTTCTTGGTAAAAGTCCTTTAGTACTTTACCGTCTTCAAGGGTTACGACCCGTTGAGCTCTTCGGATAACCCGGTCATCATGCGTTGAAAAGATAAAGGTCATGCCCTCCTCCTGATTTAAACGCCACATAATGTCCAATAAATTTTCGGCTGATTGGGTATCCAAGCTGGCTGTGGGCTCATCGGCCAGAACAAATTTTGGTTTGGATGCCAATGCCCGGGCAACAGCTACCCTTTGCTGCTGCCCTCCGGATAATTCATTAGGCCTGCTATTCAAGCGATCCCCCAAACCCACCTCATTTAACAATTCCCTGACCCGGTTTTCTCTTTCTTTTTTGGGCTTGCCTTGCAATAACATGATGAACTCCGTGTTTTCAGCGGCGGTCAGGACTGGTATGAGGTTAAAGGATTGGAACACAAACCCGATGTGTTTTTGCCTGAAATCGGTCATTTGGTTGCTGGTTAATTGGGTAACTTCTGTACCTCCTACTAAAATGCTTCCCTGGGTGGGCTTATCCAGGCCTCCGATTGTGTTTAAAAAAGTGGTTTTACCGGATCCGGAAGGGCCGACAATACTGGTAAATTCCCCTTTTTCTACGGTTAAGTCTACCCCGTTAAGGGCATGGACCGGGATATTGGTTTCGTCATAGACTTTGGTAACACCCTTTGCTTCAATTACTTTATCCATGGTCTTTATTTTTTAGGTAATCAATGTCACTAATATTTCTTTTCGGGTTCACTGATTTAAAAATGCCTTATGGCTTCTGCCGGGTTTAGCTTTAGGGCTTTCCAGGCCGGATAAATGGCTGATAAAAGGGCAGTAAGAATCACTAAGCCGGCTATTAAGGGATAATGGTAGAAATCCAAAACCGGGTAAATTTTGTCCGTATACCCAAAACTGGCCATTCCTTCTGAAAATGCGCCTAAATTAATGCCTTGTTCCCCGAAATATTTAATCGTACCTGAACTAATGAGTAAACCCAAAATTCCCCCTTGAATGGAGAGGAAAATGGTTTCGAGAATGACCATCCTGAACACACTAAGTTTATCCATACCTACTGCCAAAAGCATTCCTAATTCCCGCGTTCTCTCCATTACGGCCATTAACATAGTATTTAAAATTCCGAAAGCCAGGCCAAGCAGAATGATAATGAGGATGAAATAAAGCATCTGGGTGCTGAAATCATTGATGTAAGCCAGACTTGGCTTAATATCACGCCAGCTTTGGACCAAATAACTTTCGGGCATTTTGGCTTTTAATTGGTCTACTATTTCCGGCGTTTGCTTCTTGTCCTTTAAAAATATGGCTATTTCATGGATTATACCCTTCTGGTCAAGTAAATCAAAAGCCTTGGTTTTGGGTATGAAAACCTGGGATTTGTCAAATTGGGCATTGGAAGTTTCAAAAGTGCCGACTATTGTGAATGCTCCGGAGGTAATTTCTCCGTTGGTATCCTGGAAATTCAGGACGACCTTTGACCCCTTTTTTACTCCTAATTGGCCGGCCAGCTTATCTCCGATCAGCACCGAGGTTTTATCCGCCTTTCCGAAATAAGAGCCTTTTCGGATTTTTTGGTAAAGGTTTGTTACCTGTTTCTCATCATCCGGGTTTATGCCATTGATTTGTACACCGGAACTGTTGGTGGGAGAAGAAATCATTCCGTTTACCACTAAGCGGGAAGCCGCTCCCTTTACTTTGGGGTAATTTCGGATTTTTTGCAGGTGTTTTTCGGGGTTTTCCAGGGTTTTGGTTATGTCCCGGTCTTGTACAAAATCCGGGTTATGAATTTGTATGTGGGAAACCTGGGTTTTAAGGAAATTTTGTATTCTTTGGTCGTTCATCCCGGACATGATACCCATTGCGGAAATTCCGCCCCAAAGGCCAAAAGTAATGGCCAGAAGAAGCACACCACTTCTTATTTTATTGCGCCAGACGTTTCGCCATGCTAATTTAAATATCATACAGCGTTTGTTTTCCGGTGCTTTGTTTTGAAGAAATTAAAGATTGCCATTTTAATTATTCATTTGATTAACCACATGGAGCCGAGTAACATTAGTAATCGGGTAAAATGCTGTCAAAAGGGCAATGAACAATACAATAACGGCTTGGCTGGTAAAAACGGAAGGTTCAAGGGAAAAAGGTAGGACGGGTTCTATACCAAAACTTTTAGTCAATTCTGCGGTTTTACCCGATAAGGGAATGGGGTTGAAATGCAAATAAGTAAGAATGGGTAATCCCCCGAGGACTCCGATTATTATCCCGGAAAAGGCAATCATTATCGTTTCGAGCAAAGTGACCAAAGCCAGCCGGGTACGGTGCATTCCAATCCCGATTAGAATAGCAAATTCCCTTCTTCTTTCCATGGTCATCATGATAACGGTTCCGAATATGCCGAATCCGATTACTATGTAAAGGATCAATAACATGATTACGCCACTTCCCCGGTCTGCTTGTATAGCCTGAACCATTTCCGGGTTCATTTCTTTCCAGGTCATAACCTCGTATTGGTTGCCTAAGGTACGCTCCAGGTTCTTGGTTAACGGTTTCACATTTTCCTGCTCCGGGGTCATCAAAGCGATCGAGGTTAGCCGGTTGCGGCAATTAAAAAGGCTTTGCGCTTGTGTAAGGGGTAAAAAGGACAACCTTTTGTTTAAATCCGGTGAAGCAAGTTTCACAATTCCCTTAACCGGGTATTTGCCTGCTGCTGTGACACCATGGTAACCTTTGCCTAATAATACCACTGTATCCCCGACTTTGATCCGGATATTTTTGGCCAACCCTTGACTCAGTAAGATGGCGTTTTCACCGGCTTGTAAATATTGCCCTTCAATAAGGTTCTTTCCGGGATTCATTAAAGCCTTTTCCTTATCCGGATCAATGCCCAATATCATAGAACCTTTGGTAAGTTTCCCTGAGGAAGCTAAAGCAAAAGCTTCCAGCCGCGGAACAAAATGCTCCAAGTGGGGTATGTCATTTTGTTCAAACTTTTGCTTTAAAGAATCTTTATATGCAAAGGTTTGCTCAAGGGATTTTTTCTCCCAATAACTCGTATCCTGGATTTGGGCATAGCCGGTATAAAATCCGGCTACATTATCGATCATATTAGTGTAGGAACCCTCCTGCATGGAGCGCATTAAAAAAGCCAGAATGACTGAAAAACAAATAGAGGCAATGGTTATCCAGGTTCTTTTTTTATTGCGCCAGATATTCCGCCAGGCTAATTTCAATAGCATAATCTAAATTTTACTGAATAATTGGATTTTGAATACGGGCGGCATTTGCTTAGCCCATTTATCATTGACCGGAAAATTTGGTTTTTTAACCCATGAACTTCAACATATTAACCATACTAAACCTTTTAATGACAGTTGCTTAAGTTTTTTCTAAGGCTATCTACTAAGTTTCCTCATATTTTGCTTGGAGAAAAAACCAGGTTCAACGTTTACTCCGTAATCTATATTTTCATAGTTTAGAATGGTTTTGTGGTCCTCCTTATCTTTTGGGATCATGGTGAGTTTTGTGGGTATCCTTCGGTTATCGACCTCCCTGACGTTTGAAAACTTTATGACATCCACCAAATCACCGTTTTCACCATAAAACTTTGACTTAAGCTGGTAATTTTCTTCTTTGTGAATCCACGTAATGACTTTCGACCAAACTACCGGTGCATCAGGTTTTGGGGTCATTTCGATTTTATGGCATGGTTCGCCATTAATGGTTTCAGAGCTGATTAATGAATGGTTGTAATCCGTAACGATAGAGGATTCGCGAATAAGGTCATTATTGTTAAAATCGGAGCCCATCCAGGATTGCATCATCATGGAAGGGGGAAGTTTTATCATCCGTTCGATATCGGGTATCCAATGCCAGATTTCATTTTTTCTTTTCAGAAATACCTGGCCTTTTTCCTTGGCAGGTGCGGTTATCAAGGTTAAGCTGTATTTTTTCCCAAGGGACCAGGTTTTCATGCTGATCTCGCGAGTCCAGTCAGGCCTTACGATTTTCATTGACATTTTCGCCATTTGGCTCTCCCCTCTGAATTTTTGATCGGCTTTTTTCACAATGGCTTTTGCATCCTTTTTCTGAGCCTGTAAAAAATTGAAAGAACCAAGGGTTAAAAATACCGCTAAAAGTAAGATTGGCGCTTGTTTCATGATTTTCAAAATTTTGTGTATTTATCGATTAAAAAGTTTTTGACTTTGTCGAGCGGGTATTCTTTGCCTTCTAATAAGAAATGGAGCGTGATGCCATCAAATGTAGCACCGACCACCCAGGCTTCTTCTTCGGGATTGGGGATTCCTGCATCTTGGAAAAGCTTCTTGATGATTTCGATGTATTGGTTCAATCGGTCTTTTATTAATTGACTTATTCTTGGAAATTCAGCCATCCTTAAGCCCAGAGAGGTTATAAGTTTCCAATATTGCTGATTTTTTTTGATCTCCTCGAAAAAAGCTTCGAATATTTGTTTTAGGCTGGCTTTTGGGTCTTCCGGAGTGTTTTCATCCAGGATTTTTTCACCCTCTTGCATGGCCCCTTCAATAATAGCCTCTAAAATGCTTTCCTTGTTTTGAAAATAATTGTAGACCAATCCTTTGGATATATTGGCTTTTTTCGCAATATTGCTTATAGACGTTTCACGGAAACCATTCATGGCAAACAATTCCAGGGCAGCCTCTAAGATTTTTTTCCTGCGGGTTTTTCTCAAATTTTCTAATTGAGCCTCGGTTTTGGGTGCCATAGGTTTAAAAGAATTTTTTGACTGAATGTTTAGTCAAAGGTAAAAACCATTATTTTAATTGACCAAAAGGTTAATTAAAAAATTGAACCTAAATGATCTAATTAAGAGGCGTGAAGGGGTTTTTAAAAATTCAGAACTCCTGATTTGTCCTTAAACAAAATGCCCCTGGCAGTATTCAAAGCCTCTGATTCTGCCCAGTTAATCTCTAATAGGAAGTCTTTCTAAAACTTTCACGCAGAGTACGCAAAACGAAACCACAAAAAGAGCGCTGAGGGAAATTTATAGTAAGCTCTTTGCTAGCTTGGCGTGAATCCCTTTGCAGTCTTTGCGTGAAAGTTTCATTACCATTCCTCAACCAACTTCAACGGATTAATCATCGGCAGAAAAGTGCCCATACGAATCAACTGATTGGGAGGATTTCCTTAATAGGGGTTCAATAGAAGGGCCCGGCCCCTAAATGGCAGGCTCTCAACTTAAACGGGTGTTTAATTACTCAATCAAAACTTCCCAAAAACATTTTCAAAAATCATAGTAGAACCTTCAAATTTCAAAGTGTTAGCCTTCTGGACGAAAATAAGTGATGATTGGTTCCCTTCTCTCAGGGCAATGGCGGAATAACGTAGCATATTTTTAACCGAGGGAATAATAGAGTAAGGCATGGTACGATTTTATCAAGCGCATTAAGCATGTAAGCCATATTCGTGGTTTAACCGTGCCACGCCTCTGGTTCCTCTGGATTAAGCTGTTTGAGCCCAGACACAAAATGACCATTAGGAGTGTTCTAAAGTAACCAAAATGGGCTGATTTTTTCCCAGTAATATCCTTTAATTATTTGAATTGAAATTTTTCTTCTTAAGTAAAATGCTAATTTTGCTTAAGAAGAAAAAAATCCTTTTATCACCACCATTTCTAATAACCAAAAGCGCCAAGATCTTGAAATCCGTTTTTAAACAAATCGGGGGGTTATTGATGCTTCAGGGTGGTCTGATGCTACTACCTTTATTGGTATCATTGATCTATGGCGAGTATTATACAGCCCTGGGATTTATAACCTCGGCTGCTATAACAGCCTCTCTGGGTTTGATTTTTTACAATGTTTTTTACGATTCACCCGAGCCACATAACAAATATGCCCTTATAATAGCGGCCACTGGTTGGCTATCCCTTGCTATTTTAGGGGCTTTGCCATTTTTTTTGACTGCCTATTTAACACCCATAGAGGTGGCCAGGGAATTCATACCAGAAGGGAAAACTTATACATCCAGTCTATTGAATTTTCGCAACCCACTTCATGCTCTGTTTGAAAGCATGAGTGCCTACACGACCACCGGTTTGACCATGGCAGTCCATGAACCTTCCATAGGCAAAGGGTTACTTTTCTATCGTTCTTTAGGACAATGGATAGGCGGTGTGGGATTTATTGTACTTTCTTTGGCAATACTTCGGCAATCTCCCGGACAGGGCATTTTAAACCTATATGGCTCCGAATACAGCGGAGAAAAGCTTAGACCCAATATCATAGGTACTACACGGGCGATATGGAAGATATACCTTGGCTTAACCTTATTCACCTTCTTTATTCTTTTTTTGGGTGGTATTTTGATTATGCCGGATTATGGAATGGGTGAAATGGCTTTCAATGCCATTAATCATGCCATGACAGGTCAGGCCACAGGGGGCTTTAGTACCCTGGATGACAGTATAGCCGGTTACAATTCCTTACCCATGGAATTATTACATTACCTGCCCATGATAATGGGAGCCCTTTCCTTACCTTTTTATTTCAAGTTATTTAATGAAAAAAGTATTCGGGTAATTTGGCGGGATATCCAAACAGCGGCCCTCCTAAGCGGTATTATCCTGGGGGGATTACTATTGGTATTTTTATTATTCAGCGCTGGTAATGTGACGGAGCCGTTTCGGGTTGGTTTTTTCCAATATATAAGTGGCTTAACCGGAACCGGATGGCAAACGGGTGAGATTGGTTTATGGTCGAGTGAAGCCATTATATTTTTGGTTTGCGGGGCATTAATAATTGGGGGAGCTGCCGGGTCCACAACAGGAGGCATAAAATTGGTGCGGGCCCTGGTTATTGCCAGGGGCGTTTGGTGGCAGATCAACAAACACTTTTTGCCTAAAGATTCTATTCAAACGGTTCACTTTGATCATCAGAACTTCAGTTCGGGTTATATGCATAAATGGCTTTCAGAAGTGGCCATAATGGCGTTTCTTTACCTTACCTTGATTCTTTTGGGTACATTGATTACCTTGCATTTTTGTCAGGGCGATTTGACCATGGCGGATGCATTTTTTGAATCTGCTTCAGCCCAGGGTACGGTTGGCCTGTCAACAGGTATAACCGATCCGGATATGGCAAAGCCGATTGAATTGTTCTACATCCTTCAAATGTGGACAGGCAGACTGGAGATATTTCCTGTTTTAGCCCTATTCAGGACTTTCATTTTTGGAATGCGGATGGTTAAATTCTGAAGTACTGAAGGGGATTAATGATTTTAATCATTTAGTAATTACTTTATGAAAGGCTTTAAATCGATAGGTGAAAAATGAATCAGGCAAAAAACCTTAACATTGAACCCGCTTTTTAAAGCTAAATGATCAAGCGTTTTATGTATATTGTTATTATTGGAGCCGGAAGAACAGGAAGGCATGTTATCGAACTTGCCGCCAAAGACAACCATGAGGTGGTAGTTTTGGAAAAAAATGAAGCCAAAGCCCAATGGACCAGTGCGAATATTGATTGCCTTGTTATTAATGCAGATGGCTGTTCAGTGGAAAAACTCAGGGAGGCAGGCGCTGAGAAAGCGGATGCCATGATTGCTACCACGAATGATGATGCCGTTAATTTATTAGTGATGATGCTGGGGAAAGAGCTTGGGATTAAACGTTTGATTAGCGGTGTGACCGATGATGAGCACTTAAAGTTATTTGATGAATTAGGAATAGATACCATAGGGAACCCCTTCCGCTTAAATGGGCAATTTTTATATAGGACCTTGCAACGCCCGGGCGTTAAGGATTTTATGGATCTTGGAAACGGTGCCGAGATCATTGAAGTAAGGGTAAAAGAAGGCGCCCCGCTTATAGATAAAAACCTTCAGGAAATTAATGAAAAAAAGTTACTTCCGAATGAGAGCTTGGTAGTAGCCATTAAACGAGAAAAGAATTTGATTGTACCGGATGGCACTACCAAAATACTTGCTGGAGACCTGGTTACTTTATTTACCAGAGTAGGCGTGACAAAAGGCCTCCTGGAAAAATTTAACTAAGGATATCCATCCATAACCTTCATGACAGATTCTGTTCAAGCTTCTGGATTTAAAATTCACGGTTTATGAAGTGGTTTTGGAGACTTTTCCTTTGGTTAAAACCCATTTTAAAATCCCCGTCTCAAAAGTTTTAGGAAACTCAAGGAAAAGGATCATCCAAGAGGAAAGGGGAACGTCAGGGAAAGTAGCCCAAACCTTGAGACGGGGATAGGAAGTACCATTTATTTTTTCCCTTAGTGAAATTTCAAAAACATTGGTAAACAAAGAATCCCAAAAAAATTTAAAAGAATGTGTAACCTTTTGATTTTCAGTGCCTAAATTCTTTGATTCATAAAGGGCTTAACTGTAAATAGCCTCAAAAAACTTTACATTTCCTTTAGTTTTGAACCGGGAATTAAATAAGATTTTATCTTGAAAGTTTTAATTTACTGTCAATAAAGGATTAAAGCCTCCGGGTTAAAAAATTTTAATGAACTGTTTACTTGTGTTTTATGAAATATACTAAGTATATAGAAGCCAATGTTAATGATGAGGAATTATTAGAAGCCTTAAAAAACGGTGATGAATATGTTTTTAAAGCCATTTATAGTCATTACAGAGAAGAGTTTTTGCTTTGGTTGAATAAACGTTTTGATGTGCCTGAAGAATCAGGATTAGATATTTTTCAGGAAGCCATTGCTGGTTTATACACCAATGCTGTAAGGGGTAAACTTGATGATTCTGATGTGCGTGTTAAAACTTTATTGTTTGCCATTGGAAAAAAGTTAATATTTAATTATTTGAATACGGATTATAAACAAGATTTGATGGGCGAAATAGACGATGATTTAGCAATCAACCCGGATTTTTGGGTTAAACCGTTTGAAAAAGAAGAAGAAGCGCAGGAAGTAAGGGAACGATTAAATATGCTTCAATCACCATGCAGAAAAATTTTGAAAGCTTATTATATGGAGGGCAAGGTTTTATCTACTATTGCAGAAGATTTGGGCTATAAAAATAAAAAGGTCTTAAAGTCCCTCAAATATAGATGTATTGAGAAATTGAGAAATTCTTTAAAGTTTTGATTATGGAAAATTATGGTTATGAAATAGATGATATCGTCAGGTATTTGAAAGGAAACATGAGTGATGAAGAGAAAAAGGAACTGGAAAGTGCCATGGAGGAATCCCCAGATTTAAAAAATGAAGTGGATTTCCATAGGACTGTAATGAAAGGGATGGAGCTTAAATTCAGGGAGGATACCAAGGAATATTTGAAAAATTTGGAAGCCGAAAGGGCTAAAAATAATAAAGGCAAGGTTAAATCATTAAACTTTTGGAAGGTAGCATGCTTATTGTTAATTATCGGTGGTGGCTTCTTTCTTTACTTTAATGTTTTTTGGCAGCATTCCTCCCCGCAAGCAATTGCGCAAAAGCATTTTGAACCTTACCCTAATCATTTAACCAATTTAAAACGGAGTGGCCAAACACAAAAAAGCAAGCAAGATTTTATTGACAAAGCCATGAGTCATTATTCAGCAGGTAGGTATGAAAAAGCCATGCCCTTTTTTAAAAAGGCTGTGGAAAAAGCCAATGGCTCTGGCCTTTTGTATTTTTACATGGGGAATGCTTACTTGTCTGTCAATAAACCGGAAAAAGCAGTCCAATTTCTTGAGAAGAGTGAAGACCAGTTACCTAAAGAATATGAACCCAAACGGCAGTGGTTTTTAGCCCTGGCTTACTTATGGGATCAAAAACAGGAAAAAACCCTATCCATTATAAAAGCCCTTTGCGAAGGAGACTCCGATTACTATTGCCAAAAAGGAATGGAATTGAAAGGCGAAATCAAAAACAATTAAGCGCCTGCTTTCTTTCGGTTTCTCAATGTGATTATCCCGATAAAAAGGATTAAAAGGAGGGTTCCGCTCACTGAAAAGAAAATCCAATTGTAAGAGAAGTCCGGTTTTTCTACCGCCTTTTTGCTTCCCATTAATACGAAACCGCCCCAGAAATAAGGGTTGGCATTTGTCGGGTCATTGTTCTTCAGGTAATTAAGTTTTGCCCTTCTCAAAGCTTTGCTTTTTTTAAATCCCATTTGAAGGTTTTCGTAGAAGTCTTCCACTAAGGTTGCCCCTGCTCTGTCATTTACTGACCAAAGGGTCATGAGAATATTTTCGCAGCCGGCGATTTTAAACCCTTTTGCTAAACTCATGATTCCTGAACCTTCGTATATTTTACCATATCCCGTATTACAAGCGCTAAGAACCGCCAATTCAGTGCGCAAATTCAAATCGTAAACTTCATAGGTATGGAGTATTCCATCTTCGGGGGAAGTGGAATCAGGGGCGAAATATAGCCTGTTGTAAGCGGGGTTTCTATCATCAATTAGCCCATGAGTAGCCAAATGAATGACTTTACTATTAGGAGCCTTCTGCTTAAATAAGGATTCTGTTGCGTTTTCCCCGAAGAAACTTTTCCCATTCCAGTAATCTTTGGCCTTTTTGATTTCTAAATTTGAATAAGGCAAGCTTTTTAAATGGGCTTCTGAATCGGCGTTTTTTTCAGAAAGCAAAGGGTCCTTTTTAAGGGGTTTTTTATTCCTGAATTGAGGTGTAAACCCAATGTATTGGTTTTTCGCCCTCTGTTTTGCTCTATCCCTAAGGGTATTCCATAAAGTAGCAGAAGGAGAATAACTAAACGCATATTGTTTGATTAAATAAGGTTTGTCTTTCAGATTCGATTTTGGTTTATGGGATTGCAGAAGCACCTCAAAGGGTATATAACCCATTTTTCCATGGGGAATAATCACAACCTCGGTTTTATTTAAATCCTTTGCCAACTTTTGAAACAATATTTTGTAAAGTTGGTGGGCTGTATGGGAGGCAAAGTCCCCTTGCTCATTGAATCCCTTTCTGATTTTTTCAATGTAAGCCGACAGGGAATCATCCGGATTAGGAAGTTTTCTGAGGAAAATATCTTCCGGAGTGATAACCATACCGAATAGC
This sequence comes from uncultured Sphingobacteriales bacterium, assembly GCA_964549595.1. Taxonomy (GTDB): domain Bacteria; phylum Bacteroidota; class Bacteroidia; order CAILMK01; family CAYYUA01; genus CAZQQN01. Next base: position 5,159 of record CAZJWK010000048.1, on the reverse strand, counting down.
AGGCTATCATAATAATAGTACTCGATAAGGTTCTTATTATGCGCTTCAAGCGATTTTTGTAACTTATTTAGTTTGATGGCAGAAGAATGGAGGTTTTTTCGGTACACTTTCGGGAAATTTACTTTCACTTGAGCATAAAGCTCCCTTTGCTGTTTCTTGATCCTGAGCTTTTTTTCCTGGAGGTTGTACTGTTTTAGTGTGTCCCGGGTTTGGTAAATGTTGTTTTGTACTTTTTTTAACCTGCTTTGGCACTTTTTTAATTTGTTAAGGAACGAATCCGGTAAACCTTTTGAATCCTGGAGTGCTTTTTCAGACAAGGATTGCATCAGTAAAGCCGCTTTGTCAGATTCCGCAAAATAAAAGGCTTTTTTAAGATACTTACGTCTGGATTTTACGGAAGGCGTCCTCTGAATGAGTTCAAAAATTATTTTAAACCCCGTAGCCGATTGGTCCTTAAATATCCTTTTGTAAAAGGCTTTTTCTCTTTTTAATTTTATTTTTTGGTTGTACCTTTTTTGAATACTGTCAATCAGGGAATAAGTTTGGTAGGCAGATTTTAGGTACTTAAGGCCATTCGTCCTTTTGTACTTTAAGTAAAGGGTTTTTGCTTTGGCGTTCAAAACATTGCTGCGAAAGTATTTGATATTAATCAGCTTATTCAGGGGAGGATTTTGCCTTAGATTTTGAGGGTTAAAATTTACTGAGTTGTCCTTAATAAGCTTTTGATGGATTCTTAACGCACTATCATACCTTCCTTCCTTTCTTAATAAAAGCGTTTCTAAATCCCTCAACAGGTAATATAACCTTTTAAAGGTAGGTTTATTCCTCCTTTTGGAATAATAGTTTTTTTCCTGGGCTATTAAGGTTCTGGCTTTTGCAAATGCGCCGTTTAACACGTAGGATTTAGCCAGGAAGATTTTAATGGTGTGTAGATAAGGGTTTTTGTTGGGCAGCTTTACCTCATAAATGTTAATGGCTTTATTGAAATGGTCAATGGCCTTTTCATGGGAATTCTTTGCCAATAAGTTCCTTCCCAGGTTGTAGTAAATGGGTGCCTTGGCAAAGGTTATTGTTCGATCTTCCCGGGGTAAGTCCAAATTCAACCCCTTTTGTAAGTATTTTCGGGATTTTTCCTGATAACCCAATTTCTGGGTCACAACGCCCAATCCATGGTAAACATTTAAAAGATTATGAGGCCGGGTATTTTTAAGGGATTGGTATATTTCAAGGCTTTTGTTGTGATACAATAACGCCTTTTCCAGGTTTCTTCTTGAATAGGACAGGGTTCCCAAACGTAAGTAAGCCAGTGCCCCGTTTCGGGAATTGACAAGGTTGTTTTTCTTTAAGTTTGACAGGGCTTTTTTCCCATAATGAAATGCGGAATCCTCTTGCCCAAGCATTCTGTAAATCCCGAGCAGGTCACTGTAATATTTGGCCAAAAAGGGATGGCCGGGTGGGTTATTTTTTTTAACCAGGTTAAAAGACGCTTTATAAAACTTTAGACAGCTATCCAGTTCCTTAATTTTTTGATAATAATGCCCTTTATAACGATAGCTCACAGCTTTTAAATGAATGTCCTTCAGGTTATGTCGCTGAATTAATCGCTCTGCCTTTTTTAGATAGGATCTACAAGCCTTGAAATCATTCTCAAAGTGCTCCAATAAACCAAGATAGCTATTAAGGAATGCCAGTTTTTCGTAATGTCCGTCTACGTTGTTCTTATGGAAATTTACCCCTTCTGTTAAAAGTTTTTTGGCTTTTGAGAGGTCTTTTTTATTGGCCAGATAGGTTTGGGCAACCAACCTCAGGGTGCGGACATGCAAAGCAGGATTTTGATATTTAATTACATGACTTTTCTCAAGCAGCTTTTCAGCAAATGGGTGATATGCAGAGATCCCAGCATTTTCAATTAATAAATGAAGCTTTTTATTACCGATTTTCAGGTATTGAGCTTTATCCTTTTCGAAGGACAGGGTATTAAATGCCTTATTGTAGTATTTAAGGGCCTTCTCAAAATTTCCCTCCTCAAAGTTTTGGTCACCTTTTTCTACAAAAGTTTTAACGGAATTTTGCGAAGATGAAAATTCCTCCTCAGCGGTTATTGATTTACCGGCTTTTGATAAATCCGGGGTTAAGCCCTGACCTAAAAACCAGATGCCTAATATTACCCAAATATTTTTTCTAAAACGAGCCATAAAGCATTTACTCAAATAAGGGCTTAAATTAAAGATTTTTTATAAAATCCCGGTTTATTTAATGATTTTTGCTCCTTAAGATTTTGACAGGAGGCTTTTCAGGGCTTTAATATTGGGTATTTCTAAGGAGTTGACGGCTTTTTTATCGGCAGTAAGTAACGCCATCCAGTCCAGTAAAAAGGTGGTATTGATAAGTTGCCTTAAAGAATGGTCCTTAAGGGGAATTTCAAGCACCTGATTCCCATTTTTCTCCAGGAGCTCTCTAACAAAATCAAACCTCACATCAAGCCGTGTATGCCAATGGCTGTTCAATAAAATAAAATGGGATTTCAGATCCCCATAATAGGACTCGATGACATTGTGATTCGCTTCGGGAAGGCGGTGTACAAATGCCTCCGTTTTGGCATTTTCCTGTAACTGCTGGCAAAACCTCAACCCTACAGGAAAAGTGTGATGGTCCGTAAGGATGATAAATTTATGGCCTCTTTCATCCTTAAGTTGATGGAAATATCCTTCGGCCATTGAAATGATATATTCCGTATCCTTAGTGTCTTCAGCAATTTCCCTAAGCTTTTCCTCGTAATTAAGTCCCATTAATTCATTTAAAACCAAGAGTAAATAGGTTAAGGAATAGCCTAAAGCCATTCTGGGCTGAAAGCCGGACTCAGCATAAAAAACAGGCCAGCCATTCTTTTTGGCTAATTTTTCAAGTGCTCCGCCGGTTGTAATGGTCAGGACTGTTGCTTCCCTCTTTTGGGCCCATTCGGCTAATTCCAGCGTTTCCTCCGTATTCCCTGAATAAGAGCTCAGGATTAACATGGTGTTTTTATCCACGTAATCAGGCGGACGATATTCAGAGACCACTTCTATGGGAAGCGTGGCTTTGTCGTAAAAAAAATTCTTCACAAAATGACCGGCAATTCCGGATCCGCCTAACCCACCAATAACCACATTCCGGAAGTTTTCTATGTGAAATTGATGAGGTTGATAATGGTTAAGGGCATACTCAATTTGGTAAGGGAAATAAGCCAAATCTGCTCTTTGGTATTGCACAAGTTTGTTTTTTAGGGTTTGAAGACAAAGTTAGCAAAATAGGTTATTCTTTCCTGATCTTTGTTAGCCCAAAATTAGGTTTTATTCTGAATATATTTGCTAAGCAAAAATAAATGCTTTATGAACAGGCTTATCCCCTTCTTAATATTTTCGGTCATTTTTCTGGCTTTTGTAAGCGCTCATAAACCTGCTTATCAAGTTTTTACCCATGACGGGAAAAAGACGGATTTTGGTAAAATCATTACTCAAGCTGAAAAAGCAGATGTCGTGTTATTTGGAGAGAAACACAATAATTCCCTTGCCCATTGGCTGGAATTGGAATTGGCCAAAGGACTTTACCGGAATATCGGAGATTCCCTTTTATTGGGGGCTGAAATGTTCGAAAGGGATGAGCAGATTTTGATTGATGAATATTTGAATGGGCTGATTAAAAGGAAGCATTTCGAAAAAGCAGCGAGCTTATGGGATAATTACGAAACCGATTACAAACCCCTTTTGGCGTTTGCCAACCGAAAAGGGTTGGATTTTGTCGGAACCAATATACCCAGACGCTATGCCAATTTTGTGGCTTATAACGGATCAGAGGCATTGGATACATTTGGTAAAAAAGCCAGGCGGTATTTGCCTCCTTTACCGATACAAATGAATTTGGAATCGCCGGCTTACCAAAAAATCCAAAAAATGGGTATTCATAGCAAAATGGAGCACATGGCAGAAGCCCAGGCAGTAAAGGATGCCACAATGGCCTGGGCAATAAAGCAAAATAGAAAAAGTGACGAAACCATGCTTCATTTTAACGGAAATTTTCATTCCGATAATAAATGTTGCATTTACCGGTATTTAAAACAAAACAATAATGATTTGGAGATCTTAACCCTCTCAACCGTGGAACAGGAAAACGTTGATACCCTGAAATCAAAGCATCAGGGGAAAGCTGATTTTATCCTCGCTATACCCAAAGATATGACCAAATCTTATTAATTTTGTGGTAAAATTAGGAATATGCGAATTCTGGTTTTGATCTCCTTTCTTCTTAGCGTCCATTTAGTGGGTTGTTCCTCTGAAAACACGGAAGCGGTAAAAAAAGCAAAACGGGATACCATTGCCATGCTTCAGGATTCTCTCCGAGCGCATGTAAAGCCTGATTCTTTAAGAAGGTATGCTGCCAAAATCACCAACCATTTAAAAGCGTATATTCAAAAGTATCCCAAGGATACCATTAAGCCCGAGTATATGTATACCCTGGCCAATTACCATTTTAACTACCTGAAAAATCCCAAAAAAGCATTGGATGGGTTAAAGCAATTGCGAAAGGAACACCCTGACCACGAGAAAGCACCTTTTGCATTGTTTACCCAGGGTTTTATGTATCAGAAACTCGATCAGCAAGATTTGGCAAGAGAAAAGTATGAAACCTTTCTGGAAAAATATCCCGACCATGAATTGACCCAGGACGTCAAATTATCTTTAGAGGGTTTAGGGATGTCCACCAAGGAGCAGCTTGAACAAGCTGAAAAAATGCGGGAAGAACGGGCTGAAAATTTAACGGATACCAGCGCAGGAAAACCGGAATGAGTAAAGGGCAAAGGTTTCAAGCTTTGAAGATAATATGATCCTTGAATAACATTTCTGGAAACACAATAGTAACACGTAGTAACAAGTGGTAATACGTAGTAATAAGTGGTAATACGTAGTAATAAGGTTGTAGTGCGGTTGGGCGTTGGGGGATTCGGGAAACATGATAGAAATATGTAGAAATACCGTAGAAACACCGTTGAAATAAGGGTGATTCTGAGGGGTTGGATTCCCTTTGGGAGAAGGAAAGGTTTATCGTGGGAATAGTAACACGTAGTAACAAGTGGTAATACGTAGTAATAAGGTTGTAGTGCGGTTGGGCGTTGGGGGATTCGG
>CAZJWK010000047.1:0-19466 GCA_964549595.1 uncultured Sphingobacteriales bacterium | reverse complement strand
TGGCAGTGGTCAGGTAGAAGTCACAGAGACGAACGAAGAGGGCTGTGATACCACCATTGGAAAATCTATTCACATAAATCCCCAACCTCAACCCAAACTTTCAGGCAAAACAAGTGCCTGTGAATTTGTCAATGGTACTAAGTACAAAGAAATGAATGGTAAAAAGGAAACTACCTACCAATGGAATGTTGAAAATGGCAGGACCGAATTCATAAACAGAGACAAAGTACGTGTAAAATGGTTTAACCACACCAAAAATGGGGAAATTAAAGTACTATTGACCAATAAATTTGGTTGTCAGAATACAGACTCTCTTAGTGTGAATCTAAAGCCCAAGCCTGAACCGACTATAAAGGGGCCTGCTGAAATTTGCGCTTTTACGAATAACCATTCTTATTCAACATCTGCCCAACCGAATAGTGAATATAAATGGAATGTAGAAGGAGGGGTGAAGACTAAAGATAACAAAAATAAAATCAATGTTAAGTGGTTAAAAGGAGGTAATCCCTTTGTGAAGGTTCGTGAAACCAATGCCTTTGGTTGTGATACAACTGTAAAGAAATTTATTAAAATTAATCCTAAACCCAAGCCTCAGATACTTGGTGAGACAAAATCATGTGTTAAAACGGCTAAACCCTACGAACTAAAAGGCAATAACATTGACAGTACTTATTGGGAAATAACCGGTGGCCATTTTACAAAGGATCCTAAAGCTAAAAAAGTGAAAGCCATATGGCATAACAGGAATGATGAAGGCTTACAGGTCAATAGTGGAACGATTGAGGCCAAAGTAACCTCTAAAAAAGGTTGCGACACAGTTATTAGTAAATTTGTACAGTTAAAAAATATTGAAGCGAAAATCAGTCCAGGAAAACTGGATGGCTGCGCCCCAATGGACGCGGTTTTTAGTGCAAACGAAAGCCTAAATGCGAATCAATTTGATTGGCGGTTTGAAAGAAACGAATTCGGTATTGGGCAGAGGGTTGATTACCAATTTGAAAAGCCTGGTTATTATCGAATAATGTTAATTGCAAGTAATCAGGAAGAAGGGTGTGTGGACACCGCTTATTCAGAAGTCAATTTAAGTAGCAAACCAGAGGCCAATTTTTCCTTTGAAGAACCCAAGGACCCGAAAAATTATAACCTTGGTGAAGACCAAATTGTTATCGATAATAATTCTAAAAATACGCAAAATTACCTTTGGGATTTTAAAGATGGTTTTACTTCTAACCAACCTGAACCCCAATACAGCTATTCGGATACGGGTTCTTATGATGTCACCCTTTATTGTTCTAACCCAAATGGCTGTATGGATTCGGTTACAAAAACAATCAATGTGAGTGCAAAACCATATATTTTCATGCCAAATGCCTTTACGCCAAATGGAGATGGTTTGAATGATGAATTTTCAGGACAAGTCAAAAATGTTTATGATTTCGAAGTTTTAGTATTTAATAGGTGGGGAGAAATAATCTTTAGGTCTACTGATAAGGATTTCAGTTGGGATGCGACTTATGAAGGTAAAAAAGTTCCGATGCAGTCTTATAATTACCTGATAAAAGCTAAGGATTACGAAGGCAACGCCATCAAGAAGGAAGGTACAGTCACACTAATCAAATAGGAAACCGTCATTGGCATGAATAAAAATTAAAGAGAAGTGTCGGCCTAAAAATCTACCGGATAAAAAGATTTTCCCGGGTATTCTGTCTTTTTTAAAATATAATCGATTTCTGAAGGCTTTAATTCTTCTTTCCAGCTTTCCAGGATTTTTTGACTGTTTCTCCGGATTTGGTTAACTACATTTGACTCTTGGTGACCGGAATTTTTTTGGGTATATTGGGTAATAGCGGCTTCTGTTTTATTGGTAAAAGGAATCCCTAACTGCGTATAAAGGGTTTTAAACTGATCAAGCGGATCGGCAGCCACATTTTCATGTTTTACAAAAATCCAGTTAAGATAATTTTGCTGAAATTCATAAATTACTTCATGAGTAATTTTCCAAAGCAAAATGGCTTGATCTAAAATCGAAAAATCCTTTTTTGAAAAATCTTTTATTTCCTCGCTATAATCTGCCAGAAGGGTTCGCATCAAGGTTTTTTGTTTATATAATTCACCAAAATCGAATGCCCAGTTTTGCTTTTTTATGCTGTTGACAAAAGCAGCCGGATGTCGTATCAGGATTACAGGGACGAAATTAAAATTTTCCACAAGCCAGGGAGTGGAGAAAAGAGCTATTGGGTCTTTTAACAAAGGTCGTCTTCTATTAATCCTATCTACTAAAAATTGACCATTTTTTTTCAAAAAAATTTTTAAATCATTAATGTTTCTGATGTTAGCCTTTCCTGGGCTAATAGTTTTTAAATGTAAAGTATCAAGTAATTTTTGGTAATACTCACTTTGATTGGATTCATCGATGTATTGAAACCAAAATGCCGGTTGAATGCCAAATCCGGTATTCCTGTAAACCTTATTGAATGGTTCATGGATATAAGCAATTTTGTTAGATAAGGATAACATCTTGCCAACCCAAGTGGTACCGGAACGATGGGCCCCTGTTATTAAAATAGGTTTCAACCTGTTCATTGTAATAGCTACCTATTAACGGTTTTAGGATCAAAACGAATTTGGGAAAATAAGTAAAGCATGAGGACTCTGCTCAATCGAAAATTGTAGGGAGAGAAAAGCACTAAAATACTGGCTATTGTTATTACGTAAGCCCAAATATTGTTTGTATCGAAAAATAAATAAACCAAAATTCCTACGATGAAGCTTTTTACAATGGTCAATCCGTAGGAAATGTACATAGCGCCCCAAAAGAACCCGGGTTCTATTTCATATTGCAGATTGCAAACCGGGCAATTGGTATTCATTTCCGTAAATCTGGTACTGTAAGTAGGACTTTGGAAAATATCCCCTTTTCTGCAACGGGGGCATCTCATTTTCAAAATGGCCTTGATAGCACTCAAAATTGATAGAAACTTTGATTTAGCTGGGCTTAATTTTTCTTTGTTTCCTGTACCATATAAATCCGAGCACTCCGGCAGCTAAATAGGGCATTGCAAGCAAGTAAAGTACCCCATCATTAATGCTGGAAGCCATTTTTGTATCTTCCTGGGCGTTGGCATCCTCAGCAGTTTTTTTGCACATGGCACATTGTCCCTGTACCACTGGTGTAATACTTAAACATCCTATCCATAGGGCTAAAACCAATAAAGCCTTTTTAATCAATTTTTTCATTTTTTTTCTCTTTTAAACCGGATAGTAGGGTTCAATCATTAAATAAACCAAGACTCCTGTTAAACTAACGTATAACCAAATTGGTAAGGTCCATTTTGCAATTTTTTTATGTTGTAAATAGTCCATTTTCAAAGCACGGAAGAGTGTAATAAGGGCCATTGGGACAATGGCTATGGCCAGTAAAATGTGGGTTATTAAAATGAAATAGTACACATATTGACTAATCCCTTCACCACCAAAAGATGTATGAGGAGAACCGTAATGATAAACTATGTAGGAGATTAAAAAAATTATGGAAAGAATAAAAGCCCCTAACATCACTGATCGGTGTGAATTTACTTTTCCCTGCTTGATGAAAACGAAACCAATCAATAAAAGTAAAAAGGTTAAACCGTTAATAAAGGCGTTAAATTTCGGTAAAAGATAGATTTTTTTACTCAGCGGTGCTTCCATACCCTGAGATTGAACTAACAAAAAACCAACCAAACCTACAACAAGTATAGAAATTAACCCTATTAAGCCTATCCAGTTTCTTTCACTCAAAGAAGTCATCGCATTCATTCTTCTACAGATAGAACAACGATCTCATCTTTTAGTTTTTTGAACGCCTCCCTTTTGGTTCCTTTGTAAAAACCCCTGATTCTGCGTTTTTTATCTACCAATACAAAAAGGTCACTATGGGCTATTTGGTTGTTATTTTTTGGGCTCGTACGCTCATCAATGGTTAAGAGAAAATCTTCTTTGGCTAACCTTCTAATTTCTTGCTTGTTCCCTGTTAAAAAATGCCATTTATCCCCTTTAGCTCCAATCTTTTCAGAAAATTGCTTAAGGGATTCTACATCCTCTTCAGAGGGTTTTACGGAAAAAGAAAGGATTTTAAAATCATTAAGATCCTGGTATTTTTCATTAATACTTTTTAATTTACGCATTATTTCAGGACAATGGTCGGGGCAATCTGTATAAAAGAAATGCGCCACAAAAAATTTATCCTTTAAGTCCTTTTTATAAGAGATTTTTTTACCTTCATGATCAGTCAATGAAAAAGGTTGTATCTTGTGGTAAGAAGTATCTCCTGCTTTATTTACTTTTTTGGGACCTAAAAAGGGGAGATTTTTATAATGGTTTTTACCCGTATGAAGGCAAAATGTGATCAAAAAAGGTAAAACCAGTGTAAAAAATACAACGATTAATATTCTTAATTTTCTACTATTCATCATCTTATCATAAGGCCCGTTTTAAAATTTTACACCTTCATAAATAAGGAGGGCTATCATGTAAAAAATGAACAAAAAAGGCAGGATTATGGAATACATGAGGTGTAATTTTTCATGCTTAAGGTGCATGAAATAAGCTATAATATAGAAGGCTTTTAAAAAGGTCAGGCCAAGGAAAATAAGTGTTCTTAATGTACCGGCATCCATTGTAAAAGCGATAAGAAATTCCAAAGCCGTTAATAATGTCAACACTATGGCTGCGTAGAAAATCTCCTTTTTACTTGAGTGGGGAACGTGTAAGCCTTTTTTTGTTTCAGAAACCTCCATAAAAAAAGTGATTTTATTCTAATAAATGTTTTCTAATGCATTATGGTTCAATTAAATAAGGTAAAAAAGGGTGAAAACAAATACCCAAACCAAGTCGACAAAGTGCCAATAAAGGCCAATTTTTTCCACCATTTCGTAATGGCCTCTTCTTTCAAAAACGCCTTTACCGGTCATTATGGCTGAGATGCCGACCAGGATTAGCCCACTGAAAACGTGAAACCCATGAAATCCGGTGATCAGGAAGAACAATTGCCCAAACATGACGTCACCATAGTGGTTTCCACTCAGGGTTGTTCCGTGCTGGATCATATGGGTCCATTCCATGGCTTGACAACCAAGGAATGTAGCTCCTAAAATAATGGTACCAATTAAATATTTTATGACTGTAGATTTCTCATTTCGTTGACCGGCTTCAACAGCAAGAACCATGGTAACACTACTTAAAATCAGGATAAAGGTCATTAAACCCACAAAAACCAAGGGAGCACCACTATTAACCACAAAGGGTATACTATCAAAAACTACTTCCGGATTGGGCCAGGTTGTAGACCCCATTCTAAAAAACCCATAAATCAATAAGAGGGCGGAGAAGGTAAAAGCATCCGAAAGGAGGAAAAACCACATCATGAGTTTCCCATAACTGGAGCCAAAGGGAAGCCTGTTACCTTCCCAGACGTTTACATTTTCTTCTTCGGTTTGCGCCGTGGTTTCCGTAGCCATGTATTTAATTTTTTCTTATCGTAAAAGGGACAAAAATATAAATAAATACAGCCAAAGCCCACCCATGAAATGCCAAAAAGTGGTGCAAAGTTGTATTTTCAGATTTGAATGGGCATGAATTTTAAAACGATGAGCAGAAATGATATTGCTCAATAGGAATATTACTCCCCCTAAAACATGAACCCCATGAACAAACGAAATTACATAAACAAAAGAGCCTGAGGGATTTCCTACATAATAAATCCCCTTATCAACCAATGCCATCCAACCCATATATTGATTAATTAAAAAACCAATCCCTAAGAGAAAAGTGAGCCAGAGATACAATCTCAGTTGGGTTAAGTGATTTTTCTTTGCGGCCCAGAGGGCCAATTGCATAAAAATGCTGCTTATCAGGACAATCCCCACTGACCATTGAAAAATGTCCGGAAGGGCAAATACCTCCCAATTTCCTTCTGCCCGTCTGACGATATAAGCACTGGTAAAGGCGGCAAATAACATCAATACCACTACCAGGAATAGCCACATGGTAAATTTTATAGGATGAATCCTGTAGTAAGATGTTTGGTTATTCAATATACTTGCCTCCATTTTAAGCAATTAGTTGATCAATAAATAAAATTCCCAGCATAAGCGGAAGGTACAAAAAGGAGCCGAACATTAATTTCAAAGCGGACCGATCCTTTAGGTCTAAAAAGAGATTAACCGATTGAAGAAAGAAGATGGTTGTTAAGATCAAACAAATGATGGCAGCTTGTATACTTATGAAACCAAGCTTAGCGGGAACCAAGGAAATCGGAATCAGGATCAGGGTATGCATCATGATCTGAATGGCTCCGATCCGATCTTTATTGGACCCCATCGGTAGAAGCTTTATCCCGGCTTTATCGTATTCATCCTTCATAACCCATGCAATAGCCCAAAAATGGGGAAATTGCCAAAAAAACTGAAGGCTGAACAATACGATGGCAAAACTTGTAATTTCTCCGCTGACAGCGACAAACCCAGAAAGGGGTGGAATGGCTCCGGAAATTCCCCCTACGAAAACAGCAATAGGACTCACCTTTTTCAGTGGCGTATAAGCAAAGGCATAAAGGACCAAACCAATAAAAGCTAAGAAAGCACTTAATTGGTTTAGGAATAAACCCATTAAGGTAACCCCGGCCAATCCCATAATCAAAGAAGCGAATGCTGCTTCTTTAACCTCCATGCGGTTTTCTGCTAATGGGCGATGAGCTGTTCGGCTCATCAATTTATCCGAATCTTTCTCGAATATTTGGTTAAGGATATTAGAGGCGCCAACAATTAAAAAGCTTGAAAACATTAATACCCAAAATGGCCCCCACTCAATCCCTAATGAGTGGGAGGCCAGGAGGAAACCCATAAGGCTGGAAAAAACCACCAATACCGTTAGACGGAGTTTTATTAGCTGGGTATAATCCCTGACCTTAGCTTTAATGATTTCCAGCGTTTTTATGGATAAGTTTTTATCCGCAATCATTGGATTTAGGGTTTAAATCAAAAAGGATTCTAATGGGTTTCTTCAGCGGGTTTAGTTTCCTCTTCTTCGGATTCACCACCTATACCTTCTTGATGTTCAAGCGGATCGTAATCTTCCCTGTCATAATTTACACCATTTCTAAGGTCTTCATCACTTATGGTTTGGGGAAGGAAGTCGGCTTTTACTTCGGGATGACTGTAGTCGTAAGCCCATCTTCTTACCTCGGGAATGGCTCCTGGCCAATTACCGTGTCCAGGTTGGATTTCAGGCGTTGTCCATTCAAGGGTGTTGGCTTTCCAGGGATTCCGGCTGGCAATTTTGCCTTTATACATACTTTTAAAGAAATTGTAAACAAAAATCAATTGTGCCAAGAATCCAAGTATAGCCGCAATACTAATGAATGTATTTAAATCTACCCATTCGTTAAAGGTCTGGAAGCTTGTAAAGGAGTAATACCGCCTGGGTACCCCGTCTATTCCCATGAAGTGCATGGGGAAGAAAACCAGGTAAACAGAGGCAAAAGTTAACCAAAAGTGGAGGTAGCCTAATTTTTGATTCATCATTCGCCCGAACAATTTCGGGAACCAATGGTATACTCCTGCAAACATCCCGAAAATAGAAGCACTTCCCATTACAATATGAAAATGGGCAACCACAAAATAGGTGTTGTGTAAAGGTATGTCCAGTGCATTGTTTCCAAGGAACAGCCCGGTCAATCCACCGGCAATGAATACCGACACAAAACCAATACCGTAAAGCATAGCCGTTGTGAGTTGTAAATTTCCACGCCATAAAGTGGCGAGGTAATTAAAAACCTTCACTGCTGAGGGTACTGCAATCAACAAGGTGGTAAACATAAAAACCGATCCTAAAAAGGGATTCATACCAGTGGTAAACATGTGGTGTCCCCAAACGAGGAACGATAGAATGGTGATGGCAAAAAGGGAAAGGACCATGGCCCTGTATCCAAAAATGGGTTTACGGGAGTTGGTTGCAAGGATTTCGGAGGCCATTCCTAAAGCAGGCAATAAAACAATGTAAACTTCCGGATGCCCTAAAAACCAAAATAAATGTTGCCATAAAAGCGGACTACCTCCTGTTTGATTGACCAATGGCTCACCGGCAATGAAAATATCGCTTAAATAAAAAGATGTGCCCAGACTTCGGTCAGAAATTAGTAAAACCGCTGCTGCAAAAAGGACCGGGAAGGTTAAAAGGCCCAAAACGGCGGTCAAAAGCAGAGCCCAGATTGTAAGTGGAAGCCTGGACATTGTCATACCTTTAGTCCGCATGTTAAGGACGGTACTAATATAATTTAAGCCAGCCATGGCAATGGCTCCAATAAAAACAGCCATAGAAACAAGCCAAAGGGTCATGCCCAACCCGGACCCAGGCATGGCTTGTGGTAAGGCACTTAACGGTGGATAAATAGTCCAGCCGGCGGCAGCGGGGCCGGCGGGAACAAACAGGGAAGCCAGCATTATAACGGTTGACAGAAAAAATAGCCAATAGGAAAGCATGTTTAGAAAAGGCGATGCCATGTCCCTGGCTCCGATTTGCAACGGGATCAAGAGGTTACTAAAAGTTCCGGAAAGCCCACCGGTTAAAACAAAAAATACCATGATGGTCCCGTGCATGGTGACCATAGCCAGGTAGAAATTGGGGTCAATACTACCGCCTTCAGCCCATTTTCCTAAAATGGATTGCAGCCAGGGGAAGCTTTGCTCCGGCCAACCCAGTTGAATCCGGAAAAGTGATGACAACAATCCTCCGACAAGCCCCATAAATATAGCCGTAAGAAGATATTGCTTGGCAATCATCTTGTGATCCTGGCTGAAAATGTATTTGGTTATAAAACTCTCCTTATGGTGATGCTCTTCATGAGTTTGTTCATGGGTTAAAGCCTCAGCACTCATAAATATTCATTTTTTAATCAAACAAAATTATTTTTCCGCAAATTGCTCCATTTGTTTTTGAAAAGTCTGTTGTTCAGAAAGCCATTGCTGCATGGTATCGGGTTTTTGCACTACTACATCGGCTTTCATATTGTAATGAGCCGCACCGCAAATCTGGTTGCAGGCTAGTTCATATTGGAAATCTTCATTGTCAACCTTTTTCTTCATTTCTTTCGTAGAAATGGTCGGTGTAAACTTAAAAGTATTATCCATCCCGGGTTGCGCATACATTTGAACACGGAAATGCGGTAGATAAGCGCTATGAATGACATCCCTCGAGCGAATTTCAAAAATGACTTGTTGATCTACAGGAAGTCGTAGTTCGCTGGTAATGATATCATCCTGGGAATTAGGGTCATCAGGATTTAATCCAAGGGGATTTTTTCCGGGTTCAATTCGGGTAAAGTCGGCTTTCCCTAATTTTCCATCCTCTCCTGGATACCGGAATTTCCAATTGAATTGATAAGCAAATACTTCTATCACCTGAGCACTATCTTTTGGTGGACTTGTGATGTTCCGCCATGAAATAAAACCCAAAATAATCAATACTGCTAAAGCAATAGTGGGTATTGTGGTCCAGAACACTTCCAGTTTATCATTAACCGGGTAATATAAGCCTTTCGAACCTTTTTTGCCTTGGTATTTAAAAGAGAAAAAGAATAAAAGGAATTGGGTCACAATGAAAACAAAACCGGTAATGATCAAGGTTATTAAGAACAATTGATCCAGGTTTTTGCCATGTTCAGAAGCCGCTTCTGGTAGCAGGTATTGGGTGTGAATATTAAATTCGTAAATGATCCCCACAATGCTTGCAATAAAGAATAAAGCCAATAAGTAGGCATTGACCTTGAACCAATTCACATTGGGCAAGGAACCATTGAGCCTTAAGAACTTAATCAGAATGTTAATAGAGGTGATTAATAAAACGAAAAGCAGTAAGATACTAAGGGTAAGCAGGGTTTTAAAAGTACTATCATTCATTATGCTACCCTCGGAATAAATGTTAAGTGGACCTGAATCCCCTCCACCTGATGCAGCTTGTGCATCCTGAGCTTTTTTGGTTTCTCTTTCTATATAAGCCAGAATGGATTTTACCTCTTTTTCATTTACTGCTGCCGGAGGCATGACGGTCTGATTGTATTCCTGGAAAAGGTTATTGGCATACTCATCGCCCGACTCAATGACCTTCTGGGAATTTTGAATCCATCTTACCAGCCAGTCTGTAGGCCTTCTTTCGTTAACTCCAGCCAATGCCGGACCCACAAGTTCTTGATTGATTTTGTGGCAGGTATTGCAATCATGTTCCTGATATAGCTTTTCCCCTTTGGCCGCGCTAATTTCCGATTCTGAAGTGGTCTCAGATGAGGTGTCCGCTTCAGCTTTAGCAGTATCCTGGGCTTTAAGGGGTGAAATAACGCAAATGGCGAGAAAACAAGCGAAGGGGAGCAAGATTGGTTTCAACCGTTTCATCATTGCTTTAAATCCGTTTTGTCTTTAAATGCAGGCTAAGTATAATTCCATTCCAATTTTCGGCTGCAAATCTATTCCAAATTCCACTCATATCATTGAAAAATTTTTAATTTTTAACTATTTTACAAAGGTTTTGTTTTTACTACCGAGGTTATTAATAGTCATTTAAATCATCATTTTAACAAAGATTAAAAGGGAAAGTTTGTGTGAATAACCGTAAAAGAAGGATTATTGAGGTTTTTTAGTTTTGGTTCACTTTATACTCCATGATCTTAGCGATTGATTGTGCCCTTATTTTGGCCTCTCTGGCCTTTTCTCCCTCAAAATTGTTTTCTACCGTTTCATAAAACAGGGTCAGCCAACGATTGAAATGTGCAGGGGACAATGGGGTCTTTTGGGAAAGTTGAATATGTTTTTCCATAGGATTGCCTTCATATTGGGAACTACCAAGTAAAATACTTTCCCAGAAATTGTACATTTTAGGTAAATGAGTATCCCAATCAACCTTGGCCACATCATTAAAAATTGGGCCAAGCAATGAATCCTTCACCACTTGCTCGTAAAATTTATCCACAAGGCATTTGATATCCCTGCGGGTTTGTAGTTTTTTAGGCATTTAAGACCTTTTAATCTTTTTTTAGTATTTGACCAATCCAACAAATTTCCAGTTTATTTCAGTTCAAAAACAACACAAAGAGGCTAAGATTAAATAATATAAAAGGTTAACAATTAAAACGCAATTAAAATGGTTTGACCTCCATGGTTAAAATGAATTTTGAACGATTGAAACACGTTTGGGATTGTTAAACCAGAGATAATTGAATGGTATCCGAAAAAAGGAAAAAAGATTACGCCAACCGAATAAAAGAACGAGCCAGGGGTATTGGATTTGATTTTGTTGGCATTGCTGAGGCCGGCTTTCTTGAGGAAGAAGCTCCTTTGCTGGAAAAATGGCTGAAGAATGGACAACATGGTCAAATGTCCTACATGGAAAATTATTTTGATAAACGGCTGGATCCCCGTAAACTGGTTGACGGGGCTCAGTCAGTTATTTCCGTGATGTTCAACTATTATCCCGGTAACAAGAAGCAAAATCCCCAAAGCTCCTATAAAATCTCGAAATATGCCTATGGCCGGGATTACCATAAGGTGATGAAGAAGAAATTGAAATCCCTTTTTGATTTTATCAGGGAAGAAATCGGTGATATCAATGGCCGGGTTTTCGTAGATTCTGCGCCTGTCATGGATAAAGCCTGGGCCAAAAGGTCAGGAGTAGGATGGATGGGTAAGCATACCAATATCCTGAATAAAGAGGCGGGTTCTTACTTCTTTCTTGGAGAATTGATCATTGACTTACCTTTAGAGCCTGATGCCCCCACTCCGGATCATTGCGGGAATTGTACCCGTTGCATAGATGCTTGCCCTACAGAAGCGATTACACCCTATGGGGTTGATGGTAGCAAATGCATTTCTTACTTCACCATTGAGCTTAAGGATAAAATCCCGGAAGAATACCAGGATAAACTTAATGGCTGGGTATTTGGCTGCGATATCTGCCAGGATGTTTGCCCCTGGAATAAATTTTCGAAACCTACTCATGAACCGGATTTTGAGCCACGGGACCCCATTGTGAATTTCAATGATCGGGATTGGGAGGAAATGACCGAAGAAGTGTTTAAAAAGCATTTTGAAGGAACACCTTTGAACAGGGCCAAGTTTGAGGGGCTAAAAAACAATATAAAAGCTGCCAAGAATGGAATGAAGAGAATGTTGAGGCGATGACCCTGAAGTGGATCTTTTAAGTAAATCTTTATCAGCCAGTAGAGCCTGCTAAAAAAATATTTCCGATAAACACATTACCTCCATTGAAGCGCATCCTTTACCCTTATTTTTTGGATTTTACTTTAATAATTTTGAATTCTGTCCTGCGGTTTTTGGCTCTCCCTTCTTCTGTTTCGTTGGTGGCGATGGGTTCTTTTTCACCAAACCCCTTATAATCCAAACGCTCATCCGGTATTCCCCCTTTATTAATAAGGTGTTCATAAACGGATTTTGCCCTTTTTTGAGAAAGTTTTTGGTTGTATTGATCTGATCCTTTGTTGTCAGTATGACCTTGAATCTGAACAACAACACCGGGATTGGTTTGCATGAACTTGATTAATTCCTGTAAATCTGATTTTGAAGTCTTCTTCAGCTTATGGGAATCAAACTCGAAGAAAATGTTATTGAGGATAGCCTTTTTCCCTTCTTTAATGCGATCCAGCTTGACTTCAAAATGAAAAGGTTTGGCCGAGTCGTATGATTTAATAGGAAGGTGTTCGGAATAAAAAATATAGTTTTTCTTGGTAATGTTCAAGCCATAATCTTTATCGGAATGAAGGGGCACAAGAAATTCCCCTTTACCCTTGCTGGATTCTGTTTCAACAACCACATCCCCGCTTTTAAGATCTTTAAGTTTAACCTGGGCATTAAGATTACGGTTGGTTAATCCGTCCTCAATCTTCCCTTTGACATAAGTAACTTCTTTAGCACGGGCATGTTCCGGCAAGGTAAACTGATAGATGTCAAGACCACCAAACCCTCCTTCCTTTTCTGAAGCAAAAAAAGCGGTCTTTCCATCACTGCTCACAAACAAGCCGATTTCCTTTCCTTTTTTATTAATGGGATAACCAAGGTTCTTTGGTTTCTGAAATTTACCGGTTGCTGTATCCCGTCTGCTGTAAAAAAGGTCAAAGTTTCCCATTCCCTTGTGGCCTTTTGAGGCAAAATACAAGGTTTGGTTATCGGAATGAATAAAAGGGGACTGTTCAGCTTTTTTGGTATTGATGCTATCGCTGAGCCTTTCCGGTTTCCCCCAGGTTCCGTTTTCTGTACGTTTGCTCTTCCAGATATCCAGGTTGCCCCTTTTATTGCCCCGGTTGGAGGCAAAATAAAGGGTATTACCGTCAAAAGCGATGGAAGGCTGTGTTTCCTTGGCCTTTGTATTAACCGGTCTGCCTAAATTTCTGGGTTCTATCCATTTTCCCTTGATTTGACGGGAATAATAGAGGTCGCAACGTCCTCTGGTATCCGGCCATTGACAGCCAGTAAATATGATATACCTTCCATTGGGCGAAATGGCTATAGCGCCTTCATTGTTTTTGCGGCTATTCAGATTGCCTTTGAGTTTTTTCGCTCTTTTCCAGTTGTTCTTTCCATCCCTTTTACTTTTGTAAATGTCTTCGTTGTATTTCCTCATCCCTCTGGCTTTCTTGTTTTTTAGGAGTTGCCTTGTAAAGTAAAGGGTTTTTCTGTCAATAGTTAGAACCGGCCAATATTCGTTTTTATCGGTATTGACACCTTTTCCTACATTTTTGGCATCAAATTGAACAGGGTTTTCCATTAGTTTTACCCTGAAACGGGCCTTTTTAAGCCTTTTTTTAGCCAGGTTTTTGTAATGATTCTTTAAATTCCTGAATTCCAAAAATTTTTTATAATACTTTATGGCTTCAGAATAAGATTGATTGATGTAGTAATCAGAGGCAAGGTTGTAGTAGGGGTCCTTAAATTCCGGTTTTTTTTCAATGACTTTCCCAAGCACCTTTCTCCTTTTTCTATGGGCTTTTTTTTGTAAATAGCAACTGGCAAGATCCATGTAGGCTTTAATATAAGAAGAGTCCTTACCTATTGCTTTTTTGAAAAGTTTAGCAGCACTTTCAAAATCCTTTTTATAAAAATACTGCTGACCCTTTTTGTGTATTCGCTTTGCCCTGGGATTAATATCCTTATCACCGTTTTGACCCTGCCCGTATAAAACGGCATGAAAGAAAAAGGTTGCTAAAAAAGTCAAAAAAAAGGTTCGCATAGTAACGATTCTATCAAAGCAACCTTATAGCGGGTAATAAGGTTCGAACTGAGCGGATACTTGCCTATAATTCGTGGGCTTTACCAACTATCATCTTTTTCTTTAGGCGGATTGGAAATATAATCCTTCATTTCCTTTATAACCGAATTCATTTTTTTATCAAGGGTCTTGAGCTTTTCTTGGGCTTTTTCTTTGGGTATTTGTTTGGGTTCAATCCATTTTTCAAGGCCGAAAAAATATCCCCTGTCAATATGAAGTTTGTGGAAGGAGTATTTGTAACGCCCGTCTTTGAACTGAATGGTTAATTCGTAATTGATCCGTTCAGATTCGTAATTGGGATATTTTAGCTCTGCCCATCCGTCTAATTTTACCACCGGGGGATTTGCATCTTTTTTCTTTTTCTCCACTTTCCCGCTATAATTTCTGTAAAATTTTTCACCCCAATTGTTAAAACGCTCGAAAAGTGTTTTTTTGTCAACGCCTTTTTCGCTAACCACCTCTTCATAAATAATTTTATCTTTATCCTTATTGTAGGGAACAGGGTATTCTTTTTCTTTTTGGGCAGAAACAGCAAAGCTTGCCACTGAAAATAAGAGGGTAAAAAATGCCATTAATCTCATAGGACTTACTTTTTTTATTTTCAATTATACAAATTTTAACCCAAAATATGCAATGAAATGGCTTTCATCCCATAAACGACTGAGGAAATCAATCCTTTCGGCTGATTCTTCGAATCACCTTCAAAGGGATTTTCTAAGTCGGGGTTAACGCCAGTTAATGCCATTGAAAAATTGTTTAGCACCTTTATCAATGGCATAATTTCGGTTTAAACCACTTTGAGGAGGTAATAATTCTTTTTACCCTTCTGTAAAAGGATATATTGGTCATTCAAGAGGTCGGATTCATCCACTGTGGAATCCATTTCGGCCTTTTTTTCTTTATTGACCTTAATGGCGTTGTTTTTAATGCTTTTTTTGACCTCACTACGGGAAGGCATGATGGCTGTTTTTTCAGTAAGCAAATCCAGGATGTTTATCCCTTGTTTTAAATCAGATTTGGGAATTTCGTATTGCGGAACCCCTTCTAAAGCCGATAATAAGGTGTTTTCGTCAAGGCTTTGAAGCTGTTCCGTAGTACTCTTGCCAAAAAGAATTTTGGAAGCTTCCTGGGCTTTGCGCACTTCATGATCTGAATGCACAAAGCTTGTGACTTCCTCAGCAAGCTTTTTTTGTAACATCCTTTGTTCAGGGGAGTCCCGGTGATCCTTAATCAATTGGTCAATTTCAGCCTTTTCCAGAAAGGTGAACATTTTAACGAACCGCTCTGCATCCTCATCAGAAACATTTAACCAATACTGGTAAAATTCGTATGGAGAAGTCAAATCACGGCTCAGGTAAATATTCCCTTGCTCTGTCTTACCAAATTTGCTGCCGTCTGCCTTGGTTACAAGCGGAGAGGTAACCGCATAAGCCTCTTCATTGGCCAATCGCCTGATTAATTCAACCCCTGAGGTGAGGTTTCCCCATTGATCAGAACCGCCCATTTGAACCCGGCAATCGTATTGCTCATACAGTTTATAAAAGTCATAGGCCTGCAATAATTGGTAAGTAAATTCCGTATAGGAGATCCCGGTTTCCAGGCGGGATTTTACGGAATCCTTCGCCATCATGTAGTTGACGGTTAAATGTTTACCCACTTCCCTGAGAAAATAAAGCAGGTTCATGTTTTGGTACCAGTCATAATTGTTGGCCATTATTACCGGGTTTTCGCCGGAATTAAAGTCGAGGAATTCCCGGAGTTGGTTTTCAAAATGTTTGGCATTCTCTTTTAAGGTATCTTCAGCCAATAATTGCCGTTCTTCAGACTTACCGGATGGATCACCAATCATTCCTGTGGCTCCACCAATTAGTGCAATGGGTTGATGGCCGGCTCTCTGAAAATGTTTTAGGATTATAATTTGAATAAGGTTGCCTATACCCATGGAATAAGCGGTTGGATCAAAGCCTATATAACCGAGGGCTTTACGATTTTTTAGGTAATCTGCGGTGCCGGGTATCATGTCGTAGAATAACCCCCTCCATTGCAATTCTTCAATAAAGTTCATAGGAGATTTAATCCCTGTTTAAATTGAATAATCATTAAGCTTTATTTCCTGACGAATCATTAAACCAGCAAAATTATACAAATTCAGGCAATTTATGGATTTTTAAAGGTTAGCCAACACGAAAAAACCCTTTATAAAACTAATTTTTGTTTTATTCGTTTTTTAAATGATGAATTTTCTTTCGCATTACTTTTTTGATGGAAAGCCTAATAATCCCTATTTCAACCTTGGACTTGTAATTCCGGATCTGATGAGCATGGTTCAAAGGGGGTGGAAAATTCCTCCCCACCAATTTCCCAGGGAAAGAAATGGCAATTCACCGGTCCGGGAAATGGCTGACGGTGTGCGGCATCATCTGGAAATGGATAAATTTTTTCATAACGCGTATTATTTCGAGGAATACAGCAGGTTGCTACGTAATTACTTAAAGGCCAAGGGACTAAGCTATCCGCCCTACCGGATCTCCTTCATTAGCCATATTTTTCTGGAATTGTTGTTGGATCGCCTCTTGGTTAAGCACAGGCCTAATATTGTTCATAGTTTTTACCAGGAATTGGAAGCCACTAACATTGATTCGGTTAAGGATTTTTTTGATCATCTTTCATTGCCCTATTATCCGGCTTTTGATGATTTTCTGCAAAAGTTCGTGAACCAAAGGTTTTTGTTTGATTATGCCTGTAACGATACGTTTTTTCAAATCTTTAACCGGATTTTTCAGCGTGTCCGGCAACCTTTGTTTGATACCGCTCAAATTAAGTCCTTAAAGGCTTCTTTTGAATTTTTAGAAAATTTGGTTTGGCAGAATTTTCATAAATTACAACTTGAAATGGCAAAATTCAAAATAAATGAAACCACAGGTTAAGCTTTTGTTCGGTGTGGGCTTAATCCTGTTAATCAGTACCACAGGTTTATCCCAGACGAGAAAATACAGCAATGAATTTCTGAATATCGGTGTGAGCGCTGAAGCCCTTGGTATGGGTAACGCTCATGTGGCATCTGTTGATGACGTAACGGCCTCCTATTGGAATCCTTCGGGACTTACCCGGATGGAGTCCAATATGCAGTTATCCCTGATGCACTCTGAATATTTTGGTGGAATTGCCAATTTTGACTACGGAAGCGCGGGATTTAAAATAAATGAAAAAAGTAACCTGGCGATTTCCATGGTTCGGTTTGGTGTGGACAATATTCCCAATACGCTTAATCTGATTGATGAAAGTGGCGGTGTGAATTACGACCGGGTAGAGGCTTTCTCTGCTGTAGATTACGGTTTTTTAGTGACTTATGCCCGGGAAATGGGAAGTGAAAATCAATGGCGTTTGGGCGGGAACGCAAAAATAATTCACCGGATTGTGGGTGATTTTGCCACTGCGTGGGGTTTTGGCCTGGATGCCGGTGCTCAGTATGAAACCGGACAATTCAACATTGCTTTGATGGCCAGGGATGTGACCACCACTTTCAATGCATGGAACTTTTCCTTTACAGAAGATGAAAAAGAAACCCTTAACGAAACCGGCAACATTATCCCGGAAAATTCGGTAGAGCTTACGCTGCCGAAATTTATAGCCGGGGCTAATCATCACTGGCCCATATCGGAAAATTTTGACCTGAAATCCGAATTGGATTTGGCTTTTTTGCCCGGGCAAAGGAATACGCTTATTAGCTCCAATTCCTTAAGCATGAACCCCAGGGCAGGGTTGGAGTTGGGGATGTGGGATTTGGTTTATGTCCGGGGTGGGGTGAACAATTTTCAGGAAGAAACAGTGGTCACGGCCAAAGGGCCCAACGAGGAGGAGGTTACTTTTCAGCCCAATATTGGTGCAGGGGTTCAAATAAAAGTGGCTAAACTCGACTATGCGTTTACCGATATTGGGGATCAATCCACAACACTTTATTCTCACGTTATTTCGCTTCGCTTTGATTTTTACAAAGGCATGTTCAGTCAGGAAGAAGCTTCTGAATGACTTGGTGATTAATTAAAAAAAATGAGTTTCAAAAGTTAAAGAAGGTAAATTAATCCAAAAGGTAGTACTATTCCCTTATCACTATTAAAGGAAATAGAGCCTCTTAACTTTCCCACAGCATTTTTTCAATATAAAGCCACAATCCTGCTCCAGAGGATTTATTGTTGCCTCGGTAAAACATTTCATAAACCTTATCTTGGATCTAAGGTCAATCCCTGTTCCATTATCCATTATTTCAATATTCAAATTTTGCTCTATGTAAACAATTTTTATTTTGATATGGGGAGAATCAGATTTTCGGTAGGTAAGTGAATTGTGAAAAAGATGGGACAAACTGGTTTCTATCGAGGTTCTATCCGAA
The DNA here is from genome assembly GCA_964549595.1 of uncultured Sphingobacteriales bacterium. Classification (GTDB taxonomy): domain Bacteria; phylum Bacteroidota; class Bacteroidia; order CAILMK01; family CAYYUA01; genus CAZQQN01. The sequence goes on along the minus strand of CAZJWK010000047.1, from coordinate 769 downwards.
TAAAATGGTGCTCGGACATTTATGTATTCATCAAGGGTTACGTTTTGAAAGGCAGGAATAGGTTTAAATTACTCCTTTAAATCTCCTAATAAAGCCCTAAAATCAATCTCTTCTATTTCGATAGACTGCTTTTTACTTAATGAAGCAGACCCGAGTGATTCAATAACATATAGCAATTGCTCACCACTTTTGTTAACCTTCTCAAGGGATTCATGGGCTATATTTTCACCCACTTCATCCTTAGCCACATTGACCAAACCAATTACGTTAGTCATGGGACTTCGAAGATCATGAGAAGCCCGATGTAAAAGTGTTCTAAGTTCCTGATTTTTTTCCTCCAGGATTTCTCTTGCTTGAATTCTTTCAGTTATATCCCTTGAAATGGCTAAAACAATATTTTTTCCATTGAGGTCAAATAAATGAGCATTGATTTCAAAATAGCGCTGGGTACCCAAAAAATCAACGAAAGAGGACTCCATTATAATATTACCATGTTTAAAAAATTGGTAAAGTTTCCGCTCTATATTATCAATGTTTCGGAAAATATTAATATCAAATGGATAGGTATTTAATAATTCCTCTTTTTCATGTTAAGCCTTTGACAAGTTTGGAGCGATGTTTAAGAACCAGAAGAAAACAATGATAGCCTTGGCACCTTTCCGGAGATTATCGCTGTTTATAAAAGAGCTGTTGACCGGTATTTGCGAGCTGTTAGCAATTACTCCTAATGATTTGCTACAATGACTTTTTAACCAAAAAATAGGTGAAC
>CAZJWK010000046.1:0-19737 GCA_964549595.1 uncultured Sphingobacteriales bacterium | reverse complement strand
GGCTTCCAGCCTATCCAATAAATCTTTCGCCTTTAGGCGAAAGTATGTTTAATTTGATCCTTTAGTTGTCCAGTGGTGTAGGTTTTCCCGTCTTTGATGGATTGTTCTGCCTCAGCAATTTTCCGGTCGTAATCTTCTTTGGTTAAGGGCGCTCCTGATACAGAATGGGCCACTTTGTTGCTTTCCAAAACTTTTTGAACGGCTTCTAAGACCGCTTCATCTTCAGTTGACAGCAATTTCTGCACTAAATCCAGTTTCAGGCTTTTAGCATCCATGATTCAATTTCTTTTATTATAAAAATGAACAAAAATCAAGCGTTAATTAATTCCCTCGCTCTTCAGGATTTGTATGCTTACAAGGAAGCGATAGGTCTGGAACTTATCCGCCGGTAGTCGGCTGAATCGCTTGGGAGCTGTTTGGTTCGCCCCTTCAATTTATTCCGGCTCCAAAAAACGGGTTGCGCCATTTTTATAATTAGTTAATTTTTGCACAAACAAACTTTAATCGTAAATTTGCGATATAAAATGAAAGCTTATGGCCGTTACCAAAGCGTACGTATTTGAGGACAATGACAAGCAACTGGCCTTGTTTGCCAAAGCCATGGCCCATCCGGCCCGGATTGCTATTCTGCGTTACCTGGCGGAAAAACAAACCTGTATATGTGGGGACATCGTAGAGGAATTGCCCTTGTCCCAGTCAACCGTTTCTCAGCACCTGAAAGAGCTTAAGCGCTGCGGGCTTATCCAGGGTGATGTGGACGGCCCACGGGTCTGCTACTGCATCCATGGTGAGCACTGGGAAAAGGCCCGCCGGATGTTTGGAGATTTTTTTGACAACTATGTCAGTGACCAAAATTGCGATTGTTGAACCTAAAATGCTATATTATGTCCAATCAAAATGGCGATATCAAGGATTACGTAAAGCAGAAATATTCAGAAATTGCGGAGCAAAGCAAAGAGACCAACCAAAGTTCCTGTTGTGGCGCTTCGGCAAGTTGCTCAGAACCGGATTACACCATTTTTAGTGATGACTACAGCCAAACCGAAGGTTATGTTGAGGAAGCTGATTTAGGGCTGGGGTGTGGCATCCCTACTGAAGGCATTACTATCCCGGAAGGCAGCACGGTTTTAGATTTAGGATCCGGTGCCGGCAATGATTGTTTTGTGGCCCGTTCTATGGTGGGCGAGAACGGTCATGTGATCGGGGTTGATTTTGCCCCTGAAATGGTCGAAAAAGCGGAAGCCAACCGCCAAAAAATGGGATACCAGAATGTCGAATTCTTCGAAGGCGATATTGAGGCGTTACCGGTAAATTCCGGAACGGTTGATGTTGTACTGAGTAATTGCGTACTTAACCTGGTGCCGGAAAAATCCAAAGCTTTCCGTGAAATTTACAGGGTTTTAAACTCGGGTGGTAAGTTCAGCATTTCAGATATAGTGACTGATGGGGAGCTACCCCAGGCTTTTAAGGATCAGGCGGAATTGTATGCAGGGTGCATTTCAGGGGCTTTGCCTCGAGAACAGTACCTTGATCATATCAGGGAAGCAGGTTTCAAAGCCATTCAGGTTGATAAAGCAAAAGCCATTCAGTTACCCGATTCCATTTTACAGGAATACCTGGATGAAGATTCCATCAGGGCTTTCAAAGCCGGGGAAATAGGTATAACCAGCATCACGATCCAGGGAACGAAACCAGAAAATGACTAACCGCTATGGGTTGGAAGATCTTAGTCCTCTGCACCGGCAATTCCTGCCGCAGTCAAATGGCCGAAGGCTTTTTGAAGTATTACCTGGGTGACCGTGCAGCGGTTCAGAGTGCCGGCATTGAAGCCCATGGCCTCAATCCCAGGGCTGTCCAGGTTATGCAGGAAGTAGGCATTGACATTCGTAACCAGGCATCCAAGACCATTGATGACCTGGTGCACCATAATTTTGACTACATCCTGACGGTCTGTGACCATGCTTATGAAAATTGCCCCTATATGCCGGGAAAGGCCGAGCGCTTACATCAGGATTTCCCGGACCCGGCAAAAGGGGAAGGAACGGAAGCGGAGATCCTGCAAGCTTTCCGGGAAACCCGGGATCAGATTCAGGCTTATGTTGAAAATTGGGCGAATACACTTTTATCAGAACAAGGAAAAACCTGAAATAGGATGACACCATACCTGTTCTTTACGGGCAAAGGAGGCGTAGGAAAGACTTGCCTGGCCAGTGCCACTGCCGTTAAACTGGCCGATGAAGGGAAAAACGTATTGCTGGTCAGTACCGACCCGGCTTCCAACCTTGAGGACGTACTGGAAAGCAAGGTTTCGGAATCGATCAGCCAGGTTGAAGGCTTGCCGAACCTTTCAGCCATCAATATTGACCCGGAGATAGCGGCTGAGGAATATCGCAGCAGGATCCTGGAACCGTTGAAAGGCACTTTGCCTGAGGAGGAAATCAAGCAAACGGAAGAAGAACTTTCCGGGGCTTGCACCACCGAAATTGCGGCTTTTGATGAGTTTGCCCGTTTCATTTCCGGGGAAAATGAAGGCGGTCAATTTGATACCATCCTATTTGACACAGCGCCTACCGGTCATACACTTCGGCTATTGGAGTTACCGGCAGCCTGGGCGGAATTTGCTGAGCAAAACCCGGAAGGCGCTTCCTGCCTGGGCCCGACTTCTGCCCTTCAAAGCAGCCGGGAACGGTACAAAAAAGTCGTAGCCAACTTACGGGATGCGGATCAAACAACGTTTTACCTGGTGGCCCGTGCTGAAGCATCTTCATTGAAAGAAGCTTCGCGGACCAGTGAGGAGCTCAAAGCATTGGGGCTTAGCCATCAAAAACTGCTGATCAACGGGGTTTTCAAGGCTTTGGACCCTTCTGATCCTTTTGCTCAAAAAATGGAAGCCAATGCCCGGGCCCAACTCAATGCCATTCCGGAGAACCTTCAGGGGTTAGAACAGCAACATTTCCCGTTATTGCCGTACAATGTGCTGGGTTTGAAGAAACTCCGTTCACTTTTGGATGAGCAGCTACAAACGGAAGTTCTCCATGAAGCCATTGCCCCTGAACAAAAGGTAACGCCTTTCCTGGAAGGCATTGATGCGCTGGTCAATGACTTAACGGAAGGAAAAGACCACGGCCTCATTATGACCATGGGGAAAGGTGGGGTTGGCAAAACCATCACGGCTTCGGCCCTGGCCCTCATGATGGCCCGTCAGGGCCATGATGTCCATTTAACCACGACAGACCCGGCCGCCCATGTACAGGATTTTATTAATCAATTAGAAGCCCTTCCGGGCAATCTCACGATTGACCGTATTGACCCTAAGGAGGAAACCCGCAAATACCAGGAAAGGGTCTTGCGCCAAAAAGGGGACAAGCTGGATGAAGAAGGCAGGAAGCTTTTGGAAGAGGACCTGAAATCTCCTTGTACCGAAGAAGTAGCGGTCTTTCATGCTTTTTCCAAAGCCATTCAAAAAGCCAAGCGGCAGTTTGTGGTGGTGGATACAGCGCCAACCGGGCACACGCTAATGCTGCTTGATACGGCCGGCAGTTATCACCAGGAAGTCATGCGCAATGCTTCATCAGACCTGGGCAATATCAAAACGCCTTACATGATGCTACAGGACAGCAGCTTATCCAAAGTTATCCTGGTCTCCCTTCCTGAAACGACCCCGATGCGCGAATCAGCCGAACTCCAAAAAGACCTGGAGCGAGCAGGTATTTCCCCGCATGCCTGGGTGGTGAACCAGAGCCTCTCTATGCATCCGGAATTGAAAGATCCCTTGCTGAAAAGCCGGGCAATGGCGGAATGGGAGGTCCTCTACACAATCCGGGAAAAGTATGCGGATCAGGTGTATGGCATTCCTTACCTGGTCAAAGACCATTTACTGCCGGGTTTGCTGGATTTTTACAGTGAACAGGCCGGTGAAACTGTTAATCCTTAAGGGTTTAAAGAACCAGCATATTGACTGTTAAAATGCATGAATTCATCAATGGAAATAGGCTGTTTAACAATAATCATTTGGGGAAAATTTCTTCCTCTCTCCCTTTGGGAGAGAGGGTAGGAGTGAGGGGTTTTTTAATTTTCACCAAGCCCCCCATTCCTAACCCTTCTCCAAAAGTAAGAAGGGAACCTAATCTCGCTATTATTAGGAGTTAGGAAATATGGCTTAAGTGACTAATCCAATTCATCAATTTGTAAACCCACAAAAAAGACTTTGATATTATGGCAAGCATGAAAAAGATGGGCTGGCTCGAGTCCTTGCTTACACTCTGGATATTCCTGGCCATGGCCACGGGTGTAGCTATTGGCTACTTTTTCCCCTTCACTTCCGAATTAATTGATGCCGGCAGTGTGGGTTCTACGAACATTCCCATTGCCATCGGATTGATCCTTATGATGTATCCGCCTTTGGCTAAAGTGAAATACAGGCTTTTACCGGAGGTGTTTAAAAATGTCAAGATCCTTTCTGTTTCCCTGGTTTTGAATTGGATTGTGGGGCCGATTGTGATGTTTTTCCTGGCTATCATTTTCCTGCAAAACCACCCGGAATACATGGTGGGCCTGATTTTGATCGGTCTGGCACGGTGTATTGCCATGGTGCTGGTTTGGAATGACCTGGCTGAAGGCAGCAAAGAATACGGAGCCGGCTTAGTGGCACTGAATAGTATTTTCCAGGTGTTCTTTTATAGCTTTTATGCGTGGATCTTTATTACGATTCTACCGCCTTTTTTCGGTTTTGAAGGGGCTATTGTTGACATATCTATTGCTACCATTGCCGAAAGTGTGGCCATTTACCTGGGTATTCCGTTTTTACTGGGTATTTTAAGCCGGGTCATTTTGGTCAAACAAAAGGGTGAGGAATGGTACCAGCAAAAGTTCATCCCTGCGATTTCTCCCATTACCATTATTGCCTTGTTGTTCACCATTATAGTCATGTTTTCGCTAAAAGGAGAGATGATTGTCGATATCCCCATGGATGTGGTGACCATTGCGATTCCGTTGCTGCTTTATTTCACCCTGATGTTCCTGATAGGCTTTTTCGTCAGTAAAATTGTTGGTGCTAAGTATGACGAAAACGCTGCTGTGGCCTTTACTGCGGCCGGTAACAATTTTGAGCTGGCCATTGCCGTGGCCATAGCCGTCTTTGGCTTGAACTCCGGTCAAGCTTTTGCGGGGGTTATCGGGCCGTTAATAGAGGTGCCGGCTTTGATCCTGCTGGTGCAGGTAGCTTTCTGGCTACGGAAGAAGTATTACGGGGAGGTAGAACCGACCCAAACCCCTTATTGATGTTTTCTGTTCTACACCTTCCCCTGCCTGATAAAGCGCCTCTACCGGGGCGCTTTTTTCGTTTTTTTTTTGCTTTTTACACTGCCATTTTGATCCCGAATGACTGATTAATAGATTGCGGGTGCCATTTTGCTTGGTGCAGTGGCCTTTAAAGCCATGGTCTTTGTTTGATCCTATCTTTCCAATGGCAAATTTACACGCTTAAGCAGTTATGTGTGGATGACCTGATCCTGCCTGTTGCCTTCATCCCCATTGTCAAATGGCTTTTGGGCATTACCGATTTCCACATTCCTTACGGAACGTTAGTCTCCTCGGTTGTTATTCCGCTCATTGCGGGCTATTTATCCAATCAAATCCTTATCCAAACCAAAGGCAAGGATTGGTACCAAAGCCACTTTTTACCATCATTAAAGCCTCTATCCATTTTTGCATTGTTAAGTACGTTGGTTCTGTTGTTTGCTTTTCAAGGATAGCATATCATCAACCAACCCCTTCATATCCTGTTGATTGCCATTCCATTTATTGTCCAAACTTATTTCATTTTTTTATAGCCTGGGTTGGCGGTCGTTTTTTGAAGCTTCCCCGCAACATTTGCGCGCCGGCTTCTTTAATTGGCGCCGGTAATTTTTTTGAGTTAGCTGTCGTGGCTGCTATAGCCTTATTGGGTTTGAACTCAGGAGCTGTTTTTGCGACTTTGGTAGGTGTGTTGATTGAAGTACCGATCATGCTTTCTCTTGTTCGCTTTGCCAATACCAGGAGGTATTAGCGGTTGGGATAAATGCTTTTGATTTTACAAGCTTGAGGCAAATCGGTAGGACCGCACCTTGAATGGATTTTCCTTCCAGATCCATGAGTGTAAAATATACCAAATTTTAGGTATTGCTCTAAACAAAATAAGGCGTAATTTTGTAATGGAATTTTAGAAAGGTTCTAAATAATCCTTAATTAGGATTTAGAAAGGTTGATTACAATGATTAAGCTTTTGTTAGCAGAAAACCATTACCTCATTCGTCAGGGAGTTAAGCGCATTTTGGCGAATGAATCCAATATAGAGCTTTTAGGAGAGGCTTTGGATGTTAACGAGTTAGAAACCAAAGCGTTAGCAGAACAGCCTGATGTGCTAATGGTGGATTATACTTCGGAGAGTTTCTCCAGTGAAGCCATCAAACCCATTCTAAAATTAATCCCTGATACTAAAGTGTTAGCCATAACACCATCTCAATCCAAGATGACTTTGCTTAAGGGGTTGGATTTAGATATCACGAGTTTCTTGCTTAAAAGTTGTGAAAAAGAGGAAATTATAGAAGCAGTGCAATCCACTGCCGAAAATGAAAATTTCTTCTGCGGAAAAATCCTGGAACGGATTATTGAAGAGAATCCCGAAAATGAATGGGATTCTGAAGAGCTCATCAATAAAGTCTATGCTACCTGCGAACCCTTGAAGATCTCCAGCAGGGAAGTTGAAATTATCCGGCAAATTGCACAGGGGTACACCACTAAAGAAATTGCTGATAACCTTTTTCTAAGTACGCATACCATAGTCACTCACCGTAAAAACATCATGCGGAAATTGGGGATTAGCAATACGGCAGGCTTGGTTATTTACGCAGTTCAGGAAAATATCGTCAAGGCCAATTGACTTGGAACCCAGAGCTCGGCATTTAGTAAATTTCACCTTTAACTTTTATTACAGGCCAATGGCTAACAGCTAAAAGTCAATGGCTAACTGCCCTTCTATCCTCGAACTTTGAACCTTTTGACTTTCCCCAGTAAGTTTTTTCATAAATTCTTTCCTTACGGCTTTTGACTGGTAAAGCTATTTGATTCCACTTTTTTTACACCGGGTTGGGGTTTAGTGCAACCTTTTATATTTTCATGCTTTTAATCTGAAAGTGTCAAAAGCGCAAAAAGGGCCTTATGTATACGGATTCCCAAAGCCAAGAGCTGATCCGGAAAACCCATGAATTGCTTAAAATAGCCGATGAGGGTCAATGCTCTAAAACAGAAGTAAATCGACAAATTGAGGAATTAAGGGATATCATTCGTTACCATGATTACCGGTATTACGTTTTGGCTGATCCTGTGATAGCCGATCCCGAATATGATAAACTTTTCAAGCTCTTACAGCATTGGGAAGAGCAGTATCCGGATTTGGTGAGTGAATATTCCCCTACTCAGCGAATACCCGAAGGATTAACGGAGGAATTTCCGGAAGTTGAACACATGGTGGCTATGCTATCCCTGGATAATTCCTATAATGAGGAGGATTTAGTGGATTTTGACAAAAGGGTAAAGGAATTGACAGGGGAAAGCCGGGTTCAGTATTGTGTGGAGCCCAAATTTGACGGGGCCGGCATTTCCGTTATTTACCAGAATGACCTGTATACGAGGGGTGCTACTCGAGGTAATGGGGCTGTAGGGGATGATATCACTCCGAACCTGAAAGTCTTACGCTCGATGCCCATGAAGCCCAGGTTTTCCGATGCGGGAGTTTATAATGTTGAATTGCGTGGGGAGGTGATGATCAATAAGGAGCAGTTCAAAAAAATCAATGAGGAAAGGATTGCTCAGGGGAAGTCTCCATTTGCCAATCCCCGTAACTCTGCTGCTGGTGCTTTGAGGCTCCAGGATCCGAAAATCGTAGCCAGCCGTGGGATGGAAGCTTTTATCTATGACATTAGTTATGCGGTGGATGAGAATGGCAATAACCTGATCGGAACCAAGGTACGAAACCGGAATGAAAACATTGAACTTCTCCACAAATTGGGTTTCAAGACCCCGATAACGGAGTACAAATTATTGGATAATATTCATGATGTACTCGAATATTGCCGGGAATGGGAGGCTAAACGGGATGATTATCCTTATGAAATTGATGGGATGGTGGTCAAGGTTAACAACCAAGCTCTGCAGGATAAGCTGGGCTTTACCAGTCATCACCCGAGATGGGCCATGGCCTATAAGTTCAAAGCCCGCCAGGCCACTTCCACTATCAAAAAGGTCCAATTCCAGGTGGGACGTGTAGGCACGGTTACACCCGTAGCCAAAATAGAACCGGTTAACATTGGGGGGGCTACGATTTCCTCAGTATCGATGTTTAATGAGGACTTTATCCGGGAAAAGGATATCCGGGAAGGAGACCAGGTTATGGTTGAACGGGCAGGGGATGTCATCCCGTACATTGTAAAACCGGTCAAAGATGCCCGCAGTGGAAGTGAAAAGGTCATCCGGTATCCGGCTCATTGTCCTTCGTGTGGGTCTGAATTGGTCCGCGAAGAGGGAGAAGCCCATTGGATGTGCCTTAATGTGAATTGCCCGGATCAGGTGCTGGAACGAATGATTCATTTCGTTTCTAAATCGGCCATGGACATTGATGGGTTAGGAGAGCAACAAATAAGGCGTTTTTATGATTTAGGCTACTTAAATGGAATCCCGGACATTTACCAGCTTGATTACGATAAGCTTTTAAGTCTGGAAGGGTTTGGAAAGAAATCCATTGAAAACCTGAAAAATGCCATAGAAGACTCCAAGAATCGCCCGCTTGATCGCCTTTTATTTGGTTTAGGGATTCGTTTTGTGGGTAAAACAACGGCTCGGGTGCTTGCATCCAGGATTGAGGATATTGAAGACCTTAAGGAGTGGACGAAAGAAGATTTGGAAACGATTCAGGATATTGGACCAGTGGTAGCGGGGAGCATTTACCAGTTTTTCCGGAATGACAAAAACCTCGAACTTATTAAAGCATTGAAAGACCTTGGCTTGAAGACTCATCAAAAAGGGGAACAAACCGATCAGGTTCCCCAATTTTTGGAAGGTAAAACGTTTGTTTTTACGGGTAGCTTACAAACGTTTGCCAGGGACGAGTCCAAACAATTGGTAGAACAATATGGAGGCAAAGTAACCAGTTCCGTTAGTTCGAATACGGATTATTTGGTGGCGGGTGAAAATCCGGGCTCAAAACTGGATAAAGCCAAAAAGGAGGGATCGGTCGAAATACTGGATGAGGAAGCTTTTACTCGTTTAATCAATGGGGACAACATTTAAAAGGGGCCAAGCTAAAAAAGGCGCAGCCATTAATTAACGCTGCGCCTTTATGGAGAAAATTGGGTTTCTTAATTAGAACCTGGTGAGGCATTTCCAGGCGGGCTGGCGTTTTCTGTACCTCCTGTTCCGGATTTATTCACATTTTCTTCTTCCCCTTTTTCTGAGGAGCCGTTACCTTCACCGGGAGATTCTGATTCGTCTTCTTTAAGCTCTTCTTCTTTTAAGGCCGGTCGTTCAGGTTGGTAATCCGTACTGAGAATTTTGAAAGTGGTCCTACGGTTTTCCTGGTGCTCTTCTTCGGTACATTCCAAACCAGGTCCCTTACCATTCTCGCATCGACATTTATTGACCAAACTATCTTCACCATAACCTTTGGGAACCATTCTGGCTGAATCAATGCCATTCCTCTGTAAATAATCCACAACAGAATCCGCCCTGCGTTGCGAGAGGTCTTCGTTATAATCCTTTGAAGCACGACAGTCCGTATGGGAGCGCAGTTCAATTTTGATAGTGGGGTTGTTCTTCAGGATATTGACAAGCGAGTCAAGGGCTTGGGCTGATTTTGGCCGTATATTAGCGCTGTCTAAACCATAGTAAATGCCTTCAATCTCGATTTCTGTAGGCGGATAGGGTTCTATTTCCAAATCCCTTTTGAATTCGCGGGAATATTCATAGCCCATCGTAGATACGAATTTCTTCTGGCTTCGAAAGAACTCTTCCTTAGTGGCGTTTACTTCAAACCGGGCTTTGGGTTGAAGTTCATAACGGTATTCACCAAACTTGTTCGTATGAACGGTATCGGGTTTGGAAGTTTTATTACTAATTAAACTAACAACCGAATTAGGGACTGAATCGTTGGTTTTTGAATTAAAGACCGTACCGGTTAGCACGAAGTTCAATTCTTTCAGGTAAAAACCGAAGATATCATCATCCCCCCGGTCCCGATTGGATGAAAAATGACCTTGATTTCCTTCTTCAGTGAAGACAATACCAAAATCATCAGTAGGGCCGTTAATGGGGTATTTCAGGTTTTCGGGTTCCGACCAGCTTTCACCATCCCATTCGGTAACAAAGATGTCGTAACCACCTATACTGTTATGCCCTTTTGATGCGAAATAAAGCTTATCATTCTTGTAAATGTAGGGAAAACTTTCATCATGTTCCGTATTGACTTTTTCTCCCAAATTAACTGGATCGCCCCAGGTTCGGCTTCGGCTCACGTAATGGCTCACGTAAATGTCTCGGCCTCCTTTGCTATCATCCATGTTACTGCTGAAAAATAATTTTTTACCGTTGTCGGAAAGGGAAGGGTTGGCATAATTTACCGTTGAATCGTCACAAAAAGGAAGCTTTTTTGGATCGGAAAATTCCATCTTTCCTCTTTTCCTGGCGACCATGATCCGGCAATTGGTTTTATTCCCTTTGGGTCCATTGCATTGGGTATAGTACATTTTCCGACCCCGGTTATTGAAACTCGTAACCCCTTCATTAAAAGGCGTATTGATGTTTTCTTTCAAAAGCTTGGCTTTATCATACCATTCCCTTTTTTGATCCCACTTGGAAATGAATATGTTCGAAAAAGGTAGCCCCGTCCACTTATAATCATCAGTGCCCAGCGCTTCAACTTTTCGGTCGGAGGTAAAAACCAGTTTTTCACGATCTAAGAAGTAAGAGGGCGCATACTCATTTTTCCGGGAGTTAATTCGTTTTGCCTTCTTAACGACATACCGGGTCGTATCATTTTTCCAATCCTGATACCTTTTAATTTTTTCGATGCCCTCATTGGCTTTTTCTTTTTTGCCCGGAAGTTTTTTCTTGTATTTTTTAAAATTTTCAATGGCCTTATCTCCTTCCTCCTGGTAGTTTTGCATAAGCCCTAACTTGTAATACACTTCCGGATTCGGATAACCTCGCCTGATGGCTTTGTCATACCATCTCTCAGCCTTTTGCCACTTATTTTGCCTCCTGTAGGATTCAGCAGCCTTGAAGGCTATAGCAGCTCTTTCAGTCTGGTCTCGGTCTTTTTCCCCATAAAGCTCTTCATACATGGTTGCGGCTTCATTAAACCGGTATAGGTCATAAGCACGGTTAGCTTCTTTTAGTGTAGGTCCACAACCAGAAAGTACCAATAATAGCGGGATAAGTAGTGTGTAGATTAGTCTCATTCGTTTCCCTTGTTTTGCTTTTGACGGGGCTAAAATATTAAATTTCAAAAGAAAATCCTTTTTTAATCAGTCAACACATTAATAAAAAGTTAACAACGGTTGCCTTAAGTGTCTGATTTTGATTTTTTTAAACGTTCCCCTTGTCTAGTTTGAGCAATTTAAATATACCTTTATTAAGGTTAAAAAGCCAGTTATTGGTGAAGGTTTTTTCGCCACTTTCCCTTTCCCAATAAAATGATAAAAGCTAAAGGTGTTGGTTACCTTGATGACTTCAAATGATTTTTACCTTCAAAACGGGATTTAAGTAAGTTTTATTTTAACTAAATTGCAGTAATTTGAATCATCTCATGAATAAAATTTCCCGGTATTTTGGAACCGGCCAGAGTTGATCATGTATGTTTAATTCAAGCTTTTCGATATGGTAGCGAATGGAATCAAAGTATGGCAACACTTGGTTACAATAAGCCGAAGCAATGGCACTGGTTTCCTCCAGGTTATTGGCTTTTTTACGGGCTTGGATCATTTCATAAACTTGTCTTTTGACCTCTTTTATATGGCTGGCATTTTTTTCCACTGTGATCTTTAATTCAGCGGTTCCATCCTGAACGCCCAGGTTTTGAAGTTTCTGCAAATGGTCGATTAATTGGTTCTGGGATTCGATGGCCGCCGGTACAATTTGACTTAAAGCCATTTCCCCTAAAATTCGGGATTCAATTTGGATATTTTTGGAATACCGATCCAGTAGGATGTCATACCTGGCTTCCAACTCCCTTTCATTCAATACCTGATTTTGAGTGAACAATTTTTTGGTTTTGTCCTTTAGGAAAGCCTCCAAAGCTTCAGGTGTGTTTTTCAAATTGGGTAAACCCCTTTTTTCCGCTTCTTTCACCCATTCTTCACTGTAATTATCTCCTTCGAAGAGAATAGGTTTGGCCTCACTGATATAATCCTGTAGCACTTCTACAATGGCCACATCCTTATTTTGGCCTTCTTTAACTTTCTTATCAATCGTTTGACTGAAATTTTCAAGTTGATCAGCAACCAAGGTGTTTAAAGCAATCATTGGGGAGGCTGTATTCATGGAAGAACCTACTGCCCTTAATTCGAACTTATTACCGGTAAAGGCAAATGGCGAGGTTCTGTTCCGGTCCGTGTTATCCAGCAAAATCTCCGGAATTTTAGGGATATCCACTTTTAGACCTGAGGGCAACTCGGTACTTTTTCCCTGTTTCTCCGGGTCTTCATTTTCCAGTTCCTCTATGATCCGGGTCATTTGTTCTCCGATGAATATAGACAAGATGGCAGGCGGAGCCTCATTGGCACCCAACCTGTGGTCATTACCGGCATTGGCAATACTGGCTCTTAGGATTTCCGAATTTTCGTAAAGGGCTTTGATAATATTGACGAAAAACGTTAAAAAGCGGAAGTTTTTCTGGGGTGTTTGGCCTGGTGAAAGCAGGTTTTCCCCGTTTTTAGTGGTTATGGACCAATTACAATGCTTACCCGACCCGTTTATCTGGGCAAAAGGCTTTTCGTGAAGAATGGCACGAAAGTTATGCCTTTTGGCAATTTTATCTATGATGTCCATGAGCAATTGGTTATGATCTACGGCTTTATTGACTTCTTCAAATAACGGGGCGCATTCAAATTGACTCGGAGCTACCTCATTGTGACGGGTTTTTAAGGGAATGCCTAATTTCATGGATTCCTCCTCAAGGTCTACCATGAAAGCATGAACCCGTTCAGGAGTTGAGCCGAAATAATGGTCGTTTAATTGTTGGCCTTTTGCGGGAGGCATCCCGAAAAGGGTTCGGCTACTCATGACCAGATCAGGCCTTGCATTGTACAAAGCTGTATCCACCAAGAAATATTCTTGCTCCACACCGAGATTGGGATAGGTTCCTTCCACAGTATCGTCAAAATATTGACAAACCTTGGTTGCTGCTTTTTCCAGGGTGTGAGCAGATTTTAGTAGGGGAGTTTTAAAGTCCAGCGCTTCCCCTGTATAAGCGATAAAAATGGTAGGAATACATAAGGTAAGACCGGCCGGGGTTTTCATCAAAAAAGCCGGTGAACTGGGATCCCAGGCCGTGTAACCCCTGGCTTCGAAGGTGTTCCGCAATCCCCCACTGGGAAGACTGGAGGCATCCGGCTCTTGTTGGATCAAAGCTTTACCGCTAAAAGTCTCAATGGTATCTCCTTCCACGTAATCAAAAAAAGCATCGTGTTTTTCTGCGGTAAGTCCGGTTAAAGGCTGAAACCAATGGGTATAGTGAGTAGCTCCGTAATCAATGGCCCAGTTTTTCATCCCGGCTGCCACCTGGTCAGCTGTTTCGTGACTGATCTTCTCCCCTTTTTCAATGGCTTTTTTGACACTCTGGAAAGCCTCCTTAGAAAGGTATTGTTTCATGGATTTTTCGGAAAATACATACTTCCCGAAGACGTCTGAACGCTTAGTAGAAAAGTCTTTCCGTTCTGTGGGCTGACGACCCTGAGCCATTTCCAAAGCTTTGAAGCGCATAACGGCTTTTATTTTGGGGTTTAAAAATTGCGCTAAGGTAGGTTGCTTGAAAAAAATTTGGAAATTAAAAGCCATGCAATTTCAAAATCATTGTGTGTCAATAAGCTTAAGTTGTTGAACAAGTTTCTTGTCCAAAATTCCTTATTTAAGCGCCACGATTTGATTATGAAACTAAATGGGTTGCTTAGAATTTGTATTTTTGCAGAATAAAAGCGTAATAAGGTATGTTCGAAAGACTCACAGATCGAATGGAAGAAGCTTTTAAGAAGCTTAAAGGTCAGGGAAGAATAACCGATGTTAACGTAGCAGAGACCCTTAAAGAGGTAAGACGGGCCTTGGTGGATGCTGATGTTAACTATAAGATTGCCAAGGAGTTTACCCAGGAAGTTAAGGAAAAAGCGTTAGGGCAAGGCGTAATCAAATCGGTTTCGCCCGGGCAAATGATGGTAAAAATTGTTCAGGATGAGTTGACGGATTTGATGGGCGGTTCAAAAGCTGATTTGGATTTGAAGGGTGATCCCGCTGTTATTTTAATGGCGGGTCTCCAAGGTACGGGTAAAACTACCTTTTCAGGGAAACTGGCTAATCACCTCATAAAGCAACACGGCAAAAAGCCCCTTTTAGTAGCTGGTGACATTTACAGGCCGGCTGCGATTGATCAGCTTAAAACGTTGGGCGAACAAGCCGGAATCGAGGTTTATACTGAGGAAGGGCAGAACGATCCGGTGAATATTGCCCAGAATGCCGTCCATCATGCTAAACAGAGTGGCCATGATGCGGTAATCATTGATACGGCCGGTCGACTTTCTATTGATGAGGACATGATGAACGAGATTGCCGGCATCAAGGAACAGATCAATCCCAATGAAACCCTTTTTGTTGTGGATGCCATGAGTGGTCAGGATGCGGTGAACACAGCCAAGGCTTTCAATGACCGGTTGGATTATGAAGGGGTAGTGCTTACCAAAATGGATGGTGACACCCGCGGTGGTGCTGCCATTTCTGTCATGAAGGTGGTTGAAAAACCGATAAAATTTATTGGTACCGGAGAAAAACTGGATGACATTGATATCTTTTACCCGGATCGGATGGCTAACCGAATCCTTGGAATGGGGGATGTGGTTTCCTTGGTTGAAAGGGCGCAGGAAAAAGTAGACCAGGAAGAGGCCGAGAGGCTCCAAAAGAAATTCAAAAAGAATGAATTTGACCTCGAGGATTTCCTCTCCCAGATCCAGCAGATTAAGAAAATGGGGAATTTTAAGGATCTGGTGAAGATGGTGCCTGGTATGAATAAGATGGTAAAGGATGAGGATTTGGAAGGGGATGTATTCAAACGGACAGAAGCCATCATACGATCAATGAAACCCATTGAAAGGCAAAGGCCTGAAATTTTGGATGCCAAAAGAAAACGAAGAATTGCTTACGGTAGTGGTACCAATGTTCAGGAGATCAATCAGCTCCTTAAACAAATGGATGAAATGCGTAAGATGATGAAATCCATGAATAAATCCGGAAAGAAAGGGAAGATGCCCCAAATGCAGGATCTAATGGGGTGAGGCAAAAAAGCCCATTAGGGTTTGACAGTTAAAGAAAAAAACGGAAATTTGCAACCCTTTTATAAAACGAACGAAGTAATTATATGCCAGTAAAATTAAGATTGCAAAGGCGCGGAAGACAACAAAATCCGCATTAAAATATTGTTGTTGCCGACAACATGAAGCCAAGAGTCGGCCGTGAGGTAGAAAAGCTTGGTTTTTACAATCCCAGTACTACTCCGGCTACCATTAAGCTTGACAACGAGAAAGCGCTTGAGTGGTTGCAAGTTGGGGCACAGCCTACGCCTACTGTGGATCGTATACTTACTTTCACCGGTGTAAAGTACCGGAAACATTTGCTTAGAGGGGTCAAAAAGGGGGTTTTGTCCCAGGAAGAAGCAGATGAAAAATATGCCAAGTGGTTAGAAGAAAAGTCTCAGCGAATTCAGGAAAGGATTGATAAAGCCAAGGAGCAGGCAGACAAGCAATTAAAGGAGCGTCTTGAAGCTGAAGCAGAAATCAATAGGAAACGTGAGGAAGCCCTGAGGGCTAAACGTGTTGAAGAAGGTGAGGAAGGGGAAGCCGAAGCGTCAGCGGAAGAAGCTACAGGGGAAGCACAAAATGCTCAGGAAGGGCAATCACCTGAGCAGGAAGGTGAAGCCCAGCAAACCGGGGAACAAGAATCTGAACAAGAAGCTTCCAAGGAAGAGGAAAGCGAAACAACGGAAACCGAAGAGGCCTCAAGTGAAGACCAAGCTGCTAAGAATGCAGCATCCCATGAACAAGAAACTTCTGATGAGCATTCGGCGGAAACCAATGAGGCCGCGGATGAAAAGCCTGAGGATGAAGCCAAAAACCAAGAACAATCGGGCGAAGAAGGTGAGGAAGATGCTTCAGGGAAAGACGAAGAAAGCGAGCAAAAGGAATAACCTTGCCGCTTTTAGATGTTTGAGCGTTCAAATTTTGTGACGTGCGGAGAGGTGGTTAAAACCCACGGCAAAGATGGACAGATAAAAGTTAATTTTGTAGAGCAATTTGCGAAGGAATACCAAAAAGGGGACTGGCTTTTTGTAGAAATTTCCAAAAAGCCGGTCCCCTTTTTTATTGAAGGGATTGACTATACCGGCGATAATCTGCCCGTTATTAAGCTTGAGGACATAACCTCCCCGGAAGCCGCTCTGGGGCTTGTGAAAAAAGCTTTACTGTTCCCCCTTGAAAGTTTGGGTAGTTGGGCGGAAGACCCCCTTAATTTCCTAACCCTTAAAGGCTACGAACTTTTCGATCAAACGCATCACTTTAAAGGGATTATAAAAGAGATTGCCCTTCAAACCGATCAATTCCTGTTTACCATTGAGCAACCTAATGGAGCAACTTCCCTGTTCCCTTGCCATTCCTCCTGGGTTAAGGATTTAGACAGGGAATCCGGTTACTTAATTGTGGATCTTCCGGAAGGTTTGGAAACCCTATGAAGGGCTCCTTATTCCAATTGTCCGAAGTAAACCAAGGTATGGTAATCAAATTTTACCTGGCCGTGGATAGCATTTTTACGAAATAATTGACTTAACTCCTTTAACATGCTATGAAATTCGGGTTGGTTTTTCTCCGGCGCATAGGACATGGAAAGCAACCGCCCTTTCAATCCCTCCCAGCTAAATAGCTGGCAATTGTAAAACATTCGTTGATCAAACCGGGAATGACCATAGAATTCCTTAAGCATTTCTTCGGAAATATTACGGTGATCCACTTTCATGTAATCTTTTGAATACCGGATAAGCAGGTTTTCAAAATGTTGAAGAAAGGTCGAAGTTTCCGTTAACCTTTCGTTCCAGGTGATGATTACATATCCATTGGGTTTTAGTATCCGTTTCAATTCGGTTCGTGCCTTTTTCTGCTCAAACCAATGGAATGCCTGGCCGACAAGGATAAAATCTACTGAGTGGTCAGGTAAGTTGGTCTTTTCTGCGGTGCCATTGATCGAGTAAAAATTCGGATAGTTTTGAAAAAAATGTTCTGCGGCCAGCCGCATTTCTGTATTGGGTTCTACCGCATAAACCAAATTCCCGTTTTGGATGAGCCACTTACTGGATAAACCGGTCCCTGAACCCATATCAGCTATTCTGTGAACCGGTGCCAGTCCAAGCTTGGATTCAATGAACCGGAACATGGCTTCGGGGTAAGTGGGTCGATACCGGGAATATTGGCTTGATTTGCCTTTGAAACGATCTTTAGGGTCGGAAAATGTAAAGGTTTCCATAGCCCCATTTTTTATTTAAAAGCAAGCCATTTTAAGAAAAAGCGAATTTCAGGACGGGATAATGGGCATTTAGAGAAAAGTGGGCCCGGAGGGATTTGAACCCTCGACCAATAGATTATGAGTCTACTGCTCTGACCACTGAGCTACGGGCCCTTGAATGGTAATCCTTAACTTTGTGCAAAGTTAAAAACTTTCAAACAGCAAACCATCATATGGCTGATCCGGTTATAAAGGACATAGTTTTTGATCTTGGCGGTGTGGTTTTAAACATTGATTACCATAAAACAGAAAGGGCATTTAAATCGATCGGGTTCCCGCATTTTGATGAGTTGTACACTCAGTTTAAGCAAAGTCCTTTATTTGTTAGATTTGAAAAGGGTTTGATCACGCCGGAGTCTTTCTTAGGCGAATTGCGGGCCCATAGTCAGCGGAAAGTTAAAGATCAAACCCTAATAGAGGCCTGGAATGCTATGCTTCTTGATCTCCCGCCCGAAAATCTGGATTTTATAACCCAATTGAAGCAGGATTACCGGGTCTTTTTATTAAGCAATACCAACGCCATTCATTACGAGGCGTTTTTTGACCAGGTGGAGGCCATGCTTGGCAGAAGAGACCTGGCTCCTTATTTTGAGAAGGAATATTACTCCCATTTAATCGGGAAGCGTAAACCTGACCAAGAGGTGTTTGAATTTATCATCCGGGATGCGGGTATTGATCCTGTTGAGACATTGATGATTGATGACAGCCCCCAACATCTGGAAGGGGCTAAGGCAGTGGGTTTTCATACCTTTAATAAACGGCAGGATCAAGGTTTAGAAGAGGCTTTAGCTCCCCTCCCTTTATTAAGCCGTTAGGTTACCATTTCAATTCCTCTTTATTTAAAAAAGCCTGAATACCTTTTTGACAATCTTCAAAAGAGCGGGCTTTGGCATTGTTTTCAGCCGCATAATTAATGGCGTCTTTAACGTGCATGCTCTGAATTTCAGCAATCATTTCCCGGGTAAGTGCCACAGCCTGTGCGGATGTATTTTCTGCCAGTTGTTGAGCAAAGTTATTGACGGCTTCTTCGATAGCATTCGGCTCATACACTTCATTGATTAGCCCAATGGTTTTCATTTTCTGAGCGTCCTGTAATTCCCCGGTTAATAATAGTTCCCTGGCTTTGACTTCTCCTATTTTTCTTAATAAAAACACCATGACAATGGCCGGAACAAAACCAATCTTCACTTCAGTGTACCCAAATTTGGCTTCCGGCACTGCAAAGATGAAATCGCAAACAGTGGCTAATCCACATCCCCCTGCAATAGCATGGCCATTAACCTGAGCAATGATGGGTTTACTGTGGTAGTAAATGACCTGGAACAATTCTTTTAAATGATTAGAATCCTGTAGGTTATCCGAATAACTGTAGGTCTGGAGTTTTTGGAGGGCCTCAAGGTCAGCACCTGCGCTAAAGGCTTTGCCTTTCCCTTTCAGAATTATAACCTTTTCCTCCGCCTCATCTTTATCAGCTTTTTTGAGCACTTCTTTAAGCTCACTGATCATTTCGCTGTTCAATGCATTTCGCTTATCCGGCCGGTTAAGCACTATCGTTAAAATACGGTCTTTTGTTTGGGTTTCGATGGTATTAAAACCTTGCTCTCCCATAAGATTTGCTAATTTATTTTGATACGAAATCTACAAATTTTCTACCAAAGCACCATCCTGACTAATAGAATGGCATTTTATCCGTTTGCCGGCTAACGCTTTTTTCCATTTTTTTACTTCCCAGGGGGGTAATTCATCCCCAAGGATCACCCTTTTTACCCTAAGGCGGTTTAATAATTTTTTTCGGGATAAGTCAACCTTTCCCGTGATCAACAAATGGTCAATTTGTAATCGGCAATTTGGATTTGAGGGAAGTGTTGTTTTATCATCAATGATGAAAAGACGCTTTTG
>CAZJWK010000045.1:0-19893 GCA_964549595.1 uncultured Sphingobacteriales bacterium | reverse complement strand
ACAATTTGTTATTCAGGAATCTAAGGGCTTTTTGTTAAGATTTTATATGGGAATCTCCCACTAACCAAAGCTTCATTTGGTTAGGGGGAGAATGCTCTGGAAACTTCCAAAACCTCAGCCACCACAAAAGCACTTCCCGTAATTAATACCAAATCCTGATCTGTCACTTCTTCCCAAACCTTTTCCAATGCTGCTTTAACAGAGCCAATGGCCTCTCCTTTTATTCCGTATTGTTGGGCTTCGTTTTGAAGTTTTTGGCTGGGCTTGCCCCTTGGTAAATCAGGAGCACAAAAGTAATAATGAGCAAAAGCCGGCATTTCCCGAAGAATAGGGGCTAAATCTTTTTCTTGGGTCATACCGAAAATAATGTGGAGGTTTTGGTAGTAATAGTGATTGATTTGTTCCCGGTGCCACCTTACAGCATCAGGGTTATGGGCTATATCACAAATGGTAAGGGGTTGATGATGCAAAACCTCCCATCGACCCCGAAGACCCGTAGATGCTTTCACCTCGGCCAATCCTTTTTGCCATGTATCGGTTGGAAAAAACCAGGGCGCTTTTCTACTATTAATCTGGTAAAGGGTTTCCAGGGAAGTGGCTATGTTCCGCGCCTGGTAATAACCTGTAAGATCACATGAAATGTTTAATGGCAAATCGTCTCGCAGATGATGGGCCATTAGATTCAGACACCGCACAAAATGATGCACATGAAACGCCCAATTTTCATCAGCAAAAGTGATTGGCGCATTTTGGTCGGAAGCCACTTCCTCCAAAACCGGCCGGCTCTCAGGTTGTGATTCCCCGACTATCAAAGGGGTATCGGGTTTGATGATACCCGCCTTTTCCCGTGCAATAGTAGGCAAATCCGGTCCTAACATGGCTTGGTGATCCAGGCCCACATTGGTGATTACCGAAATTTGGGGTTCCAGTACATTGGTGGAATCCAGCCGGCCGCCTAAACCGGTTTCTATAATGGCTAAATCCACTTCCTGACGTGCAAAATGATCAAAAGCCATGGCAACCGTAGCCTCAAAAAAAGAAGGCTCAATGGTTTCAATCGTTTCTTGATTGGCTTCCACAAAATTCACCACTGCTTCTTTGGGAATCATTGCGCCATTGATACGGATGCGTTCCCGAAAATCCAGCAGGTGCGGCGAGGTATATAATCCGGTTTTAAAACCGGCTTTCATCGCAATGGCACAAAGCATGTGGCTCACAGAACCTTTGCCATTCGTGCCTGCCACATGAATGGCATTGAAACTTTGCTCGGGATTATTCAGATATTCCAAAAAAGCGCGGGTATTGGTTAAATCCTTCTTCACAGCTTGTTGCCCAACCCTTTGAAACATGGGTAGCTTGGCCAACAAATAATCAAGGGCCGCTTGGTAATCCATTTATGGTTACTGGAGTTTGAAATTGATGGTCATAGTACCCACCTGCTGATTCGGCCCATTTTTAATCTTGTCAAATTGGGTATTCAGAGCCGCTTTTTTCGCAATTTTCTTAAGCCGGAGGCTGGTAACAGTAGTATGCCGCTTTCCGGGTACAGCTTTGACTACTTCACCGTTTTTATTAACGGTTATTTGAACAACCACCTTTCCCTGTTTTTGAGTTTGTTCCTTAATTTTTGGAAACTTAGTTACTGCACGCCCTTCCAGGTTAAGGTTGGAAATGGGATTATTGCCTTCCAGGGATTTTCCCTTTTTCTCAAAACTTTCAGATGATTTTTTCCCTTTTTTATCCCCCTTATTGCCGGTTTTTTCATCATCGCCCTGATTCTGACTAGGTGTGTACAGGTTTTTGGGATTAGGCTTTTTCTCCTCCTTTTGTGTGGTTTCTTTATCATCCGGCTTATCACCTTTTTCCTCACCGGCTTCCTTTGATTCTTTCTTTTTCTTTTCGACTTTTTTGGCTTTATCGCTGGCTTTAGGGGCGGGTACTTTTTCCTGGGTTTCGCTTTTTTGTTTGGTGGGTTCCTCTACTTTGGTTTCAGGAGATTCTGATGTTTGAGATTTCTCGGCTTCTTTCGCTTCTTTTGATTGGGGTTCTTCGGATTGTCCTTTTTCTTCGGTAGGTTTCTTTACTACTTCGCTTTTTTTATTCATCCCGAGGTTGTGTTCACCCATAACCACATCAATACCTCGTTGCTGAGGTTCAGGAACGGGAGACTTTAGGGCTATGAACATAAAGGAGACAAGCAAGCCCAAAAAGACCACACCGGTGGCAATAGCAGCCTTTTTTTCAATACTTTGACGCTCCTGCAAGGCTTTTTTCCTGCGGTTGGATATTTTTTTCGTTTTCTTTTTTTCTTTATCTGCCATAAGCGTTACGATTCAGGTTCAGTAGCCAATATAACTTTTGCATCCAACTTTTTGCCAATGTTCATCACTTTAACAATTTCTTCGAGTGAAACATTCTTATCGGCAGCCAGCACAATGGTTTCCCCTTCTTTTTTTGAAAGTCGGTCGGCAATACGAGTTTGAAGCCGGTCACTCTTGACTTGTTCGCGGCCTACATAATATTTCAGGTCCTTGGTAATGGATACGGTAACCGTTTGCTTGGAAAGCGTTTTACTGGTGGATTGAGGTAGAAGTAAATTCAGGGCATTCGGGGTAACAAAGGAAGAAGTCAGCATAAAAAAGATCAACAAAAGAAATACAATGTCAGTAAGTGAGGACATGTTGTAGGTAGTGCTAACTTTTGTTCTTCGTCTAATAGCCATCTAAAAAAGTTTTTATGCCCTAATTCAGTAACGTGTAAAAAGCCAAAATCTTATTGAGCGGGCTCTTGTAAAATATCAATAAATTCGACAGTGGTCGCCTCCATTCTGTAGACGATTTTCTCAATTTGGGTGGCCAAATAATTGTAACCAATGTAAGCAATAATACCAACGGCCAAACCGGTAGCTGTAGTAACCATCGCTTCATATATTCCGCCGGCCAGCATAGCCGGTTCTATATTGCTACCGGCAACGGACAATTGATAAAATGCTTTAATCATTCCTGTAACCGTACCGAGGAATCCGATCATAGGTGCCGCACCGGAAATAGTGCCCAGTGTTGCAGTATTTTTTTCAAGCTTAAATACTTCTAAAGTACCCGCATTTTCGATAGAAGCAGAAATATCCTTAAGAGGACGGCCAATACCAGAAATGCCTTTTTCGACCATCCGGGCAACAGGGGTATCGTGATCCTTACAAAGCTGCCTGGCTCCCTCTATATTGTCATTCACCACCAAATCTCGGATTTTATTCATAAAATTCCGATCAATTTTGGAAGCTTTCTTAATGGTCAAGTACCTTTCGATGAAAATGTAAATGGCTACAATGGCCAATAAAAACAATGGAATCATAATCCATCCCCCTTTGAGTAAAAGTTCAAAAAGGGTCAACTGAGCTTCTGAACTATTAGCCGTGGTCTGATTAGCCGTATCACTTGCTATTTGAAGAATAATCGGGTCTGCCATGGTTATCAGGATTTAACTGTTCCTTTTTGTTTTTTGATTTAAAAGCCAAACTTTATAAGTACCTTTCTGTCTTATCCTATTTAAAAACTTTCTTGCCGTGTTTACCGCTTTGTACTGGCCAATACTTACCCGGTAAAAACCGTTATCCGCTTTTAGGATATGGGTATTAAAACCCCGCCTTTGGGCGCGGGAT
Organism: uncultured Sphingobacteriales bacterium; assembly: GCA_964549595.1. Taxonomy (GTDB): domain Bacteria; phylum Bacteroidota; class Bacteroidia; order CAILMK01; family CAYYUA01; genus CAZQQN01. The sequence continues at coordinate 16,235 of CAZJWK010000045.1, read as the reverse complement.
GCCAACTTTTGAGCATTTTCCTTAAATTTAAAGGATCCTGCAATAAGGTGAAAAACCTTTTTCTTTTTTTCCACGGATTTTTCAATGGATTTTTCAGAGGGGTGTTTTTTGGTTTTCTGGTCAGCATTGAAATCATCATTTTCCTCATTCTGGGTTTCTACAACGGCTTTATCAGGCTCATTTATCCGGTATTTTTTATTACCGGTATCCCTCAGGCTTTTATTCTTTCCTTTTTTACTGGAAGATGGCTTATCGTCCGACCCTTTAACATTTTCCCGGGAATGGGTATCAGAATCTACGGAGGCAATTGTTTCCTCAATAGAAGCGTTTGAAGTACTATGGGGACCGGTGTTAAACAAATCGGTATTTAGCAGGAAAAACAGCAAAACGGCCGCAATACCAATGCTGGACAAACCAATGAGTACCCTTGAAGGCGCTACATTTTGTTTGTTGGCTTTATTTTTCTTTTCCTTTAATGCCCGGCTTATCGGAGCCCGCTTAACAGGTACTAAGGAGGCTTCTCCCAATCCAAAAGCTTGGGGATTATAATTGGCTTGTTCTTCGGGCTTAAAAATCACATTGCCCTCCTTATTCGCATAAAAGTGACCTATCCCTTCTAAATAAAGCGCTTCTCCTCTTCCTAAAGTTTGTTTCCATTGATTGGCCTTTTCCCTTACAAATTGCAACGCTTCTGCAAAAGTTATACCCTTTTGGTCAGCCACATAATTGGCCAACAAGCCATCATTGGTTTTCAAACTTTCATTAAAAGCCAATTGCTTGGTAGGGGGAGCAATGGTTTGCTGAGCATTTTTCGGTTCCGCAGATTGGTAATTGGCCACGATAGCCCCGAATCCGGGTATTACTACGCAATCTTTCTCATACAATAAGGACCGAATGTAATGCTCCAGCATTGAAAGGTTGGTTTACCTAATTTCATTGCAATTTTAGGAAATATTTGTCAAACCTAAAATGGTTATTTTGTGTCCTTTAAAAGCTATTCCGATCAATAGAATTTTCCTTAAACCATTTTTAGAGCCGTTAAAATCCGTTCGAAAATTGCTATTTTCGACCACTTTTTTCAAATAAGTACCAATAGACCCTAAAATGGCAAAGACCAAAACCCTCTATGTTTGTCAGCAGTGTGGCGCAACGTCCGTAAACTGGAAGGGCCGTTGCCCTTCATGCGGGGAATGGAATACCTTTTTGGAGGAAATCCAAACCCAAGAGGATAAAGGACGTTCTACTTCGCTTTCATCAAAAAGCGATGGCAATTCCCTGGCATCCCTGGAGTCCTTTGATTTAGAGGAGGTCAATCGCATTCAAACCAAGGATGAGGAATTAAACCGTGTGGCTGGTGGTGGAATAGTGCCGGGTTCATTAATCCTGATAGGAGGAGAGCCTGGTATCGGTAAATCCACGCTATTGCTTCACCTGGCTTTAGAGCAACCGGATAAAAAGCTCCTTTACGTTACCGGAGAAGAAAGCTTAAACCAAGTTAAGATGAGGGCTTCTCGCATCGGGGATCCCAATCCGGAATGTTACCTTTTGCCGGAGACTTCTGTAGAAGTGATCGTCCAAAAAATAAAAACCCTTGAGCCCGACCTGCTCATTGTCGATTCTATTCAAACTCTAACCACCTCCGAGGTGGATTCCACAGCAGGTAGTGTTCCCCAAATCCGGGAATCTACCACCCACCTTCAACGGTGGGCTAAGCAAAAAGCCATACCCATCTTCCTGGTAGGCCATATTACTAAAGAAGGGTATATTGCCGGTCCCAAGATATTGGAACACATGGTGGATACGGTTTTATACTTTGAAGGAGATCAAAACTATAACTACCGTATTTTACGGACGATAAAAAACAGGTTTGGTTCAGTAGCCGAAATCGGAATTTATGAAATGAAGGAAAAAGGCCTGAGGCAGGTTAAAAACCCTTCCGAAATTTTATTATCGCAAAGGGATGATTCCCTGAGTGGCATAGCCATTGGAGCCATGTTAGAAGGAATACGCCCGATGCTCATAGAAATTCAAGCCTTAGTCTCCACTGCTTATTACGGAACGCCACAACGTTCGACAACCGGTTTTGATGGGCGTAGATTAAATATGCTTTTGGCGGTGTTGGAAAAACGTTGCGGTCTAAAGCTTTCTGTTCAGGATGTCTTTCTCAACATTGCCGGTGGCCTTAAGGTAGAGGATCCTTCAACGGACCTGAGTGTAGCCATTGCCATTGCATCCGCTTATGAGGATCAACCTGTGGGTGATCACATTTGCTTTGCCGGAGAAATTGGGCTTTCCGGTGAAATAAGACCCGTTCAACAAGTGGAAAAACGAATCCTCGAGGCGGAAAAGCTGGGCTTTGAGAAAATATTCATTTCCTCCTTTAATAAGCGTAATTTGAACCAAACCTCAAAAACCATTGACATTGTCAGTAAAAATACCGTATATGAGGTTTTGCAAAATTTGCTCTGAAGGTAACCCAAAAAATGATAAGACTATTTCTGCTCAACCTGGTAAAAAAATAAATAAGCCATTTCCAACTAAATGGTGACAGGGCTCTGCTTTTGACCCATTTGCCAAAGGATAAAAGGAGATTTTCAAAAGCATCAGTTTACTCGATTCTTGAATTGAGGGGAAATTTAAGGTTTTTGTATTCTTTCAGGTCGGCCTGAATATAACCCACAAAAATTTTGGATTCAATCCTCAAGGGTAATTGATTGCGGTCATCTGAGACAAAAACCGTCATATCGTCTTGTCCCTTGAAAACCCTTCCTTTTACCAGGTCAGGTTTAAAAACCCGGCATTTAAACCGTCCCAATTTTGTCTTGATGGTTTGCTTCCCTTTATAGGTAACCCCTACCGGAAAAAGAGAATCGGCAAAGAATGTTTTGATGGGAAGATGAGTTTCAGACCTAACCCTGGAGAAATCGATGCAGCGCGCATAATAAATGGCGGATAAAATATCATGAATGCCATCAGGAACCTGATGGGGATCACCGTTCCTCAAAACCACGTTTTTATCCCTTTTGAACACCAAACGTTCCTTAGTCTTATACTCGCCTTCTCTTACGTTTCGATAGGCAAAGCTTGGCAGGTAAGTTTTGGTATCCAGGTAAGAATAATAATGGTCGCGGATTTTGTAAAACCAATCCCAGGACTCTAAAGATCGCCCGAAGACTTTTACGGAGAAATGAGGCCTACCACCAATATAAATCAAAGTATCCTTAACCCGGAAAGTGGCTTTTCCCGCATTGACCATCCCGTAGTGAATATTGTATTCAAGGACTTCGCCCCTTTGGAAGGCTTGATAAGAAGGCTCAAGGTTTGAAGACTCCTGTTGGATTTCTTTGTGGCTCCCGAACAACAGGACCGGAATAAGCCCTATTAGAATTTTTATGGAATTAAAGCGTCTTTTCAATACCTGCTTTTGTTTTACCCCTTATTCATTAACCGAAAAACGATGCTTGAGGTTTTCATAGTCAACCAAATCGGCACGGATAGCTCCGACTGTTAAATCCGATTCAATCCGAAGCGGTATCTTATTACCATCATCCGAAACCCATAAGGTCATATCATATTTGCTGTCGAAAATACGACCTACAATGAGAATGGGCTTAATTTTTAAACAAGTTAATTTTCCGAATTGGGTTTGAATTTTTGTTTTTCCTTTGTAGCGGAGTCCAACGCTGTAGGTGGTATCATCAATAAACGCATTGATCAAAGCGGTATCCCCCGGATTGGCTTTCCTAAAATTATAGTTCCGGGCATAGTAGATAGCAGACAAAAGATCCTGAGTATTTCCCGGGATTTCGTAAGCCTTGCCTTTTTTGTCACGGACCACATTGTTTTGGTGATCAAAGTGCAGTTTTTCCTTGAATGTAAAGCCTCCTTCGTAAACATCCCGCATGAAAAAATTGGGCGTCATATTGTCAAAATCCATGCATGTTTCATAATGGTCCCTCACTTTGTATATGGGATCATAAAAACCAAATGTCTTCCCTTTAGAAACGATCCGGTGACAATTACTGCCATTCTTCCACTTTGGCTGTTCTTTAATTTTAAAGCGTACTTTCCCTACATTTAAATTGTAATACATGTTATAGCGAATCTTGTAAGTCAAATTTTCGCCGGGTTGAAAGGCCACTTCCTCATGCTTCGGAATGCCTTCAGGAGCTTCTCCCCCTTTAAAGCCTACCATTAAAAATAAAAACCCAGTAATGAGAAAGAACCGGTTTGTCATTAATAAAGCTTGGTTATGAATTAATCGTCACAATTAACGTTCCAAACCAGCACCCTATTTTCCTTATCTTATACCGGAAAATTACCTTTATGGCTTTTAGCCTTCCTATGCCACTTATTTTATGGCCTGAGCATTAACCTTTTTCGGATTATTTTGCCTACTTTTGCAGCCTTAATTGATCGGGATATATGAACGCTAAAAGTGAATTCAATTCAGGATTCGCCAACATCATAGGGCATCCTAATGTTGGCAAATCCACCTTGCTTAATGCCCTTTTAGGTGAAAAAATCTCGATCGTTACGGCCAAAAAACAAACTACCCGTCATCGGATTCAGGGTATTTTAACCGGAAGAAACCACCAAGTGGTTTTTTCAGACACCCCAGGTATTTTGGAACCTAAGTATTTGCTTCAAAAACGAATGATGCAGTTTGTTAACCAGGCTATGGAGGATGCCGATGTTTTTCTTTACATGGTGAAAAGCCGGGAATCCTTTGAATTACACAAACCATACATTGAAAAATTGCTCGGAAAAGCCAAACCCGTTTTGGTCGTTATTAATAAAATAGACCTGAGTGACCAGGAAACCGTGGAAAAGGAGATTGAAGCCTACCATCAGATGGTTTCAAAGCCCAACATTATTCCTATTTCAGCACTTGCCCCTTTTAACCTGGAAAAATTGTTGAGGAGGGTTATCGAACTTCTTCCGGAAAATCCGGCTTTTTTTCCTGAAGCCCAATTAACCGATAAATCGGAACGGTTTATCATTTCGGAGATTATCCGGGAGAAAATTTTAAACCGTTACAAACAGGAAGTGCCTTATTCCATAGAGGTAGCTATAGAGGAATTTGAAGAAGAAACCCAAATCATTAATATCCGGGGGCTCATTGTGGTTAACAAGCGGTCCCAGAAACCCATTTTGGTAGGTAAAAAAGGACAGGCCCTTAAGAAAATCGGTACTGAAGCCAGGAAGGACATCGAAGGTTTTCTTGACAAGCAAGTTTACTTAGAACTATTTGTGAAAGTTAGAGAAAACTGGCGGGATAAGGAAACTTTTCTTAATCAATTTGGTTACCATTCCTGATTCAGGGTAAATAAGAATTCATATTGGAAATAGAAAAGTCAGAACAGGCAAAGCCAGCAAACTTAAAGGATACGATGAGCAGGAAAGTGGCTATAGTCGGGCGTCCCAATGTCGGTAAGTCCACTTTATTCAACCGGCTTACCGGGCAGTGGACTGCTATCGTGGATGACCAAAGTGGTGTTACACGGGATAGGATTTATGGAGAGGCCGAATGGGAAGGAAAACCCTTTTCCCTGATCGATACCGGGGGTTTTATGCCCAAGCCCGGCGCTATTTTTGAAGCGGAAATCCGGGAACAGGTAGAACAGGCATTAGGGGAAGCATCCCTTGTATTATTCATGGTGGATGTCAGAACTGGGATCACAGCGGAAGATGAAGCTTTCAGCCAAATTCTGTTAAGGCTGAATAAACCGGTTATCTTGGTAACCAACAAAGCAGATAATACAGCCTACTCTTATGATAGCTACGAATTTTATCGGTTGGGTTTTTCCAAAATTTTTCCGTTATCATCCACTAATGGTTCCGGAACAGGAGATTTACTTGATGAAATATATCAATTGCTGAACCTGGATCAAGTAAAAGAAGTAGAGCCACAAAGTGATGATTTGCCCCGTTTTGCCATCATAGGCAGGCCCAATACCGGAAAATCCACGATGGTTAATGCCTTATTGGGAACCAAGCAAAACATCGTAAGCGAAAAACCAGGAACTACAAGAGACGCCATTACAAGCCATTTCAATAAATTCAACAGGGAATTTGAAATTGTTGATACCGCTGGTGTCAGGAAGGAAAAACGAATAGCCAAAAAGACCCTGGAACAAATATCCATTAACCGAGCCATCAAAGCGATTGATAAAGCCCATGTTTGTTTTTTAGTGCTCGATGCGCATCTGGGTTTGGAAAATCAGGACACAAGCCTAATCGATCTGGTAAGGAAAAGGAAAAAAGGCTTGGTTATACTGATCAATAAATGGGATGATGTAGAAAAAGATGACAAAACCCACCTGGATTACCTTGACCATATTAAAAACCGCCTGAATTTGCCTTTGGATATTCCGGTTCATTTTGTTTCTGCACTGAAAAAAACCCGCTTAATGAAAGCCATGGAGGAAGGGCTGACCGTTTATCAAAATCTTAAACAGGAATTTTCTACATCCCTTTTAAACCGGGTCATGCTCAAAGCCATTAACCAAAATCCCCCACCTGCGGTTAAGGGGCAATTTGTCCAAATTAAATATGTGACACAGTTTAAAAGCCATGGACAAACATTTGCTTTCTTTTGTAACAATCCTGAAGGAATCAAAACGCCTTACAAAAAATTCCTGGAGCGGACCCTCCGGGAACATTTTAACCTCAAAGGAGTTCCCATTTCCCTGTTATTCAAACAGAAATAAACTCCCTAAAAAAACATTGTTGGCATATTTTGTGTTAATGCAACTTTTTTAGTATTTAAAGCCATCTAAGCATGAACGGTAAGTAAAGCCAAGGTTTTTTCGTCCGTTGATTAACAAATGAATTAAAGTGTTTAAATTTGCAAAGCCATTTATTAATGATTAAGAAAGATTTTTTTAAGCGCATTTATCAAGGAATTGGGATCGGAGTTATTATCATAATGTGCATAACCTCATGCGGACCCAAAGAAACCGCCACTGATGAGATAAAAAAGAAAGTGGACAGTCTGGATAAAGAGATTATGAAGCAACTGGATAAAAAACAAGAAAAGGAAAAAGGTCAATAAAAAAGGTTTTAACCCGTTAGAAAGCTTTAACCAAATAGTTTACAAATCAGAGGGGAGCGATTCATCGCTTCCTTTTTTATTTCAAGCGCATTTTAAAGCTTAATCATCCATTTTAAGTTGAGACGTTTTCATTTTTATCTAAATTTGCAATCATATTTTAAAAGCGTTTAGTATGACTGAAGTAGGAATTAAAGGGAAACAAGCAGACCTTAGCTATTTGGGATTCAATAACCCACCAAAAGTAAATTGGAACCTAACCCCCTCCGAATTGATTGAGAATGCCATCAAAAACGGAGAAGGCAATCTTTGCGACAATGGTGCTTTTGCTGCTGATACCGGCCAATTTACAGGGAGATCCCCGCAAGACCGTTTCATCGTTGAGGATGAACTTACAAGGGATACCGTTTGGTGGGGAGATATCAACATGAAATTTAAGCCGGAAAAATTTGACCAATTGTACGAAAAGGTAATCAATTATCTTTCTAATAAAGAATTTTACGTTAGGGATGCCTACGCATGTGCGGATAAGGATTACCAATTGAATATCCGTGTGGTTTCGGAATATGCTTATCAAAATTTATTTGCCAGAAACCTTTTCCTCAGGCCTTCTCCGGAAGAAATTCAGGATTTTGAACCGGAATGGCATATTGTAGCCGCTCCTGGCTTCCTGGCTGACCCGGAAATAGATGATACGCGGCAAGGCAATTTTGCCATTATTAATTTCTCCAAAAAAACGATCCTTATAGGGGGAACTGGTTATACCGGGGAAATGAAAAAGGGTATTTTTTCTGTTCTGAATTATGTGCTTCCCATTGAAAAAAACATCCTCTCCATGCATTGCTCCGCTAATATGGGAGAAAACGGAGATACCGCAATATTCTTTGGCCTTTCTGGTACCGGCAAAACTACACTTTCCGCTGACCCGAACAGAAACTTAATAGGGGACGATGAACATGGTTGGACCAATAAAGGGATTTTCAACTTTGAAGGAGGATGCTATGCGAAGGTCGTAGACCTCTCCAAGGAGAAAGAGCCTGAAATTTACAACGCCATCAGGTATGGCACTTTATTGGAAAATGTAAGGTTTTTTGAGCACTCGCGCACCGTTGATTACGAGAATACAGATGTAACGCAAAACACCCGTGCAGCCTATCCCATTAATTATATTGATAATGCCATTGAACCCTCGGTTGGGAACGTTCCCAATAATATTTTCCTGCTAACCGCTGATGCCTTTGGGGTTTTACCTCCGATCTCTAAATTGGATAAGGGACAGGCAATGTATCATTTCCTTTCAGGCTATACCGCTAAGGTGGCAGGTACTGAAGCAGGAATCAATGAACCGCAACCCGTTTTTTCCGCTTGTTTCGGTGCGCCGTTTTTACCCCTCCATCCGACCACCTATGCCGAGATGTTAGGTAATAAAATGGACCAACACGATGTGAACGTTTGGCTAATTAATACGGGTTGGACAGGAGGTCCCCACGGTGTTGGGCACAGGATCGACCTCAAATATACAAGGGCCATGATACAGGCTGCTTTGAATAACCAACTGAATAATGTGGAATATGAAAAAAACCACATTTTCGGATTGCATATGCCTAAATCTTGTCCTGGAGTTCCGGCTGAAATTTTAAACCCCAGAGAAACCTGGGACAATAAAGATGATTACGACAAAAAAGCCCATAAACTGGCCGCTTATTTCAATGATAATTTTGAGATTTATGCCGATTTTGCCAATGAAGAAATTATTGGGGCTGCTCCGGTTGTAGCCACATAAGCAGTTTGCGTGATATAATTATATTTTTTTACCCTCCATCAAGCCATCTTGGTGGAGGGTTTTTATTGGCCATTCCCAAAATTCCTTTTTAACCTAATAACCTTACCTAACATTCAACCCATTTATCCAATCGGGTCATGGTGGCTCAGGTTTTTCTCGAAAAGTTGAATTCCCACAGAGTAAGGTCAATTTCCTCTGATTTCCAGGCCTTTTTCTTTTGGCCAACGGTTGTTGGTTCGGTCAATATCAGCCATACGACCTGAGGGGTCTATCACAACCGATTGAATGCGCCTGTCCGAAACACCTATACTAAATTCATAGTAAGGATGGGTCCAGGGCCAATCTTTTAACACTGTCCGCTTCATATCATAATTGTTAGGCTTTTTGGCTTGCATCATTCGCAAGGGTATGTAATAAAGTTTTTTAGTGCCATCTTTAAAAGTTACCTTCAAATCAATGGGCATGGGTATTTTTCCTTGATTCTCCAGGGTAAGGTAAGTGGAATCTTCACGAAATTTAAGCCGCTCAATGGCATAATCTACTTTCCGTGTCGTATTAAGCCATAAATTGTAGTACCAGTCCAATTGAATGCCGGAAGTTTTCTCCATAACCCTTTTAAAATCCTTTGGGTAAGGGTGTTTAAATTGCCATTCACGGAAATAACGCCTTAAACCTTTATCCAGGGCATTTTTCCCAATGATGTAACCCAATTGGGTCATAAAAACTGCGCCTTTGGAGTACGCAGCAATTCCATAAGCCGCATTGGTATGATAAAAATCAGCATGCAAGCTCATGGGTTCTTCCCTGTCAGTTTTGGCCATTTTTTTATAACCCCTATAGCTTCCTCTCTGCGGCTTAGCCCTTTTTCTATTAAAAATGTGATTCATTGTACGTGTTGAGGTGTAAACAGTAATCCCCTCATCCATCCAGGCATGCATGTTTTCATTGGTAGCCAGTACCGTTTGGTACCATTGGTGAGCCATTTCGTGGCAAGTTACGCCTACTAAGCTCCGGAATCCGCGATTTCCGGTAATCAGAGTACCCATAGGATACTCCATCCCTCCATCACCTCCTTGAATGACGGAATACTGCTTATAAGGATATGTACCAAAATTGTTGCTCATGTACCGAAAGGCATCAGCGACTTTAGGCTGAAATTTTTTCCATTTACGGATCAACGTGTCAGGAGTATAAGGCTGATAGAGAAAATGTAAGACGGGCCCATTATCCATTTGAATTCTGTCGTGCTTGAAATCCGGATCAGCAGCCCACATAAAATCATGAACCTTTGGGGCTTTAAAATGCCAGGTAAGCTTTTCGCTATTTGGCCTATCTACCTTACTTCCTTCTTCTTGATATCCATGGCCCACTTCATTCGGGTTTTGCAGATAACCGGTCGCACCCAGTACATAATTGGAATCAATGGTTATCTTGACATCTAAACTACCCCAAACACCATGAAATTCACGAGCCACATAAGGATCTGCATGCCATCCATGTTCATCATATTCCGCCATTTTGGGGTACCATTGGGTCATGGAGAAATCCACTTTTTCCTTGTTGTCACGACCCGAACGCCTTATTTGAAGGGGGACCTGGGAATTAAAAGTCATTTTGAAGGTACTGCTTTCTCCGGGTAAAATAGGGTCCTTCAAATCCACTTCCAAGATGGTCCCGGAAACTTCGTAATCCAGGGACTGGCCGTCCTGTTTTAAACTTTGGATTTTGTGGTACCCTTGTTCATCTTTTTTCAGATTTTGGATCCGGTCACCAATCCTTTCATCAGGATCTTTAATGGTTCTTGAACGCACATCCATCATGCTACCAGGCTGAAAAGCATTAAAATATAAATGGTAAAACACCCGGTGAAGGGTATCCGGGGAATTGTTATGGTATACGAGGCTTTGTTTACCCTCAAATTGATTGGCCTCCTCATTCATCTCAATGTCCATAGAATATTCAACCCTTTGCTGCCAGTAATATTTTTCCTGACCCTTTGTAAAAAAAGCGCAAGAACAAATCCCAAGAAAAATCAAAACAGTTAGTTTGAATCTTTTTTCCATTCTTTTTCTGGTTTTTAATGACTTAGAATCCATTGGGTTTTTTCATTGATGTCCGAAACCCGCTTACCGTCCGGCCATTCATCAGATGGATACCCCAGATAAAGGAACCCTAAAAATTCATCCGCAGCTTCCAATTCGAAAAAATTTTTCATTTCCGGATGGTAGGTCATCCCCCCGGAATTCCAGTAAGCACCAATACCATAAGCCGCCGCGGTTAACCACATATTGTGAACGGCACAAGCTGTAGCCTCGATTTCTTCAATGGCAGGGATTTTTTGGGGCTTATTGCCTCTTTTCATACCAATCCCGATTACATGAGAGGCTTTTAAAGGTCTTTCATAGAGTTTTTGGTAGGTTTTTTCCTTGAAATCAGCTTCCGGGGTTTCCTTTTTATACAACTCAGCGTGAAATGATGCAAGTTTTTGCAAGCCAGCCCCGGTAAAAACCCAGAAACGCCAGGGTTCAGTATGGCCGTGCGTTGGTGCCCAATTGGCATTGGCCAAAATTTGCTCTACGATACCATTCTCAATGGTTTCACTGGCAAATTTTTCAGGTTTTATGGTTCTCCTTTGTTTGATAAAATCATCTATACCCATGATAATTTCCTTAAAAATTTTTAAGTCCAACTGCATTACAAATATCCTGCCTATTTCACTTCTCCCATAACCCAATCCCGCATTTCAGGGAAATAACTGATAATAATACCAATGGTTATGTAACGTAGGCTTTTGCCAATAAGCATCAAAACAGCTACTTTATAAACATTTAACTTGAAAAATCCCAGTGCGATGGCAATGGGATCTCCAATCACCGGTAGCCAAGTAATCAATGCCGGCCAGCTTCCAAAGCGTGCCACTTTCTCTTGCCAGGCTTCCACCTTGGCTTTTTTTACCTGTAAATATTTTTCAATGAAAACCCAATAGCCAAAATAACCCAGGAAGTAAGAACTCATTCCCCCCAAAGAATTACCCAGTGAAGCCATAACGGTTGTCCAAAACGGATCGTATTGGTTTAAAAGCATTAATCCATAAATAATATCCGAGCTAAAAGGCAAAACAGTAGCAGCGAGGAAAGCACTAAAAAACATGCCAAGATAGCCGGGCTCTAAAAGGGTTTCCATATTCAAAAAATTGGTATGAGGGTCAATTGTTTTTGGCTAACAATGCCATAGCACGCTCATAAACCCAATCCCGTTGGGCTTTAATGGTAAGATGGCTATTATCCAATAGGTAAGCATCTTTTGCCATTTTAAGAGGACTTTCTTTCCTGTGGGTGTCAAGATGATCCCTTTCTTCCAGGTTCTCTCTCACATCCGCTATACTGACTATCTTGCCCTGACTCAGCAATTCATCATACCTTCTTTTTATCCGTACTGATTCAGAAGCCGTGAGAAAAATTTTCAACTCCGCGTTGGGGAAAACCACCGTCCCTATATCCCTTCCATCCATGACAATACCTTTTTCGGCACCGAATTTTTGCTGCTGTTCAACCATTTTTTCCCTTACCTTAGTAATGGCACTTATTTCACTTACTTTTGACGATACATTAATCCTTCTGATGGCTTCTTCTACCTCCTGACCGTTGAGATGAGTGATCTGTTGGCCGGATTGTGCTGCATAAGAGAAATCTATGGAAATTTGCTCCAAAGCCCCTTTTACCTGATCCTGATCATTGGTATCTACCTGGTTTTCCAGGAAAAAAAGCGTTACAGCCCGGTACATAGCACCGGTATCTACATATTTATAATTAAGCAACTTAGCAAGATCCCTGGCCAGAGTGCTTTTGCCACAGGAACAGTAACCATCAATGGTGACAATTATTTTAATCATCTTTCAAAGCATTGAGCGGATTCATTAAAAAGCCATTTTCCAAGCAAGATTAACTTTCCTTAGTCTTTTTTAGTAGATACACCCATTTCGGAAATCAAATGATCGGCATTGTCTACGTTAGCCAGGTACCACAGAATAAAGCGCACATCCACACCAATCGAACGGGAATAGGACTCATCCCAGGCATAATCAGTAATAGTTCCCTGATAAGTTCGGTCAAAATTTAAGCCGACCAAATTTCCTTTGGCATCCAAAACAGGACTTCCGGAATTTCCGCCGGAAGTATCCGTATCATAAAGCATGCAAATAGGTGCCTCATTGGTTTTATTCCTTTCAAAAACGGATTCGTTCATGCTTTTGATGGCGTTCATCATTTCCGGGAAAGCACGATAATCACCTGACGGTTCAGCCTTCTCTTTATATCCCTTTAAGCCCGTAAAAGGTTTGTAATGGACTGCATCCCTGGGATTATAACCCCTCACCCTTCCATGGGTCAACCGCAGGGTACCATTGGCATCGGGGATAAAAAGTCCTTTTTGTGCCTCTTGTTTTAAATTAACATAACGCGGCCTCAGGGATTCAATTTTACTGAACACTTTGCGCCTGAACATTTGAGTTTTCCTGAAATCCGGTTTAATTTCATTCCAAAGATCGACCAATGGAAGATTTAGCTGCTGAACCCCATTGGTATTTTCCCTAATTTTTTGAAAAAGCTTTGCCGTATCCAGAAGGAATTTTTCATTATAAGCCTTTTTCACGAATGAGGTCAGCTTTTTATCTTCAAAAAAAGCTTGAAGCGCCCGAATTTTATTATCCCCCTTAAATGTTAACCCTTGCATTAGGAGTTTCCGCAAGTAGATGCTATCCCGGTTAGGGTCCATTTTTCTTATTTTTTGGCGCATGCCTCTAATAAATGCTTCCTCATCCAGGGATTCAGGAGCTTCATTTTTTTTAAGCCTTTCCCGGAAGGCATGAACCTCACGCGCCATACTCATGAGGTTACTGCTATTCAATAATTGAAAATACCAAAAAATCTTCTTTCCCTTGTCAATCAACTCATTATACAAGGAATCCATTTCCTTGGTAATTTTCCTAAAGGTTTCCTGTTTCTCAGGATTTGCTTTCCCCAATTTTTGGTAAACCGCCTCTTCCTCCTCATTCCTTTTTTGAACCAAATTCACCTTTTCCATGGTTTCCAACTTACCCTTGTAATTCTTAACCACATTAGAGAGGCTTTTAATCTTAGGATCATAGCGGATCTTATGGCTTTCACTTTGGTCAGATAACCTTTCCATTTGCTCAATCTTCCACTTGAAAAGCGATGAAATGTAGGGAAGCTGGACTTTTTTATGGTAGCTAATAAAGGCAGAAGGACGGTGCCTATAAGTGCGTCCGGGGTAGCCCAAAAGGAAAACAAAATCATCCTTTTTAATGCCTTCCGGATTCACATCTAAGTGGACATCCGGATTAAAAGGGACATTGGCTTTATCATAATCAGCAGGTGCCCCATCAGGTCCGACATAAGCACGAACAAAAGAAAAATCCCCGGTATGGCGGGGCCAAATCCAATTATCGGAAGACCCCCCGAATTCGCCAACTGTCCTTGGTGGCACATAAACCAGCCTTAAGTCTTTTAAAACCTGGTATTTAAAAAGCACATACGAATCTCCGGTTAACATCTCCGACACTTCCACTTTTAAATCAGGAAATTTTTGCTGGTATTTTTTTCGGACTTTTTTCTGGTTGGCATTTAGTCTGGCCTGGCGTTTAACAACATCTTCAATGGTGTCTACTCCCCTCAAAACAGCTTTAGAAACATCCTTATACCCTTTCATAATTTTTACATTCATATCTTCCAGGGGAATTTCTTTTTCCCTTGTGTCCGCATGGAACCCAGTTTCCATGTAATTTTTTTCTTCAGTGCTATGGCCTTTAAGCTTTCCAAAAACACAGTGGTGATTGGTAAGGATCAACCCTTTCCCGGACACAAATGAACCCGTACAACCCCCGATTCTAACGATACTATTGATTAAGCCCTTACCGCCAGGATCATAAATCTGATTTACCGGAATCGACAGCCCTTTACTTTTTAGTTGGGCCTTTTTTAATAGACTTACGGGGTACATTCCCCCTCCTTTTTCCGGTTCACCCGCCTTTGAAGTAATGGAAAGGTGTGCAATGAGTAAGCTTAAAAAGCATAATTTTATTAACCAATTTGGGTTTAATTTATCAACCATCATAATGAATTTAATTATTTGATTATCAGTCTTTTAATAGCCCGAATAACCCATTATTTGCGGAAGCTAAGTTAAAGTTATTAATGCAATTCAGGTGAAAACTCCCTGTTTGAAAGTATCCTTGAGCATTAAAAATTTCTCCAAAAATTATTGGCTTTTTAAAAAATTTTTATATTTGAGCCGAGTTAGACTTTATTTGTTTCATGAACCAAAAAATTGTGCACTATGAACAAAGGTGACTTAATCGATCGTATCGCTTCAGATGCAGGAATTACAAAACAACAAGCTCAAGATGCTTTGAATTCCTTCATCCAAGCAACTACAAGGGATTTAAAGAAAGGAAACAAGGTAACTTTGGTTGGTTTCGGGACTTTTTCTGTTTCCAAGCGTTCGGCAAGGAAAGGTAGAAACCCGCAAACCGGGAAGGAAATTAACATCCCTGCAAAAAAGGTAGTTAAATTCAAACCAGGGAAAGATTTGGCAGATAAAGTCAAATAAAATGCCTGCTTTCCGGAAAATGTAGTAAAAAACCCCGTTGAGGAATCGACTTAACGGGGTTTTTTTCGTTTTAACTTTCAAATTTTTTCCAAATTCCTTATTTGGCTTACTTTTTGCTGAACAAGGATTTTAAATCCCTTCCTTGGAAAGCAATCAACCCCTTTTAAGGAGCTCCAATGCCCGTCAAATAAGCATTAAAATAGTTTTTAACCAAAATTCCGTAATTCAGATCCTTATTTAGAAACAGTACTGTCCGGAGAAAATACTAAAGCCAGGCTCAGCAGCCCGGTTTTAGATCACTAAATTATCGATAGAATCAAATAAATATTTACCGTGAACCAATCTGATGATTTTAGCGGAAAAACTCAAACTTTCCCGGATTTTAGCTTTTCTTTCAAAGCAGGATATAAAATGCATTGCCGATGATTTTGGCGGTAATGCTTATGGTAAGTCCTTTATTAATGGGATCATTATTTAACGATACTTTATGACGTTCTCAGTGATTGTACACTTTTAAATGAAATTACTTCCGGCTTATTGGTGCGGCAGCATGAATTTAACCATTTAGGCCTGATGAAAAGCCTCCCCAAACGAAGTACTACTGGTGATAGTAATCAATCAAGGCCAAATGGAGAATGTTTGAGCCCACCTACCAACATCGGTTTGACAAGTACCCAATCCTTTTAGCGGACAGCAAACTGCCTAAAAATTTTTAGAGGTTCTACAATGAATTTTATGGAAATGTTTTTGAGAAGTTTTGATCTAATAATA
>CAZJWK010000044.1:18636-20200 GCA_964549595.1 uncultured Sphingobacteriales bacterium | reverse complement strand
GATACCATAGCTTTTAGTTAACAATTTGTTATTCAGGAATCTAAGGGCTTTTTGTAAAGATTTTATATGGGAAATGTGGTAGAACCTCATTTTTTATAAAGTCATTTTGCTAACCCCAAACCAAAAAATTCAACTGGTTTTTGTTTGATTTAAATACCGATTTCAACCGTCCGGAGTTGGAAATAAACTACTGGTAATAAACTTTTTAAAGCGGAATTTGAATAAACAAGGTAACCCTCATTATTTATCCTGCCGACTTGTTTATTTTTGTCGAAAAAAGATTCATGAGACAATACCAGGATTTATTGCAATATGTGTTGAAGAATGGCTATCCCAAAGACGACCGTACCGGCACAGGAACCTATAGTTGTTTTGGCCACCAGATGCGCTTTGACCTTGAAAAAGGTTTCCCCTTGGTTACGACCAAAAAAGTTCCGTTCAAAGCCATGACCTATGAACTCCTCTGGTTTCTGAGGGGAGGTACCAATATCCAATACCTCAAAGATCACCATGTGAAAATCTGGGACCCGTGGGCAGATGAAAACGGCGATTTAGGGCCGATTTATGGTAAGCAATGGCGTTCGTGGCCTGACTACCATGGAAATACAATAGACCAGATAGCCAATGCCATTGATACCATTAAAAACAACCCTTCTTCAAGACGTATCGTAGTTAGCGCCTGGAATGTCGGCCAATTGAAGGAAATGGCACTTAGCCCATGCCATTGCCTATTTCAATTTTATGTAGCGGATGGGAAACTTTCTTGCCACCTTTACCAACGGAGTGCCGATCTTTTCATTGGGGTTCCGTTCAACATTGCATCTTATGCGTTGTTAACATCTATGATGGCCCAGGTTTGTCATTTAGAAACAGGTGAATTTATTCATACTTTCGGCGATGTGCATATTTACCAAAATCATGTAGAACAGGTTAAAACCCAATTAGAACGGGAACCTCAACCATTACCAAAACTGGCATTGAACCCCGATGTCAAGGACATTGATGAATTCAATTTTGAGGACATTAGCCTGGAAAATTACAATCCCTATCCCGCTATCAAAGCACCAGTGGCAGTGTAAAACTTAAAGTAAGCAAAACCAAAATGAAATTACCCGGTAAGACCCTATCTTTAATGGCGGCCATGTCTGAAAACTACGTCATTGGAAAAGCAGGAGACCTGCCCTGGCATCTGCCCAAGGACTTCAAAAGGTTTAAGAAAAAAACGGAAGGCCACGACATCATTATGGGTCGAAAAACTTATGAATCTTTGGGGGGGAAACCATTACCAAAAAGGAAAAACATTGTCATTACCAGAAAAGCGCATTATGCCTCTGAAGACGTTACCGTTGTCAGGAGTTTTGAAGAAGCTTTGGAGGAGGTAAAGCAATCTAACGATGATGAACCTTTTGTGATCGGAGGAGGGGAAATTTACAAATTAGCATTGCCCTACGCTGACCGGATTTATCTTACGATCGTTCACACCACTTTAAATGGTGATACCTTTTTCCCGGAATTCGATGAAAAAAAATGGGAAATTACCGAAAAAGAGCCTATGCCCGCAGAC
>CAZJWK010000044.1:0-18626 GCA_964549595.1 uncultured Sphingobacteriales bacterium | reverse complement strand
CTGATACTTCAGGGCAAACACAATTTTGCTTTCACTTTTCTCACTTATGATAGAAAGCATTAGCAGAAATTGAGCGGCCAAAAGTACTGTTCATAAAGTTAATGGCGTGTCAAGGTTAAACCCGGTAATGTCAATAGGCTTTAGCAAAAACCACCCGGTAGGGAGAATGATTACCCGTATAGATGCATTGACCGGCTTCACTGCGGTCTTTTTCAAATGGAATGAGCCGGATTGAGGCTTTGGTTTCCTCTTTAATCTTTTCTTCGGTTTCAATGGTTCCGTCCCAATGGGCATAAACAAATCCTCCTTGTTCCTCTATTACTTGCTTAAATTCCTCATAATGCTCTACATAGTGTGTATTGTTTTCCTGAAATGCCTTGGCTTTGCGGAATAAATTATCCTGTATTTGATCCAGTAAATCCGGAATGACAGTTTCTAATTGGTCAAAAGGTATGTAAGTCTTTTCTCCGGTATCTCTGCGTGCTACCTCCGCCTGATCTTTTTCCAGGTCCTTAGGGCCAATGGCTATACGAACCGGGACCCCTTTTACTTCGTGTTCAGAAAATTTCCAGCCCGGCTTCTTTTTATCATCATCGTCATACATGACCGTATATCCCTTTTCCCTTAGGGTGTTTCTCAGGAACTTTGCTTTTTCGCTGATCTGGCTGAATTGGTCTTCGTTTTTATAAATCGGCACTATTACCACTTGAAGCGGGGCTAACTTTGGCGGTAAAACCAACCCTTGATTATCGGAATGGGTCATCACAAGTCCCCCTACTAAACGAGTGGAAACACCCCATGAGGTAGCCCATACATATTCCTCATTGCCCTCCTTGTTGGCAAATGTCACATCAAAAGCTTTGGCAAAATTCTGGCCCAGAAAATGAGATGTTCCTGCTTGAAGTGCCTTTTTGTCCTGCATCATGGCTTCCATGCAATAAGTAGTTTCAGCGCCTGCAAATTTTTCATTCTCACCCTTTATACCGGTTAAAATAGGGATCGCCATGTAATCTTCTACAAATGACCGGTACACTTCAAGCATTTTTTCAGCCTCTTCGATGGCTTCTTCTTTGGCGGCATGTGCCGTATGACCCTCCTGCCACAGAAACTCCGAGGTTCTAAGAAAAAGCCTTGTACGCATTTCCCAGCGGACCACATTGGACCATTGGTTAATTAACAAGGGTAAATCCCGGTAAGATTGAATCCAATCCTTGTAGGAATCCCAAATTATGGTTTCAGAAGTAGGCCTGACGATAAGTTCTTCGTCAAGTTTGGCTTCCGGATCCACAACCACATCATTACCTGCTTCATTGGCTTTTAGCCGGTAATGGGTTACAACGGCAGCCTCTTTGGCAAAACCCTCAACATGCTTAGCTTCACGACTAAGAAAAGATTTGGGTACAAATAGGGGAAAATAGGCATTTTGATGACCCGTTTCTTTAAAACGATTATCCAGTTCATTTTGAATTTTTTCCCAAATGGCATAACCATGGGGCTTGATAATCATACATCCTTTTACAGCCGAATGCTCAGCCAATCCCGCAGATTTAATGATGTCATTATACCATTGGGAATAATCCTTCTCTTGTGGGGTAATTTTTTCCGCCATTAAGCTCCCTTATTGAACGATTTGAAATAAATTTTGTAATTTTAAACAGCAAAATTAAGAATATTGGTTAAGCTTAGAAACCTGTTCTTGTTTATTCAAAATATTTTTTCTTATGAAAGCGGCTAAGATTTCATTCGCTCTCCTTATTATTCTGCTTGGACTACAAGGTTGTAGTGGCATTAACGAAGGGCAAAGGGCTGTAGATGGTGTTTATTATTCACCTTCCCAAAATCATTCTGAACCAAGCACCACCGATAAAAAAGGTAATCAATCCGGATTGGAAAATAAAGAAAATGCCTCTGAACAAAAAGCCGAGAATAGTAAAACTTACGATAATTCAGGAAATTCAAAAAATACTTCCGATAACAATGACCCGGCTTATGACTACTACCCAAAAGAGCAAAAAGCAAAAGAGCAAAAAGGTCGTAAGGATGGCGAAATCAATGAGGATTACTATGATTACAAATACTCTTCTCGCATAAGGCGTTTTAATAGTAGTTGTGAAAATTTTAATTATTTCGACCCTTTCTACAATGGCCCTAACTACGGCTATGACCCTTATTACCCTTATCCCGGTTTAACCCTTTCCTATGGCTTTAGGTCAAATGATTATTACAACCATCATTACCGGCAGTACCGGAATCCAAATTATCATGAATGGGGTTATTACAACGACCCTTCTTATGCACGGGGCTATCGGAGAGGTTACCGGCAAGGCTTTCATGATGGTTACCAGGGATACGGCTATTCCCCTTATTACAATCAGACAACTTATGGAAGTTTTTATGGGGGAGGATATTATCCGGATGGTGAAGATAAAGCCGATAAACCAAACAAGCGCAGGGGAAGCACTTCTAAAATTTACCGGGAAAACAACGAAAATAAAGCGCAAGACCAAACACCTGGCAGGATTATTCGGAATAATTCGGAAAATGCCAATTCATCCAATCAAAAGGATCAACAAAACAGGAATAACCAGAATTACGATTATTACCAACCCCAAGACAACAGGAGCCAGGATTTGAACCAAAGAAATCGCTCTCCATCTTATCGAAGGGATTCGGATGAAAGGAACGAAAGTGACCCCTTCCGTGACAACCGAGACCGGTATGGCAACTCAAGATCCGAAGACAGAAGGGGTAACTTAAACCGGAACGAAAGGCGCAACACCAATGATAATGAAAATCGTAACCGGAATACTTACGACCACAACCGCAGTAAAGATTACAACCAAAGCGGAAGTGGTAATGACAACAATAAGAAAAGGCGTCCAAGGCGTTGACTCCAGGCTTTTAAACCACTTTCATTCCCGGCTTCTTAATCATAAGCTATGAAAAGCAAATTAAAATTTGTGGCTTGCCTCTCTTTGCTTATCAGCTTTTTTGGCCTGGATTGGGTTCTTGGGCAAAATGAAAATGATGCCTTCCGGTATTCTCAAAGTTATTATCCGACTAACGCCAGAAGCATGGGAGTGGCTAACGCATTTGGTGCTTTGGGGGCCAACACCGTCTCCCAGGCAATCAATCCAGCCGGATTCGGGCTCTACAGGGGATCCGAAATTTCCTTTTCCCCCTCAATCGGTATCATTAACAGTGAAACCGAATATTTGGGCAATAAGCAAACCAGCTTAAAGCCGAATTTTACCATAAGCAATATAGGCCTGGTCTTCAATGAAATCAAAACCCAGGGAGATAAGCGCAAAGAAAAAGGGTGGGTCGGAAATACCTTTGCGATGGGAATTAACAGGCAGGCGGGATATCATAGGCGTCACATTGCCAAAGGAGTCAACCAATCCTCAAGTATCCTTGAATATTTTGCCCAAAAAGCTACCAGAAGAGGTATTTATCCGTCAGAATTTCCGAAGTCTTTTGAGGACCTCAGTACAGTAGAAGGATTGGCCTTTAAAAGTTGGCTGATCAATCCTTACAAGCCATCACAAGACAATAATCTGGATTCCAATGATTATTACACTTCCACCGAAGCGGGCAAAATACCCAACAGTTCCCAGGAGCAAAATTTCACCGCCAGGGGTGGTACCCATGACTTTTACCTGTCTTATGCAGGGAATTACTCAAACAAACTTTATCTGGGTGGCACAGTAGGATTACCGATTGTGGATTACGAACAAAAGAAGGTCTTTAATGAAACCAACCGGGAAATTGATTCCGCTGACCTGAAGGATGGGATTCCGAATTATAAGTCGGTTCGTTTTACGGAAACATTCGAAACTTCTGGTTTTGGTGTTTACGGAGGTTTTGGCTTTATTTACAGGGCATTCCCCTTCTTAAGGATTGGTGGCAGTATTTATTCCCCTACTTTTTACACCATGGATGATGCCTTTCAATATTCCATGAAAGCCAACGTTAAGGACATTGACAGCAATCACAATAATTACCGGAATGAGCTTGAAACCAGTGAATTTACATTTGATTACAACCTGGTAACTCCTTTCAGGGCTCTGGGCAGCATTGCATTGATTTTAAGCAATAAGGGGTTTATTTCTTTTGATTACGAATACAAGAATTTCGGTAACGCTCGAATCAACGCTGACGATTACAGTTTTTCAGTTGAAAACCGGACAATCAAGCGCATTTTTAAAGGCAGGCATCAATTTCGTTTAGGGGCAGAATACAAAATTAATGTATTTACTTTAAGGGGTGGATTTGCCCATTTTACCTCTCCTTATTCCAATAATAATTACGTGCCTAAAGGATTCAATGCTTCCGGTAATTTGTATTCTTTTGGATTAGGGATCAATGCAGGGCCGTTTAATTATGACTTTGCTTACCAGCTAAGAAAAGCCAATCAATTCATGAGCCCTTACCAGGTTTCCGATAAAATGAACCCGGAAATTTTAGAAAGTATTCAAAAACACCAAGTGACAATCACTTTTAACTACAGTTGGTAATTATCTCCTTAATCCTTTGTAAAAGACTTGGTTATTGAGGCACCTTCTTTGTCCTGGTAACGGATAAAATAATTGCCTTTGGGCAATTCAGAAACCGGAACTTCCTTGCTTTTAATGCCTGAACAATCAAGCCTTTTGACCGGCTTACCCAAAGCGTTAAAAATTACAACTTGCCTATTTCTGTTAACAGAGGGGAATTCAAGATTAAGCACCTTATTAACCGGATTAGGGTAAATTTTAAAGTTCAGGGCAGAAGTTGTTTTTTCCACACCGGAACTACCAGTGGCTTCTCCTTTAAAAAAAACTTTCTGTGAAGCAGCCCTGCCCTTACTAACCGGGTAAACAATGATATTGGAATAACCCTTTCCCTTCTTGGGTTCAAAGTTAGCATTATAGGCATAAAAATTTATCTTCATTCTGGCGGAATCTTTACCATTTAATTTAAATGTAGCACTATCCTTATCATTATAGCATTGGTTTTTGTCGCAAAATCCGGGTTTTTGCCAATCATTAGGCAATTTAGCCTTTCCCCTTACCCATCTAAAAGTAACGGAGCCATTGGTTTTGTTCACGATTTTTGTTCCAGGTGCAATTATCTGACCACTTGACCCAGTCTTTGAAATGGAGTCTTTTAAAAATGTGAAATCCTGCCCCGAGGCCGGCTTTAACTGTATTAAAAAAACACCAATTAAGCCTAAATAAAAAACTTTTCGCATAGCAATCTAAATTTTTAATGCTTCAAATTTAAAAAACAATTTGGTTTATAAATTATTTAACTCTTAAACAATCAATTATTTGCTTTTTTTTGAAAGCAACCTTTTTTAAAAAATTTTCGTCATTTGATTTGAAAACTGCAAATTTGTTCTGAAACCAAAAAACCACAATTATGAGAACGTTACAATTATTGCTTATTGCCATTTTTATTACTGGTAATTTGGCTAATGCTCAAAACAATTATTTTAGTATTCAGAAAGAAGGCACTAATTATAACTTTAACCCGGATAATAGTAACACGATAATTGGGTCCGGGAATGATGACAAATTAAGTAGTGAGCAACAATTACCCTTCGATATTAATTTTTTCGGGGATAGTGTAAAAACTTATTATGCAAGCGATAACGGTTACATCACTTTTACCGACACAGCCAAGAAAAGCCAGGTTGGCTCATCACCCCTTAGTCAATCCAGTGCGCCCAAAAACAGCATCTTCGGTTTCTGGTCCGACCTTAAACTTGCATCCTCAAGCAGTCGAGGAACTGAAGATGAAGTTTTGAATTTTACTTATACCAATGATGCCAATGTAAAAGTCCATGTCATTCAATGGAAATCTGTTTCCAAGAACAGTTCTTCCCGGGGTTATTATTATTTTAGTATAAGGATTTACGAGACTGGTGTCATTGATATTGTTCATAATTACGCAGGCTTTCAGCAAGGGGAAGGCATACAGGGTGCTGTTGGATTAAAGAATAAAGATGGTAGTAAAGTGAAAGAAATCGGAAACTCACCCAATATTAACTTCCCGGATTTAGCTGGAGGCGGGAGCGATGATGACGTCTATTACTTCAGAAAAGGCAGCCAGCCAAAATATGATGTTGCCATTAGCGATATCGATTTATCCGGCAAATATGTGATGGATAAAACTGTTTTGACCGGAAAATCTTCCAAAGTAAAAGCCGGTTTGTTCAATTTTGGCTCAGAAGCAGTAAATTCTTTAACCATTAACTATACCTTGAACGGAGGTAGTGTAAAAACCAAAACCGTTAACAACCTTAACTTTAGTGCATCCGGTGGTAACGGGAGTTTTGGCTTTACCCCCTCAAACCTTCAAACAGGCCAAGAGTACCAAATTGAGTGGTGGATTGACCAAATTAATGGAAACAATGATGAGTATAAAAATAATAATAAAAAGCTTAACCGCAATTATTTTATTAACAATGGACAATCTACTACTAAAAATCCCCTTATTGAAGAATTTTCCACTGCTCCTTGTGGTTATTGCCCAGATGGAAAACGTATCTTAGAAAATATAAAGACTAACACTCCCCAAAGTATTGTAGCTCAGCATCATGCAGCCTTTGGTACAGATAAAATGACCATCCAGGAACATCAAAGTTATGCTTCCGGAATGGGTATTTCTTCAGCGCCTTCAGCCATGATCGACCGCACGAACTTTTTTGAACAAGGCATTAGATTAAGTAGAGGAGACTGGCCTGAAAAAACCCAACAAAGGTTAAATTTCCCAAGCCCCGTTAAAGTCAATATTAAAAACGAAAATCCTGAAAAAGATAAACTAAAAGTTACCATTGATGCTGAATTTTTAGCGCAAGTACCAAAAGGTGATCTAAGGGTTACTGCCTTTCTTGTTCAAAATACCGTTGTTGGAGAAGGTGATGGCTGGGATCAAAGAAATTATTACAATCAGGTTAGTCAACATCCCTACGGAGGGAAAGGAGATCCCATAAAAGGTTACGAGCATAAGGACGTTGTTCGGGATGTCATTACTTCAACCTGGGGCGATGGTGGTTTTATACCAAACGAGCCAAAAGTAGGAGAAACTTATTCTACCACACTTAATTATGATTTCTCTAACCAGGATATTCCCAATCTTTACCATGAAGATGGACACAAGGTCGTGGCTTTTGTCCACTATTATGACAATAACAAGAATAATCGAATAGTTTTAAATTCCAATGAAGAGGCCATTAAAGGCATGACATTAGCCAGGGAGAATGAGCCCAATAAAAAGCGTTTCGGTTTGAACAAGATTTTCCCGAATCCGGCTGAAACCTTTACCCAAGTTGACTTTACGCTGGAAGAATCAAGGAAAGTTTCCCTGAACGTTTACTCAGCTGTGGGTCAACATGTGAAAGAGGTTGTTAGCAACAGAAAATATGTGGGTGGCCAACAATCCATAGCAGTAAATGTGAAAGACTTGAAACCAGGTCTGTATATTGCTAAATTAAAAGTTGATGGTCAAACCGTTGGTGAACAGTTTATGGTAAAATAAACCTTTATTAAAAACTCACTATGCAATAGGAAAGTGCTAAACCACTTTAGGCTATTGCATAGTTGGGTTAAAAGCTTATTCCGAAAAATTTCCTGATTACCTAACAAAGCAATGGCTGATTTTCTGACATGAAGATTTAATGAAAATTTGACCTTTGAAGGATTCGATAAAAAATTAAGGCGGGCCTACCAGGTCCGCCTTTTTTTTGCTTTTTTACTTTTGCAGAAAAACCATTTCCATGGAATTGCTTCAACAACTAACCTCCGTTCACGCTCCATCGGGAGATGAGGCCTCCTTAAAAGCTTTCATCATTGACTATGTGAATCAATACGCAGACCATTGGAAAGTCCAACCCCGAATCCACCAAGGAGAAGACCTCCAGGATTGCCTTGTTTTGGTTTTTGGTACACCAAGAACAGCCATTTTTGCTCATATGGATTCTGTGGGGTTTACAACTACTCAAAATAATGAATTGGAAAAAATCGGGAAGCCAAGTGCTGAGGCAGGCACAAAACTCACAGGAGCGGATAGTCAGGGTTCCATTGAATGTGAATTGCAATTTGAAAAAAAAGAAGAATCCGATAAAACCTACCCCGTATACAAGGCGGACAGAATCATAGAACCCGGGACAACGCTTACCTACAAACCCAACTTTCAAAACCAAAAAGCCTATGTCCAATCCCCCTACATAGATAACAGAGGCGGTATCTACAATGCCCTAAAAGTAGCCGAAACGTTGGAAAATGGCATTATTTGTTTTTCTTGCTGGGAAGAACATGGCGGTGGTTCGGTGGGATACCTCGGAAAATTTATTTATGAGCAATTCAACGTAAGGCAAGCTTTGATTTCTGATATTACCTGGGCTACAGACCGGATTCATCACGGAAAAGGAGCAGCCATTTCTTTACGTGATTCTGGCATTCCAAGGCAAAAATTTGTTAGGCATATTTTAACACTTGCTGAACAATCAAACATACCTTTTCAGAAAGAAGTAGAGGGAGCAGGCGGAAGTGACGGCATTGAACTTCAGCGCTCCCCCTTCCCGTTCGATTGGTGCTTTATCGGAGCACCGGAGTCCAATGTCCATAGCCCGGATGAAAAGGTTCACAAAGATGACCTCCAAAGCATGGTAAATATGTACGGGTATCTAATGGCTAACCTTTAAGGTTTCAGACCCATTCAGCTCTTATTAAATAAGTTACTATATTTCTGAGTTTTAGATTATATAAGGGCGTAAAAAGCCGATGTCCTATTTTGATTTTCTATTCCATTTATTTTTGCCTAAAGATGAGCTTTTTCCCTTCTCACAACCATTTTACCTAAGGGGGTGTATCAAAAGTCTTTTATACCACTTAAAGTAAAATAACCCAATTAAATTTAAATGCTGATTTTCAACCTAATATTCAAAAGACTTTTAAAACCAAAAAATCATGGATTTTTATGGTTTTGATACACCCCCTAAGCAAAGAAATCGGGGCAGGGATATTTTACGGCCAAACTGACGATTTTGCCATTAGCCCTGCCGAATCCCGATGAAGTTTCTCCTAACCAAACCTTTTTACTGAATATTTAGAAACTCCGGTGATTATTCCGGCTATTAGGCCATGATAAGAAAGGAAACTTCTATGATCTTCTACCACCCGGCCTATGCGTCAATGGCAAGCAATCTTGTTTGGCTCGCGAAAAAAACGCCAATGCCCCACCAAAAAGATTTGTTATTAAAAAGGGGAAAGCAAAGCAATCTGAAACACTTACTTATGAGTTACCCTTTGGCTAATTGGGAAGGGCAGGCCGTTGCCCTTCTATTGAATTTTTTGGGGCACCCGTCTTGGGGGTGGATCAAACTTTAAAAACTCCGGAGTTTTTAAAGTTTAAAAGCATTCAAAACCCAGAACCTTTACAATCCTTGAACTCCTCTTCTCAAAATCCCTGATGTTTTAAAGGATCTCAATGGCAAAGGCTTTTGATCCACCTCATAAGAACGGATCAAAAAATTCAATCAAAGGGTGCGTTTTCTTTTGGTCCTTTTCTTTTGAGCAGTGAAAAGAAAAGGACATTGAAAACAGGGATCAAAAGGAATTTTTAGAAAGCCTTCTTATTATAGATGAACGGGGCGGATTTAGAGGCTTTGAATACCGATAGGGGGACAATTCCTTTTAGAACAGGTCAGGAGTTCTGATTTTACCTCTGACACCTTAAGGTTTAGTTTATTCACCTCTTTGCTTAGGACAACGTATTATTTTTCGCCTAAGCCGGAAATTATAATTCGGTTTTGTTCTGTAAAACGAACTTAGCAATACAGGAAATCTGGCTGGATTTTTAGTTAAGCCATAGAAAAATATAACCCCAGACCTAATGAAAAAGCCACCGTTCCAGTAATTTAAAGAATCAAACCAAGCAGTTTTTTAATCCCCTTTTTGGTTAATCCAATCAATGGTTTCTTTTATAGCTTGATCAGCAGGGGTAATCTCGTAACCAATTGCTTTTTTGGCTTTTTCGGAAGAATAAGCCCAATTGTAGTAGTATTTTCTTACCCATTCCGGGGTAATGAGAGGCGGTTTTTTCAAAATATCGGCTTTCAACTTTTGCAACTTACCAAAAAGCAAAGCCAGGGTCATAGGGATTTTGTACATTTTGTAATTTTTCCCTGACTGTTCGGCTATTTTTTGAAAATAACCCATTAAGCTCAAATTTTCTCCACCCAAAATATACTGTTCCCCAGCTTTCCCATAATGCATTGCTTTGATATGCCCCTCCACTACGTCCTTAACATAAGTAAAATTACCGACAGAATGGCCCTTTCCCAGCATTAATCGCCATTTTCCCTTAATGTAAAATTCAATAAGCTTTGTAGCCGCGTTACTTATGGTGAGGTGTCCGGGCCCATAAACCCTGGTCGGGTTGACAATCACGGTTTCCAAATCTCCTCCGTTATAAGCGCTAACCAATTCCTCAGCCTCATACTTGGTTTTCTCATACAGGTTAAAAAAACCTTTTTTTCGAGGTGTGTCTTCATTGGAAGGATCCTGAATATCACCGGAAGCAAGTGTTCCCCCTGTTGAAGTAAATACAACCCTATTCACGCCGGCAAATTTGGCAGCCTCTAAAATATTCCGGGTTCCTTCCACATTGATTTTGTAAAAGTCATTTGTGCTTTCCGACCATGCCCTCGCAAGTGCAGCAATATGAAAAACGCCGTGGCATCCCTCCATGGCTTTTTTTAGGACCTCCGGATCATCCAATGTGCCTTTGTAAAAATGAACTTGCGCTTTGCCGGGAAAATCCGGTAACGTTTTAATCTTTTCCTCGGATCGGTACAAGGCATGAACTTGATGGCCCTCCTGAACTAACCTTTTAATCAACTCAAAGCCTATAAAACCAGTCGTTCCTGTTATAAAAAAATTTTCACTCATTGAATTGTTTTTCATTTGTATTGAGAATTGGCAAACATTTTCCCTACCCTTTTGGTCGAAAAAGAGGAAGGTAAATGTTTGACCAGAAAAGTGAGGAGCTTGTTCATGGCACCCGGTACAATGGTCGGCTTTCCTTTTAACATTCCCTTAATACCTTTTTCGGCTACTTTTGAAGCGGTTAAGGTCATAATTTTGGCTTTAAAACCCTGTTCAGTAGTTCTTGCTTCCACAAGTGAATTGGTTATGGTAGGGCCTGGACACAAACAACTCACCGAAATATTGTCTTTTTTCAATTCATGATTCAAGGCATTAGAAAACGCCAGCACAAAATTTTTGGTACCCGAATAAACCGCTTTATAAGGAAATTTAAGGAATGAAGCAAAGCTTCCTACATTGAGAATGTATCCTTTTTGGAATTGTTTTATTTGCGGGATAAACATGTGAGTAAGCGCTATCAAACCCTGATTGTTAAGGTTTATCATTTTAAGGTTCTCCGCCAGAGAAATTTCTTCAAAATAACCCTGCATGCCCATCCCGGCATTGTTTATTAAGACATTCACCTGAATATTGTTTTCTGTGCACCAATCATAAAATGGCCTCAGGGCCTCCAGGTCAGTAATATCCAGACTATAAAAAAGTACGTCAACGGGATAATTTTCCTTAATTTCCTTTGCTGTTTCTTCAAGTCCATCCCCGGAAAGTGCCACGAGTAAAAGGTTATGATTTAAACGGGCACACTCCTTTACCATATAATAGCCGATACCCTTACTGGCACCGGTAATCAGGGTGTAAGGCATTCAGTGATTTTTTTGCAAAACTAAGGAGACTTTCGGCTACTTGAAAATAATAGAAGTCATAAAGAATTTTAAGCTGTATGCTGAGAGCAGTTATGTTTGGCTTAGTAATTTTTTGATTAATGTTTCATCATTCATGGTTTCATAAAAATCCAGCACTTCTTTTCGCACTATGGCATCCTTATGCGCTATTTCAGATCGAAGAATAAGCCCTTTAAGTGTTCGGCAACGACTTAGGGCTACATAAAGCTGACCGGCTGCAAAGGCTCCTCTGCCCAGATCAATAATACATTGATCAAAAGTAAGCCCCTGACTTTTGTGTATCGTAACAGCCCAGGCTAATTTCAATGGAAATTGCCGAAAAGTACCCTGAACCCGCTCTACAACCTGGTTCTTTTCTTCATCGAATTCGTACTTAATGCTCTCCCATTCAGTCTTTTTAACACAATGAACCGTATCATCCGGCAATTTTACCATTATTCCCTCTTCCTGAAAATCTTCAACTTTCCCGATGGTACCGTTCACCCATCTTCTATCACTATTTTCTTCATTTTCACCACTCCCTTCCTGGTCATTCCTAATGAACATCACCTGTGCACCTTTTTTTAAGTGTAGGTTATAATCCGTGGGCAAGTTTTTGGTAGGAAAATTATCCAGAATTTCTCCCGTAAAGGTTTTAGCCTCTCCGTTTAATTTATGCAGGTTTTTCTTATTAATCTGGTCTGCAATGTTCCGGGTAGTCGTTAGGGTTATGTAAAAAGATTCCGGGTCCGGATCAAACCAGGGATCAACCCGCTGATTTAACATTTTTAAATACTTGCCCTCCACAGCTCCGTTTCTTAAGCCATTGAGTAAATGAATAAATTTTTCATCAGTTTGGCGATAAACCTTTTGCAATTCGATATTCACCAGATTAAGCGCTTTGAATACCCTGGCACCGAAAAAATAGGGCGTGTCATAAAATTGATCCAAGATTTCCCAGGTTTCCCCGGTCACGACCGGCTCTAATTGAAATAAATCTCCTACAAATAATAATTGTTTCCCGCCAAAGGGCCGGTTTTTTTGCTTCGTAATGCGTCTTAAAACTTTATCGATGGCATCTATGATATCTGCCCTTACCATCGAAATCTCATCAATGATAATTAAATCCAGCTTTTTGATTAATTTAATTTTAGCTTTCCTGAATTTGGAATGTTCTAAACGGTTGTCATCCGGGAGAATAGGACCCAAAGGCAACTGAAAAAAAGAATGAATCGTCTCCCCCTTTACATTAATAGCAGCAATTCCGGTAGGAGCTAATATGACGTGATTTTTAGGTGTTTCATGACTAATAAGTTTCAAAAATGTGCTTTTTCCCGTACCTGCTTTTCCGGTTAGAAATAAGGATTCACGCGTTTTTTGAATCAAATCGTATGCATAAGAAAATTCTAAGTTTTGGCGGTCAAGGTTTTGAGGGAGATTATCCATATAGAATAAAAGCATTCAAATTCATTGTCAAAGGTATCACATAAAAACTTATGTCTGAAATTATAGTATTTCTATTTTTGTTAACACTTTTTGAAGCCGGTTTTAAAGGCTCTTATTATTGTTCTTTTAATTTTCATTAATTTGGTCGCAAATTTTAAAATTTAGAAGGAGCGTATGAAGAACGCTACACTAATATCGTTGCTCCTTTTCTTAATAGTTTTTGGTAATCGGGTCGAAGGCTCACACGTTATGGGTGGGGATATTTCCTGGAAAGCCATGAATGAGGATACTTTCCAGGTTAAGGTCACCTTATACCGGGATTGCAATGGGCTAAATATGGAAACTCCAAATTTTAAAACCCATTGTATGGCCAACAATACTCAATTAAATGCCCCCAAAACCCTGTTGAATAAGTCAAAAGAGGATGTTACCCCACTATGCCCTAAAATGTGCTCCGCCTGTAAAAGTAATTGTAACCGGAGTAACACATTTAAATTTGGTATACAAAAAATTCAGGCGACCTACCTGGTAGACCTTTCAAAAATTAACTGCTGTAAAATCCGGTTTTCATACCAAAACTGCTGTAGAAACCAGCAAATATCAACTGGCCCCGCAAGGCAAGAATTTTATTTGAAAGGCTGGTTTAATCGTTGTAAGGCTCCAAAACATCAATCTCCAAAATTCAAAAATAATCCCCTTGGAATTTTATGTACCGGGCAGCCATTTGTTTTTAACCAGGGAGTCACTTCCCCAAGCAATAAAAGTGGTGATAACAATTATCAACCGGATTCCTTATCCCTGAATTTAACCAAACCTCTACAAAGACCCGGCAATCCTGTCAATTTTAACCAACCCTATCAATACGACCTTCCCTTTAAATTTGAAGGATTTCCCAGAAAAAATGTAAGTTTCCCGGCAGGATTCCATGTAAACGATAAAACAGGTAATATAAAATTCACTCCGACCAAAGCACAAACATCTGTAATGGCTTTTGAAGCCAATGGTTATAAAAACGGCTCACAAGTGAGTCATGTCAGAAGAGATATGCAATTCTCAGTCATCAATTGCCCCAAAAATCAAGCTCCTTCCATTGCAGGGATTAATTGTAAAAATAACCACACTCTTAAAGGTTGCGAAGGTGATACCCTTAAATTTAGTACTTGTGTAGAGGATAAAAATGTCGGTGATTCTATTCATCTAACCCTGAAAAAAAACAATGTTCCGGGGCAATTAACTTACCAGGCTAAACCCCTTTCCAAAACCCGGAAAAAGTTGAATTTTAAATGGGTTACACCAAAAAATGAAACCAGGGAAAATTTTCAATTTTACCTGGTAGCCAAAGATGACCACTGTCCCGTTAATGGCAGGGCAATGAAAGCTTTTAACCTAAAACTAAAGGATCAACCCAATGCAGCCATTAAAAAAGAATCAATCTCCTGCAATCTTTACCGCTTTAAAGCCCTCCCCAAGGGATTTAACGCCAATAACCTTAAGTTTAATTGGCAAATGAATAACCAAACCCGGAGCAATTTTCAGCAATTTTACCAACGGCTTGAATTTTCCGGGTCATTACCCCTCCGATTAAGATTGGAATCCAATCACTGTAAGAATGTGTTAAAGGACACTTTAAAAGCACCCAATTCCTTAAAAGTAGATATAGGAAGCGATACCACCTTATGTTACAACAGTTCCATTTCTCTTGGTGGAATGGCTCAAAATGCCCGGGGAGAAGTTAAATACATTTGGCAAGATGGTATCACCGGAAACAAGGAAAGACAATTTACAAAGCTAAAGCAAGACACTTTAATTCACTTAACTGTGAAAGATACCCAATGTGCTTTCACAGATACAGTTAGGATTGACATTAAGGCTAAGCCTAACGTTCAGTTAGGGGACTCTGAATACTTTTGCCCGGGAGATACCTTAGACCTCAATTTAAAAACGGTTGACCAACCATCTCCTTCCGTTAATACACCAAAAGTCCTTGTTTCATCAAAGTCTAAAATCAAGAAATATGATTGGCGCCATTTGCCCGATCAAAAAAAATTAGGGTCAAAGCCCACCTTAAAAATCCAGGAAGAGGGTAAGTATGCCTTAAGGGTTGAAAATAACTTTGGTTGTTACGGGAGTGACACCTTGTCAGTGAAAAAGCTTCCGGAAATTTCCATAGAATCTAACCCTAAAACCATTTGTGAAAAGGATTCCGGTGTGTTGAAAGCTAAATTGGCTTCATCGAAGCCAAAGCATTGGGAAACTTCACATCAATGGAAAAATAAAATAAATGGTAAAAGTTTTACAGGGACTTCCATTGCAATAAACCCTGAAGATACCATAAACTACATACTTAAATCCTCTTGGAATCCAAAAATCGGCCATCACGATCAATGCCAGGTAACGAAAAACTTTACTAAGCGTTTAAAGAAAAAGCCCGTAATTCTTTTTGATTCATTACCAAAAGTTTGCGCCAATGCAAAGCCTTTTAACCTTGAGCCATTTGCTGAACCCAAAGGAGGAAGATGGACTACTAAAAACAGTAAAGGCGTTAACAATAACAAGTTACAGCCAAAAAATTTAAAACCCGGGAATCATGCCATCACTTACCACTTTATCGACTCCCAAACCCATTGTAAAACCCAAAAAACCACTACACTTTTTATACAAAAACCGCCTAAAATTGATGCAGGGCCGGATACTTCTCTTTGTCCCGGCCAAAAAACCTTAAGAATTAAGGGGCATCCAAGTTTACCCAAAGGAGCATGGAAAGGGCCAGGCATAACCCAAAAAGGAAATGATTGGTATTTTGACGCTACGGCCAATGCTGTGGATTCAGGGAAAAACCAATTAATTTATAAAATTGAGCCAACCCCTTTGAACTCTTGCTCAAACCGGGATACATTAAATATCAATGTTGTAAAAAGAAAAAGCCTGAAAATTCCGAGAAAAGTAAATATTTGTCCAAATGACTCTTTATTATCCCAAATTTCAAAGTTACCGGCAAACGGTTTTTGGAAAATTCCACAACCGGATTTAAAAGTCAGAAAAGGAAAAATTGTTAAAAAAGAAAACGGGCTAACTGGAAAATTTAAAGCCTACTTTAAACCAAAAGCGGGTTGTGATTTTACCGATAGTACCCTTTTACAACTAAGAGAAAAACCTCAAATAACCTTCGTTCAGCCAAATAAAAAGGAATTATGTTCCACTAAGGAACCCTTTAAGCTAAAAGCCCAACCCGCTCATGGTAAATGGAAAGGGAACGCTATTTTAAATCAAAACACTTTTTATCCGGGTAAAGCCGGCGCAGGGAGTCACAAGCTAAGTTACCTTTACGAGGACCCTCAAAGCGGTTGTAAGGCTAAAAAAACCTTAAGCATTAAAATACAAAAAAGCCCGGATGTAAAAATTTGGAGTAATCAAAAAACGTTTTGTGAAAATCATAATCAATTTCCTTTTAATGTGAAATACAAGAATTCAGACTCTGTTGAAATCTCTTCATATCCTGAAAGCAGCAATCAAAATAAAAGGTTTGAGATTAGTTCCTATAACCAAAAGGGCTTAAAAGGCTACTATTTTCCCTCAGAAAAAGAAAAACAAAAAGGAGTTTTTAAAGTGGTAGCAAAGACTAAAAACCAAGGAGTTTGTCCTTCCAAAATGGATTCCCTTTCCATTACTATAAACAGGTTGCCTAACCTAGATTTCAATACAGCTATGAACTCAAAAGAAGGCTGTCCCCCAAAGAAATTTTGGCTTCAAACAGACTTAAAAAATTTAGAAGATGTGGATATTAAAGACTATAATTGGACCATTGGTAAGAAAAATTTTCAAAGTCCCAGGCCCGTTCTCAAACTAAGGAAGCCTAGGAAATATGATGCTAAACTAATTGCAACAACTTTTAAAGGGTGCTCAGATACGGTTTTTAAACCCGATTATTTAAAAGTATTAAATAAGCCCATAGCCGATTTTGCCCCTTCTAAAAGAAAAGTGTCCCAAGCTGAAAAGGTCAAACTAAAAAACCTGAGTAATACCAAGGACAAAGGTTATGATTTCAAATGGTCATTAACCAATGAAAAAGGAGAATCTATTATCACCAACGAAAAATCTCCGCAAGTCCAATTTAAAGATACAGGTTTTTATGATGTAAGCCTTAAGGTGATAAATCAAAATGGGTGCAAGGATACGATGACAAAAACTAATTTGATTCAGGTGTTTCCCCAACCTGTTGTCTATATTCCGAATGCCTTCAGTCCAAATGGGGACGGAGAAAATGATCAATATCGTATTAAAGCCAAGTATATAAAAGCATTTCATTTTAAAATCTTTAATCGATGGGGCGAAACGGTATATCAATCTAATTCCCTTCAAGACCATGGTTGGGACGGCAAATTCAAAAGTAACAAAGCCCCGGTCGGTAATTATTTCTACAAATTGAAAGTAAAAGGATTGAACAACAACTATTTCAAATATTCAGGCAGCTTAAACTTAATCAGGTAGTTTTAAAAAAGTAACCTAAGAAAATGACCATTTTAAAAATTAAATTTTAATAAATTTGTTGAGATTTACAAATGCAATTCGTTGCTTTAATAAACCATGACCAAAAAGGTTACTTTTGAAGATTTAATTTGTAGTTCAACTAGAAAGTAAAAATTAATTTTATGAAATACCATTTCTACAAAACCCTGTTCTCGTTAATTTTCCTTATCGCCGGATTCTCTGGCCAGGTAAAAGGAACCCATATTATGGGGTCTGATATTACCTGGAAATGTCTGGGTAATGACAGTTTTGAAGTTACTGTATCTGTTTATCGGGATTGTACCGGTATTAACCTGGGTACTCCTAGTCTCAATACGGTATGTAAATCCGGAGGATCCATTTCCAAAAATCCTACTCAAAAGGGAAGCAAAACGGTTACCGATGTAACCCCAACTTGCGAGTCAAGTTGTACGCAGTGTTCGAGCAGTGGGTGTAGTTTCCAATACGGCATTGAAAAGCATGAGGTAACATACATTGTAGACTTAAGCAATACCAATTGTTGTAAAGTCGGGTTTAGGTATTCCGGGTGTTGCCGTAGTAATTCCATTACTACCGGGCTCGCCCACGATCAATTTTTTGTAGAATCCTGGATGAATCGTTGCAAAGCACCTTGTAACAACTCCCCTACTTTTAAAGAACCCCCCATCGGAATGCTCTGTAAAGATCAGAAATTTATTTACAACCAAGGCGCCTCCGATGATGATACGGATTCCACAGGTTCGCTTTTGGACTCCCTCTCTTACTCTTTTGCCAGGCCTTTAGGAAATGGACCGGGTGATTACCTTTCCTATAAAAGTCCCTATGGCTATAAGGAACCTTTAAAATATAAAGGTTTTCCGGGTAATGCAGGCCTGCCTTTTCCTTTCGGTTTCCACCTGGATGAGGTTACCGGTGACTTAAA
>CAZJWK010000043.1:0-20346 GCA_964549595.1 uncultured Sphingobacteriales bacterium | reverse complement strand
ATTTCACGGCTATATGATTGGTCAAAAAGGAAAAATTACCGGCCGATGCTTTTTTGTGTTCAATTTGATAATATAGTATAGCTTTATCAGGAGATTTATCCCATGTTAATTTAACCTTACTTCCATTCTTAATGGTAGCTTTTCTAATATTCACTCCCTCAGGAGGAAGGGTATCAGATAGGGTGACTTTAGTGGTATCGGATAAGCTTTTGCTATTCAATCCACCCTTTTCTTCGGTTTTTATTCGATAAGTGTAAGTTTTATTACAAACTAAATTACTATCACTATCCACATAAGAAGTATCATTTGCTGAATTGGAATCAAGGGTTTTCCATTTGGAACCGTCCTGGCGTTGAATGATATAACGTTTAACATTGAAACCTCTATAGGCTTGCCAATTCAATCTATTAGCCCGTTGTATTGGAGTACCCTGTAGCTCGACTGGGCAATGGGTTTCAGAAGAATCGGACAAATTGCCTTCGCAAGAATCAACGGCATAAACTTTATAA
This sequence comes from uncultured Sphingobacteriales bacterium, assembly GCA_964549595.1. Taxonomy (GTDB): domain Bacteria; phylum Bacteroidota; class Bacteroidia; order CAILMK01; family CAYYUA01; genus CAZQQN01. The sequence continues at coordinate 19,837 of CAZJWK010000043.1, read as the reverse complement.
CAGTATTGTTTATCAACCGGATTAATCCCCTGATGAAAGTATGATAAAGTATCCTGCTGCTTATCTTTTACTGTAGCGATCTTAGAAAAGCCTCCACTACCAGACTTGGCATGAACCTCGTATTTGGTCACATCTTTGTCATTAACTGTATCCCAAACAATAAGAATACTATCACTATTTTTAACCGTACTTCTTCTAATATTAACTTTCGGAGGAGGAACAGTATCAAAAGGTTTTAATGAAATACTATCGGATGTCGTAGTATTGTTCCCTCCTTTTTCAAAACTTAGAATCTTATAGGATTCTGGAACATTACAACCTAATCCCGTATCCTTGAAGGAAGTATCAGAGCCATTTAACCGAGCTAAAGTATCATAGCCCGAAGCCCTTTTTATTAAAACAAATTGGCTATCCACACTATAGCCTTCAAATGAGTGCCATTTTAATTGATTGGCCAAATTCTCTGGATCACCCTTTAATTGTGTGGCACAAAATGTATCACTACTTTTGGTGGCTGCACAGGCTTGCTCGGTCAGGACCTTGTAACAAAGTTTTTCAGGCCTTGTTTCAACCGAATCATATAGGGTAAAGGTTTTATCAGCCGTATCCGGTGTAATTACTTTTTTAACCGATTTAAAACCATCATCATCTTTTTTACGCATTAACTCATAATAATGCAAATCAGGTATAGAGTCCCCTTTAAACTTAATCTTTACCAATGAATCAGCTTCAACAGTTACATTTTGAAGTGTTGCTTTGCTCGGTTGCCCTTTATAAATTTTAATTTCTTGTTCTATTGAATCTTTGCAACCATCATCTTCAAGGGTAAGTTTAACCGTATCTTTGCCGGAACTATCGTATAATATTTCATAGGGACCGGAACCAGAACCGGAAATTGTATCAGCACTTCCAAATTTCCAATCGTAGGTTGTCGAGGATTCACTCTCACCATTAAATCTAATCTTGAGGGTATCATCAGGGCAAGTTGCCACCGGCTCCAAGTATTCAATATCTTTATCAACTGAAAAGCTCGCATTCACATTTAAATCATATCCTGAAAAAAGCCCTCCATAACCGGCTAGTCCGGTTTCTCCATAAAAGCCCGCAGCCATAGCCCCTGTAGAAGTCACCTTGATATCTCCTGATTGACCACTAATTTTATAAGTTTCCCAATTAGAATTTCCATTTAAGGATTCTCCCCCGGATTGAACATTTCCATCAACCTCAAGGGTATCCCCTTTTTCAATGAAGGCAATGATTTTTCCGTTATAAGTGCTGGAACCAATACTCTTGATTGATGGTATTAGATCTACACTATCCGGTAAACCACAGTCCAGCGGGGCAAGAAAGTTCATTCCAGGGGTTCCATTATTACTTTTAGTACCCGCTAAGAATTGATAAACATAAGCATTATTTGAGGTTTCGATATACATGTTTTCGTGACCAGAACCACTATAATTGGAATCAGGAACAAGGTAATATTGCCCCTCCTGAATTGTGGTATCCGGGGTACTTCTACCATTGACATAAATATCGGTACTATCCTCAGTAGCAACTACCATAGGCTTTTCCTGCTTTCCCTGACCTCCGCCCCTGATAACGGCATATTTTTTCCCAACATTGTTGGCAGGAACAATTTGATCAATTCCAGCATCCTGACCGGGTGTATTGGAAATCGTCCCTAAATAATTACCAGTATTAACCACAATATCATTATCGGCTTCAATTAAGGCACCTGTAAAACCATCACGGTTAGCAGCGGTGTTACTATAACCCGATACTACATAACATTCCCCTGAATCCAGACTTATAGATAGCGAATCACTTGTTACATTGGAAGAACCATTAAATACCACCCCAGAATTATAATCCTTTACATCAATATCCGTACTATCTTCTGTAGCCATTATTCCCGTCACAAAATTTCTTACACCTCCTATACCCTTATTGGAAGGCATAGGCATTGGGCCTACCCTAAAAGTTTCTCCTCGCGCAGAATTCCCCTTACTTGTCAAAGAAGCAGCTTGATTGGAGGATTTATATCTGGCATTTACATAAAATTCTTCAGAAGCCTCGAAAATGAGCCCTGTATTATAAAGCACCTTATTGAGGCTGTCATTATCAACCATTAACTCAGTGCTCTGACCATTCCCAATAAAAATACTTGTCGGACTACTGTTGGAGACGGAATAAGGCGAACCCGATAAAGCCGTACCGGTACCATCAGTGACAGTCACATTAATAGCACTTTGATTTGGTGTGGAAAGGTAAATATAATGCCTTCCGATTTCACCATTGCTTCGGCTATGCAGGGGTGGTACCCAATGGGTGGAGTCTAATTGAGCTTGACTATCAGAATAAGTAAAAAGGAAAGCACTAAATAATAAAGCTAAACGTAAAAAATTAAATTTCATTTCCTTAAATTTCAGTACCAGAAACTTTCATCAACGAAAGTAAACTTCGCAAAAGGTTTTTTAAAACCAATTTCTTTAGTATCTTACATGGTCAAAAGCATTCAAAATCTTAAAATTTTTTAACGCGCCCATACCATTCCCCTGTTTAATTACACGTATATAGCGGAATAGTAACCAATCATGCCGAATCATATTAAAAAAATGGTTTTAGCGTCCAAATTTAAAATAAACCGGAAATAATCCAGGCCTGGAACCCGGTTAAAGCTATTTGAGTTACCATCTTATCCTATCAAACTTTTTTAAAGATGATTTTCTTGCCTTTTACTTCCCTCAAATAATTGATCCCCGTTTCATTTTAATGCATACCTCCTTACCTTTGCAAAAAATGTATTAAGCTTTGGAAAACATTCACCCGATTTTTGACCATATCCTGAACCGGGAAGACAAAGAAAGGCAGCTGGGACAGCGTAGCATCGCCATTTGGATGACCGGACTTTCAGGGTCAGGAAAAAGTACCATTGCCAAAGGACTTGAAAATAAGTTATACCATGAGGGCTTCCTTACAAAATTATTGGATGGCGATAATGTTAGATCCGGACTTTGCAATAACCTGGGTTTTTCAAAAGAAGAAAGGCAAGAAAACATTAGACGCGTAGCCGAAGCTGCCAAACTTTTTGTGGATTGCGGTATCATCACCATTAACTCCTTCATAAGCCCCACCTTGGAAATCAGGAATTTAGCAAAAGATATTATTCAGGAAAAAGATTTTTATGAGGTCTATGTCAACTGTCCATTAGCTGTTTGTGAAGAGCGGGATGTGAAAGGACTTTACCAAAAAGCAAGGTCAGGTGGGATAAAGGACTTTACCGGTATTCATAGTGAATTTGAGGAACCCGAAAACCCGGCCATTGAAATCCGCACTGATCAATTATCCATTGAAGAGAGCGTAGAAAGCCTTTTTAAAGGCGTTAAACCTTACATTGAATAACCTTTAAGCAAAAAGTGCTTTAGGGAAATAATTGGTGGCGATTTAAGGGAACTTAATAGAAAAAATTTAACTTTGCACTTTCTGAAAAAGGGCTTCTAAAGAAAGCAAAAACGCTATGAAAGATTATTCGCTATCACACCTGGAGCAATTAGAAGCAGAATCGATCTTTGTGTTAAGGGAAGTAGCAGCGCAATTTGAAAATCCCATGTTACTTTTTTCAGGGGGAAAAGATTCCGTGATTGTTCTGCATTTGGCTTACAAAGCTTTTTTCCCTTCCCGGATACCATTTCCTATTGTGCATGTGGATACGGGTCACAATTTTGAAGAAACCATTCAATTCAGGGATAAGGTAATTAACGATTATGATGCGGAATTAATTGTCAAATATGTACAGGATTCAATAGATCAGGGCCGTGTGAAAGAAGAAAAAGGTCCTAATGCCAGCCGTAATAAACTTCAATCAGTCACTTTAATGGATGCCATTGAGGAACACCAATTCGATGCAGCCATTGGCGGAGCCCGTAGAGATGAAGAGAAGGCCCGTGCCAAGGAACGTTTCTTCAGTCACAGGGATGAATTTGGTCAATGGGATCCCAAGCAGCAAAGACCCGAGATCTGGAATACCTTTAATGGTAGAAAGGAACCCGGAGAGCATTTCAGGGTTTTCCCCATTAGTAATTGGACTGAAATGGACGTCTGGCAATATATTTATGAAAAGAACCTTCCTTTACCAAAAATTTATTTTTCCCATAAAAGATCCGTAGTCAAAAGAAACGGGGTATATTTAGCCGTTTCGGAATTTGTGCAACCGGCGGAGGATGAAAAAGTAGAAGAATTAAATGTACGTTTTAGGACTGTAGGAGATATGACTTGCACCGGAGCTTTTGTCTCTGACGCTTCCACCCTTAAGGAAGTCATTGACGAAGTTTCCACCGAAAGGGTGACAGAAAGGGCAGGAAGGGCTGACGATAAACGGTCAGAATCTTCTATGGAAGACCGGAAAAAAGAAGGATATTTTTAAAAAATATCGCTATTTAGTAACCAAACGGGAAACTCAGTGATTATATGGACTTATTAAGGTTTGCTACTGCCGGAAGTGTTGACGATGGTAAAAGTACGCTAATAGGCAGATTGTTATTTGATTCCAAAACGATCTTTCAGGATCAATTAGAAGCTGTTGAAGAGACCAGTAAACGCCGTGGAGAAGACACCACAAACCTGGCGCTGGTAACCGATGGGCTTAAGGCTGAACGTGAACAAGGCATTACCATTGATGTGGCTTATCGTTATTTTGCCACCCCTAAGCGAAAATTTATTTTAGCCGATACACCCGGCCATGTTCAATATACCCGGAATATGGTTACCGGTGCTTCTAACTCTGAACTGGCCATCATACTAATTGATGCCAGAAAAGGAGTTACTGAACAAACTCGCCGGCATACCTTTATCACAAACCTCCTTGGTATTAATCACGTGTTTGTTTGTATCAACAAAATGGATCTGGTTGATTACAGTGAGGAAGTATTTGAAAATATTAAACAAGATTTCCTCTCTTTTATATCAAAAATCAATATCCCGGATTTGGAATTTATTCCCATCAGCGCCCTGAACGGAGATAATGTGGTTGAAGGTTCCCATCACATGGATTGGTATCACGGAGCTTCTTTACTTTATAACCTTGAAAACGTACCTTTAACCACAGATTACGATTACGTAGATTCCAGGTTCCCTGTTCAATACGTAATAAGGCCACAACGGGAGGGTTATCATGATTACAGGGGTTATGCCGGACGTGTGGAAGGCGGGGTGTTTAAACCCGGTGATGATGTGATGGCTTTGCCTTCAGGTTTCCAGACAAAGGTTAAAAATATCCATCTGGCTAAAGAAAACTTAGAAGAAGCTTATCCCCCCTTAGCCGTGGCCATGGAATTGGAAGATGACCTCGATATTAGCAGGGGTGATATGGTCGTCAAAGAACATAACCAACCTGAAGCAAAGCAGGATTTCGACATTATGATTTGCTGGATGTACCATGAACCACTTGTTCCGAGGGGTAAATATGCCATTAAGCACAATACCCACGAAGTTAGGGGCATGATCAAGGAAGTGCTCTATAAAATTGATGTCAATACCCTGCACCGCGTAGAGGACGATAAGAAAATCGGACTGAATGACATCGGAAGGGTCAAAATCCGGACTTCACAGCCTTTATACATTGACCCCTATACCAAAAACAAAGGAACCGGGAGCATGGTCATTATTGATGAAAATACCAATAATACCATTGCCGCAGGAATGGTAATTTAAGCGGAAAAATTTTCCTGCATTTCTCAATATTTTAAGGAGTGGAATTAAAAAATAGGTTTTAAAAACCCTGTTCATCATTCCCCGGGTGCGATAGATTCCCTTTTTGATAGACATGTTCTATCAAAGCTATACTTTTGCAGGCCTCTTCCGGCCGGGCAAGTTCAAAAGTTTCACCATTTAATGCTTTAATCATGTTTTCCAGCACAAAAAAGTGGTTAGCAGCACTACCCTTGTAATGGCCATAATCGTTAGGAGGATTAACAGGGGATATTTCAGGTTGGTCATAATCTTTTATATGGCAATGGTCAATCCGGTCCATATATTGCCCGCCAATTTTTAAGCTGCCTTTTTCTCCTATGACGGAAATACTGCTTTCCATATTCTTTTCCCAAACAGAGGTAGAATATGTAAAAACCACCTTGGCTCCATTGTTCATGCTCAGGTGTAAAATGCCACTATCCTCAAAATCGATAAGCTTCTGGTGATTGAAGTTAAAAAACCGACCTTCACTCTCCTTTACTTCGCCAAACGCCCACAGAATAAGATCAATAAAATGGCTGAATTGGGTGAACAAGGTTCCGCCGTCCAGCTGCGCGTCACCCCTCCAGTTTTTTTGATCGTAGTATTTTTCATCCCGGTTCCAGAAACAATGCACATCCACGAGGAAAATACGACCCAAAAGGGCTTGATCGATAACATATTTTAGCCATCTCGCCGGAGGACTATAACGGTTTTGTAAAACGCAAAAGACTTCCTTTCCTACATTCCTCGCCTTTTCGATCAAATCTGAACAAGCTTTAGTAGATAATGTAATCGGCTTTTCTACCAACACATGATAACCCCTTTCCAAACCCTGGTAAGCTTGCTGATAATGATAACCGTTTGGGGTTGCCACAACCAATACATCCGCTTCATAACCTTCCTCAAAGAAATCATGAAGGGAATTAAAAAAAATTTCCCCGTAGCTTTCCGCTACTTTCGATTTTTCTGAAGAATCAATATCCACGACAGCAGTCAACTCGGCATCTTGCATATTATGCAAAATATTCGCATGCCGCTTGCCAATATTCCCAAAACCCACTATCGCAAATCTGGTCCTTGTCAAACGCTTTAATTTTGTTTGTGGCAAAGGCGCAAAATTAGCATATCATTCCATCAAAAAATGGCAAGTTTGATTAAAATTTAATTCAACCCAATTCTTCCGTTATTTCTGCAATGGTTTCATCAGCCTGCCTTCCTTCATGGAGGATTTGATGCACTGCGATAAGAAGGGGTGCATCAACCCCGTAATGATTCACCAAATGGTAGGCCGGTTCTATGGCATAATACCCTTCCGGGACCATCTTCATTTCCATTAAGGCCGCATTGGTTCCGTACCCTTTTCCTATCATGTTGCCAAATGTTCTGTTCCTGCTGAATTGAGAATAGGCAGTCACTAAAAGATCTCCTAAATAACCACTTTCCAGGATATTCCTTTCGCTTTTTGCCACTTTTTCCAGGAATTTATCCATTTCCCTGGCAGCAGCGGACACCAAAACAGCCTGGAAATTGTCGCCATAGCCAAGGCTATTGCAAATGCCTCCGGCTATTGCATAAACATTTTTCAAAACAGCCGCATATTCCAAACCCAAAATATCTTTTGAAATGTTGATGGTTATATTGTTGGTTTTCAATAATCCCGCAATGTAATCGGCATTTGAATAATCATGAGCCGCTAAAGTCAAATAAGTTCTCCGGCCGGAGGCCACCTCTTCCGCATGTGAGGGCCCACTAATATTGATGAAATGGTCATGGGATAAATTAAATGCCTCAAACAAATACTCTGACACCAATTGATCATGACTTGGCACGATACCTTTTATGGCTGAAATCACCAATTTGCCTTCAAACACATCAGCCGGTAATTCATCCAGGGCATTTTTCAGAAAAAAAGACGGGATCGCTAACAAACAAATATCTGAGTCCCTGACAGCCTCCTGAAGGTCATTGGTCAATTGGATTTTGCTCAGGTCGATATCGATTGCACTCAGGTATTTGGGATTTTTTCTGTGCTTTTTGACGTAGTTTAAAGATTTAGGGGTTCTAAGCCACCACCGGATATGATGGCCACGGTACTCAAGCACTTTCAGTAAGGCAGTGGCCCAACTTCCACTTCCAATAACCGCTATATTGGGACCCATATTATGGGGCTTTTTTGTCGGGTTTTTGCCGGACACGTGTACTATCTTTAATGGTTTTAGAAACAGCACTGTATGGGCCACTAATTACCTTTTGGCCTACATTGACCCCTTTTTTAATCTGGATAAAGTAATTGTCCTGAATTCCTGTTTTCACTTTTTGCCGAATAGCCCGGCCATCTTGGAACAAAAATACAACTTCTGATAAGGGGGAGTTGCCGTCCTTATTTTTCTCATTTGTTAATTGCCGTGTAGTGACTGCCAAAATAGGCACTGAAACGGCATTGCTTACTTTATCAGTTTTAATCCTAACCATTCCGGACATTCCGGGCCTGAATGGTGTAGCTACTTTTCGCGTATTATCCACAATATCCTCGTATGATGAGCGTAAAATATCTACTTCTACCTCAAAATTAGTAATCTGATCTGAGCTTGTAGAAGTTTGGGCCTGTTGTTTTGCTGAGTTTGCGACATGGCTAACCACTCCCTGAAAGGTCCTGTCAACAAATGCATCGATTTCAATTTCTGCTGTATCTCCCTCTCGTATGTTTATGATATCGTTTTCATTAACCTCTACATGCATTTGCATGCTTTGAAGGTCCGAAACACGAAGGATTTCCGTACCTTCCATTTGCTGGGTTCCCACAACGCGTTCACCCTCTTCTACACTAAGGCTTGATATGGTACCCTTTGCAGGGGAATAAATTTCTGTTTTATCTAATTTGTCGCGGGCTTCCCTCAGGTTAGCCCTTGCACTTTCCACATTAAAGCGGGAGGCTTCCACAGTTTGCCTTGCAGCTTTCACCTGAGCTTTTTTGGTTCTGTATTCTGCTTTTACCTTTTCAAATTCGGATTCGGAGATGGCCTCTTTTTCAAAAAGTTTTTTATTCCGTTTATAAGCTTTTTTGGCATTTTTAAGCCGGACTTTTGCCTGATTTAATTGGGCTTTGGCATTGGCCAGGTTAGCCTTGGCATTGTTTAAACTCGCCGTCCTTCTTTCAACAGCAGCTTCGTAAACATCCGGTTTAATTTCAACCAATAACGCCCCTTGCTTAACTTTTTTGCCTTCTTTTACCGGTAAATTTATGATCTCTCCGGACACATCGGCCGTAATTTTTACTTCTTTTTCAGGCTTTAATTTACCGCTTGCGGTCACTTTTTCAACAATTTCCCGCTTTTTTACTTTGGCTGTCTCCACCTTTTTAAGTTTTTTGCCTCCAAGCCAACCCAGGGCCCAGCTCAAACCCACCATGGCTATAAGCACAATAAGGACTACTAAGATCCGCTTTTTCTTCATTCCGCCGGCATCAGCCATGGTTATTAAAATGGTTTAAGGATTTTCATTCAGGGACAAAGGTTTACCATGGTAAAACTCATAAAGTTTTTTATTGAAAAGGTATTGGTACTTGGATTGTAAAAATTTATTTCTGGATTGCTTCAGGTTATTTTTATTCGTCTGCCAATCGTAAAAACTCATGCTACCTTCTTCATATTGCAAATTAGCCTTACGGAACAAAGCTTTCTGAGACGCCAATTGCTTACGGGCTGCCTGGTATTCCTCAAAATGGTTCTGCGCTTGCACAAAGGCCTTGCGGATCTGTTTTCTTAACCTTTGTTTCTCCTTACTCAAATTTATTCGGGCTTTTTCTTGCTGAATTTTGGCATTTTTAATTTGTTGTTGAATGGCGTGATTTCTAAATACGGGGATATTTAAACGGAAGGTCATAACCTGGCTAAAGTTGTTATTGATTTGATCCCAAAAAGCAACCGTTTTAAAATTGGGTTCAAGGGATGGCCGAACCACAAGATTTTCTGAAGACGCTACATAACCTACCGTATCCAAAGACCTGGTATAGCTCCCAGGTTTTTTATTTCTGGAGGAGTAACCACTGCTGATAGAAGCGTCAAATTGCAAAGATGGCCACCGCCCTGCTTTGGCACCTTTCAGCGCAAAATCAGCACTTTTTAAGCGGTAACGGGCTTCCTGAATCCGTGGTAAGCGTTCGTAATTTTTCCGGATGACTTTTTCAATATCCTCCGCTTTGAGGGGATTTAAGGTATCCGGTATATCAATTTTTTCAAGCGAAAAACCTTTTTGCTTTTTCCGATTCATGTACTGGCTAAGGTTAAGCTTAGCCAACTCAAACTGGTTTTTGGCTTTCACCAGTTCCGATTCATCTTTAGCCAATTGGGCTTCCAGTTCCAGGGCTTTGGCCTTGTTGACCTTACCACTCTCTACCAATAAACGGGTCTTTTTTAATAACTTTTTGGTATTCGCTTTCCTGGATTCTGCATTATCCACCCTTTCCCTTTGAAGTAACACGTCCAGGTAATAGGAAGTCACCTGAAGTTTGATATCGTTTTTTAAAGCTTCCTCATTTTTGCGGCTTGCCCTTAGGTTGTATTGACTGCTTTTTATTTGCTTATGGAGTTTAAAACCCTGAAACAAAGAAACATTAGAATTAAGGGAAAATGTATTGGAATTGATACTTTGTTGGACAAAAGTATTGGTATAGGGGTCTATATTCCGGCCAAACCGAAAACCTTGACTTAAAGACGCATTTAGGGATGGATAGCGTTCCAGTTGCTTTTGTTTTAATTTAACTTCACCCTGCCTGGAATCCAAAGTGCTTTCCTGATATTGTAAATTCTTATTAATCGCATATTGAATACACTCTTCAAGGGACAATTTATTTTGCTTATTCTGCGCCTTCACGGCAAAATTGTTTATTCCTGTCAGCATTAAAAAAAGCAGAAAGTAAATCAAAAGGTTTTTAGTTTGTTCCCATATCATAAATGCATTGGTATTTATCCAGTACGTACTGTTTGAAGTAATCAAAATTTGAGGGTTCACCAATGGCATGGCATTATTCATTCGGAAGCGCTAATTTCTCAAAGATTTAACATTAAAAAGGAATTAAAAGGGGAAAATCCAATACTGTCCAAAAAAAGCCCCTTTCCGACCCAGACAAAAAAGATCCAAAAGGGGCATTTTTAAATTGTTTAGGGCCATAGCGCAGAAAAAGGTTGAAACAGACTCACTATAAAATTAACAACTCATCTCAACCACCGGCAAGATTAATTAGGTTTTGAATGAACTATAATAACAAACCCTGATTGAATGGCTTTAAAAATTTATTGAAGTAGGCGCTCAAGCAATATTTTCAGAGCCGTTTTTGGCCGGATTTATTTTTTTCATCCCTTTAGCCCAAGGAGACACACCGATAAATATCCGACCAAAAACTTCAATCAGGAAACTAAGCATCATAATAAGTATTACATACCCACCTATTTAAAAAAATCTAATAAGTAAGTCTACCTTCATACCTGGGATTGGGCCGGGTTGAAATAACGGGAATACTGGAATGGTTAACCATCTGCTGGGCAAATGCACCCATTATCAAATTACTGGGACTGATTTCCTGCTCGGTCATTATAGAGATCAAATCCGCATTATTTTGTTGCGAATAATCCAAAGTAATTTCCGTAATGTTTTTCCCGAATAACATATCCTTTTTAAATTCTACATTATGCTCCTCCAAGAAATCAGTCACTTGATTCAGGTATTGCCGCATTCTAAAAACAGTTTCATCATCGCTATCTGTACAAATACCGACCGCATGAACAGTAGCGCCAAATTTGTTGGCAATATCCTTAACCAAGGGAACTTTTTGCCGGGTATGGGCTGATTGATCAATGGGTAAGACAATGTTTTCCAGTTTATCCTTCACAAATGTTTCCCGCATGGTAATGACGGGACAGGGAGCAGCACTAACGGTTTTATAAGCATTTCCACCTACCCAGAATTCTTCAAAACCTGAATGGCCATGCGTACCCATTATGATTAGGTCGGCATTTTTTTCTTCAGCTACGCTTACAATGTTGGAGTAAACTGCTCCTTCCCTTTCGTGAAGCACTAATTCCCTACCGTGCTGTTGGTTCAGGCTTTTCATCTTTTTCTGAATTTCATCCTCTGCAATGCTTTTTTCGGAACTATTTCCGAAAAGGGATTTTAACATCCCCGAGGGTTTGACATAAATTAACTGAACATCCGCTTCCAGGACTTTGGAAAAGTCTACTGCCCGAGCCAAAGCATTTAATGAATGATCAGAAAAGTCGATGGGTACAAGTATAGTTTCCATAGGCTTCATTTTTTAATTATAGGATTGAAATTATTAAAAATCTGCGAATTGACAAACCATACCGGCACACGCGAACTTAAATCCCATAAAACCCTTAACCAAAATTAAATTAACGGATTTATAAAATATTATTTTAAAAGCTCAAAGCTATAGGGGTTGTTTAACAACCCTTTTTACTGTCTGAAAGCCCGCTTTATCCTTCAATCGGATAAAATATACTCCTGGCTTAAGGCCTTGCAGTTTTAGCGTGAAAGACGGAGCTTCATTGCCGCAGCGGACCAATTCTCCCTGAGCATTGAACAGGCAATAATCAATAGAACCATTAGTGGAAACATCCACGTTTGCGATATTTTCGGCTGGATTAGGATAAATGGATACGTTGGGGGAAGTTTTTCCTTTTTCCCTAATGTTGGCACTGCTCGTATCAATTCGGCTACTGTCTACCTGAAGGGTTTTGCCATAAACCGGTAATTTGATAAATGTGGTTTTATTAGGCCCTGAAACCACGGAATTGATCAACTTACGAGGATTCTTGACTCCGGTTGGATGGCTTTTGATTTGGCCATCCTGAAAATTCCACCGGAAAAATTCACCATCTACCATGGGTAGGCCGGGGCTTACCTGGTATTTGGGATAATTGCTGCTGGAGATGACAACCTTTAGTTTATGACCATCTCCGAAAGTATAAGCAATGGGTAAGAGGTTAAATTTCAGTTGGTAAGTTTTTCCGGTTTTGATATTTTCAAAGGAAACTGTGTCAATCGGAAACGGGATTTTTTGGTTCTTTTCGGGTTGCTGGACCAATTGTTTGGTATACTTCCGGGCAAACGCATTAACAGCGCCTTCGGTCACCAAAATTTCCCGGCCATCAGGGTAAACATCCACAATCCTTACAAAAAATTGGGTATTGGTCAGCTTGTCCATAATGGAAGGCTCTGAATAGCGACTTTTGAATTGCATGGTCATGGAGGGTTTACCCATGAGGGAAAGGGAGTCCGCTATGGTTTTGGTTTCCCATTCCAGGATATGATCCTTTGGCAGGGTCTCATTTTGGTAATTTTTAAGGTTCATCGGGCCTTGACTATTACGGGTACTATCGGGTGTGCGGACATTCATGTTATTGCCCCCTACCGTAAGTACTGGCTCCATGGGGTCATGCCTAAAGCTGTCCTTATGTTTTTCATTTGAAGCGGAATTAATGCCCAACGCTCTGCCTCCCAGCCAATAAACTTTCTGTTTTTGAATGCCGGCATTTTGGGGCGGAAAGCTATCTGCCATGAACCAGTAATTGCCGCCTTTTTCATTTTCCGGACCGGGTACATAAAACCGCACTTTAGGAATTTGTTCAAAAGATTTATTGAATGGCTGATTAGGCGCCTTAAAATTAAGGCCCTGAAAAATGGGACTTGACAATGCTGGTATATCAATTTTTCTTGTAGTCACATTGCCCAAAGGCCCTTTGACATCGACAGGGAATTTTTTTAAGCTTGTATTCCCCGAAAGGAAAGCAAGCATAGTCTTATAGTCAATGTAATAATTCTCTGAAGGCGCTTTATATTCCACTCCACCGGCATTTTGCCATTGATTTCTTTCCCTTATGACAAATTTGGGTTCACCGATTTTTTGGTAATCATTTTGATTTAGGTTATTGCGATACCACAGGAACAATTCAGAGTTCAATAAATCGCCCAGGCTCATTTCATCCAAGTCAGCCTTTCCTATAATGTTTCGCACATTGGCGGGAAATTCAATATCTCCTACTTTTTGTTCTCCAAGTGTTTGGTGGGTCCATGGACCAATAACCAATAGATTTTCCTTTTGATCAGTATGGCGATTGATATAATCAAAAGTTTGAATTTGCCCGTTGATAAAAATATCCCACCAGCCGGTTAAATGGTAAGTGGGGACATCCATTTTGGTATAACGGCTTACTGAACCCCTGGGATCTCCTTTTCCATTGGTATTTAACCGGGCCCGGCTAATGTCCATCTCATCGCGAACCGGTGAAGTCGGATAAAATCCGGGCTTTCCCGTTGAATATTGATGAAGGGTAGTGTGATCGATAGCCTTGCCGGCAACCTTATCAACTGAATCGAAAGGATAATCCGAAACAGTATGGATTGAATTCGTTAAACTTTGATCATTGGCTATCACGGATGAATCCTTGCCCAAATTTGCCTTGACAACCTCTTTAAGCCACGATTCTACCAATCCCTTTCTGTAAACAAAGTTGTGAAAACCCGTTGACTGGTGAAACTCCCCTGTAGCTACTAAAGGCAAAAGGCATTTGAGACCCGGGCTATCAGAAGGAACGGGATCAAGGGAGGCTGCACCACGGTATTGGTTATACCCGGATGCGGAGGCACCAAACATACCAATTGACCCATTGCTTAGGGGTATTGTCTTATCGGTTTGGCCATCCCCGTCAGTATCAATACCTCTTTTCAAATTATTCAGGATGTATTTGATAGAATTCGATCCATCCGAATAATTATTTGAGTTTTGAGGACTACCGGGGGACCGTTTATCTAACAGGTTATTGAAAGAAGGGTGATAGGGTGCTGTTTTCCAGCCATTACTAATAAAGGGATAATAAACCCCTTCCGAAGCATACCGCCCACGCGTGTCCTGTACTGCAATGCCATAACCAAGAAAAGATAAAACAGCCAATTGTTGCTGGGTCTGCTTATCATAAGGGGTACGATTAAAAATCAGGGGCAATTGCCTGGGGTTGGGATTCGGTTTCCCGTTGACAGAATCATAAACCAGGTATTGTTCTCCCTTTGGAAAAATGGTTAAGCTGTCTACATTTACACCCTGAATATTTACCGGAACCTTTATGTTCCGCTTTGGAATCGGTAAATAAATATCAGTAGCCAATTCTACACCATCCGGCATAGTGAATTGACGGGTTTGCTTTTTGTACAATGACTTTAATTGGTCGGATTGCTGAGCACTCAACTGGCTAAATAAAACCACAGTGACTATTATAAGGGAAAAAATTCTCATAAATATTTACCTAATTTTTGAATATTTATTGAACGGAATTCTTTTATCAGGATTGATTACGTGGTTTGAATCTTCGAGTTTATAACATTGGCCATTTTTTCCGCCTCAGTTTAAAAAAGCAAATTAAAAAAAGGTTCAGAAGTATTTTTAAAATTAACTAAAAAATTCTTTTAGCCATTAAATGAGGTCGGATAGATTCGATTTTTCTCCAGGAGAAAGGTTCGTCAAACCCTTTATTAAAGCGTAGCTTGGCTTTAGCCATTTGGTTTAAATCAATGGTTCCTTCTTAGAAAAGAAGTAAATACTGGTTAAGCTTACTGGTTATTCTTCTCGTAAAGGTTTAAAAGATCCTGGTAGATTTTATGGCGTTTCTTGGCTTTTTTACGCAATTGAATATCCCGTACCTTTTGATAACCACCCATATAGTACCTTTGAAAGGTGGGGAAAACCCCGATAATAGCCTCCAAAACGGTATAAGTCCGTGCTGTGGAAATAAAAAGTGCATAAATGCCCCCTGTGAGCAAAAGGGAATTAATCCCATTTTTAAAATCCCCCAATACCATTTGTCCACTTCCGGGTATTAAAAGGCTCATGATCCTCGGCACCCAAGAATCGTAACGCTTTAACCGCTCATTTTTACGGAATAATTGGGCTACTCTGGCAGAATCAGATTGCGGCACGGCTTTAAGGAAATGCCCTTCGGCTTTGTCAAAAGCTCCTTTTTTATACGCTGCTATACCTAATAATAAGCTTTTCTCCCGCTTTTTTTGTCTTTCAACTTCACCCGGTATGCTAAGCAACTCTGCTTTAGCCAGGTTGTAATCCTTGTTCATCAACAAAGCCTTGGCCTTACTCAAAAGGAACCGGTTTGGGGATTTTTCCTTATTGGAAGCATATTCATAAGCCAGGTCATAGTAATGGGCGGATCGGTTAAAGCGCCCAAGCATAAAATAAGCTTTCCCCAGAATTTTACTGGTAGAATCCTTATATCGGGAAGCACTGTCAAAGAACATGACACGCCTGCCTGCTTCAATGGCATTTTGGTATCTGCCCGATTCGAATTGGTTTTGGCAGAAGCGGAAAGTCTCCTTTAACGTCTGAGCGCTTACCGTTTTTAAGCCATCAGTAACGAGAACGCTTATAACGGCTATAAGCGTTATAAGCCCTTTCCCTGAAACGTTTTTCCACATCTTCATTGTAATTTTCAGCAGCTTTGTAAGAACCATAAAGATTTCCCAGGTAAAACCCAAAGCCTAAAGCAGAATAAATCCATCCAAAAACACTTTTGACCCCTTTTTCCTGAAAACCGCGATAACCTTGCCATGCTGTACCCCCTACAAATAGTAAAGAGACCAACCCGTCCTTCCAACGACCGGAATAAATTTTACCCAAACCAGGGACAACAGTAGACATGGCTAAACTTAATCCCGGACTTTTTCTGGGATGTTCCAGGGCCTCTTTCGCAATGGTTTGATAATCTTTTTTAAAAGGCAAATTCGCCTGAAATGTATCTTTAAGCAATTTATAAGTTACTTCCCAACGGGTTTGAAGCAGGTTGCTCGAAGCATTGTAAAACAATGATTCCGATTGAGGCAGGGAATTATTTTTTTTCAAAAAATTTCTTACTTTGGGGTAAGCCTTATTATTTATCAAAAGCGTAAGGTAAGCCTTGGAAACTTTTGACGGAACTTCAGTCAAGTTGGGATAAAAATCCCGAACCCTTTTAATGGCATGGGAATCTTTACCACCAAGGTCGTAAGCCCTAATAAGGCGGTATTTAAAGGTTATGCTATCCTTTAGAAAGAGCAAACGTTCATATTCCTCTGAGGCGAGGTCAAATTCTTTGGAATTAAAAAGGTAATCGGCATATTCTACCGTGTTTTGGTAATTATAAATATCGGACTGGGCGGCGGTAAAATGAAAAGCCACCAGAAAAGAGATTAACACACTACTCAACCGGATCATAAAGAAGCTTGGTTTCTGGATGCCTCGGATACAGTTCGGGGCTTAAATTATTACACCGGGTGAATCGATCAAAAAAATTGATCAAACCGATCGCAGCCCCTTGTTTATTAATGGCCCGTGCGGCATAAACCGAACAAGATGGGGTGAAACTACATTGAGAAGCATCCTGGCTGGAAATAAAATATTTGTAGAATAAAAATAAACGAGAAGATAAAAATTGATATTCGTTTTTTACATTGTTTTTAATCTGGGAATAATCATGTTGATGAAAAGAAGGTTTATCAAGTTTTTTTAAATGCTCCATTTCCGTTTTTGTCTGGCTATTGGCTGAAATTATCAATCCGGTCAGAAAGATTAACATAAAAGCCTTCCTCATTATTAAAATTATTTAGTTTGATGTTTGAATAACTGGTAATTTTCTTTCGCATCCCCTTTTTCGTGTAAATTTTCTGATAGATTTTTTGGGGAAATAAGAGGCCCTCCACCTTTACAAAATCCCGAAAAAATTGCTGCCCAATCAATCCACCTTTCGGATCATAAGAAATCAAAGCATTAATTTCCTGCCCTTTTCTCGATAACTCAATTTTACCGAACTTATCATTTAGTTTTTCGGGGGGCTTCCACGTCATTATGGTTTTTCCGTCCTTTTCCCTTACGTTTTCTAAATTATAGGGGGTTTTGGCCAACCCGTAATTTTCCAGATCACCACTTAATGCAAGGTTAAATATCGAGAAAGCCACTAATTTACCCACAGGTTTTCTACTGATCAGACTATCGCCTTTTATCTTATAAATAAAAGAGTCATTGATAACCCAAAGCGAATTTCGGGGAAATTGAATATCGTACACGATCTGCTTATTCCCTTGATCGAAATAAACCTTTCCTGTTATCAACCTTGCCGAGTCCTTTTCATCTATCTCCTTAAGGGAAAAATCCGCTGTCAACCTATTGTAGGGTTGGCCATCAAGGGCTGAAGTAAACCCTATTAAAGCAACCACCAAAATTGATAGCTGCTTAAAAAGCTTATTGTTGATTTCAATAGCACCGAAAAAACTTTTTAAAAAAAAGCCATAAGCTTTAAGCATTAACAAGGAGTCACCTTTCATTTTAACAAATTTATTGGGTATGTTTATTCAACCCTTAAAATTCCCTATGAACCCATTAACCGCTGCCCAGGGAACCTAATACAGGGAAAAAGAAGGTACCACATCCCCCAACAACTGTAGAGGTACCAGCACCGATCCAATAGGATATCTTTTCGTTTTTAGACTTGTCATCATTAATGGCTACGGTAAAAAGCCCAACGGGCCAGCAGCAGAATCCCCAGGCAAAAGGGCCCCATTCCATATCACTAAAGGACCATCCTTTTGCTACGGCAGATGAGGTATTAGAAGAAGCCAAATTTACCCCTTTTAAAAGTTCAGGCTTCCGTTTTTTTAAACCTTGAACACCTGATAAATCATGAGTTGAAACGTAATGCTCTAATTGCTTTAACTTATCAAAATCTTCTTCAAATTTTTGACGGTCAAATTGCATTGGATTTTGATTAGCAGAAAGAGAACCGTAAAAACCAGTTAGTAGCAGTGTTACTAAAAATAATTGTCTCATAACATTTTCATTTTAGGTGTGTCGATCGCAAAATTAATTAATTTTTTAATCAATGGCCAAGCCCTTAATGATTCAACAGCGTACCAATTTAGAGATTTGGTTCTGGGATGATCAATTCCGCAATTTAGCAATAAACAATTAATGAAAGGAGGAGCACCCAAAAGATTAACTTGATACTACCCATTTACATTACACCGAGTACCAAAAAAAACCCAAAACCGATAAAACGATTTTGGGTTTTAGAAATCAAACGCTTTTAAACTATCATCTAAAAATTGTTAAGCACCTGCCCCACCACTTGCAATCGTACTTATAAGCGAAAAGACAGCACTAACCCCTGCGCCAATCCAAAAAGAGATTTTTTCATTTTTGGATTTGTCATCATTAATGGCTACGACAAAAAAGCCTACGGGTGCACAGCAAAATCCCCAGGCGAAAGGACCCCATTCAATGTCACTGAATGAGAAACCGGTGGCCATTGCCTTGGCATTACTGCTTTTAGCAATGTTAATGCCTTCCAACAACTCGGGATTGTTGTTTTTCACTTCTCGGTAAGTGGTTGAGGCATTACCCTTGACATGAGCCTCTAATTGCTTCAATTCCTGAAAATCCTTTTCAAACTGACCCTTATTAAGGTTGTGAGGATTTTCTGTGGTAGCACTTGCATAAAACAAGGGCACAATAAACAGACTGAGTAATAAGGCTAATTTTTTCATAACTGATGTTTTTTTTTTGTTTTTATTCAGCTACAAACCTATAAATTTATCAGAAACTAAGAGAAACCTTTTAACTAAAATTTTTATAGACCAAGCCACTAAAAATCCGCTTCAATTAAATTCTGGTTGACTACCAGAAAATAATATTAAATTTACGCTCAATGCTAATTTATAAACCCAACATTTACCTTTAAACCTTTTATTGATCCTTTTTAAACCGAAACTATGCAATAAAAAAGTGCGAAAGCACTTTATTTTTTTGGTTCTACAATGAATTTTATGGAAATGTTTTTGAGAAGTTTTGATCTAATAATAAAATACCTATTTAAGTTGAGAACTTGTAATTGGGGTGGTTGGCCGTGCCCTTCTATTGAATTTTTTGGGGCACACGTCTTGGGGGTGGATCAAACAATAAAAATTTTGAATTTTTATTGTTTAAAAGCCCTTATCAACGCCAGCTAAAAAAACTTGTGAACGCTTTTTAAAAAACTCAACTTTTTGATTTTAAAGA
>CAZJWK010000042.1:0-20381 GCA_964549595.1 uncultured Sphingobacteriales bacterium | reverse complement strand
TTTGCCTTTCCCCAAATCCGGATCAACAACGGCTTTGTTCATGTTTTGGTACCATTTGTTCACCCATCCCTGCCTGTTTTTTAAACCCCTGAAAACGCCGTTGTTCAAAAATTCCCACCATTCAATTCCCATTTCCCTGAACCATCCTTCCAATGCCAGGTCCCGTTTATAAGTTACTTCAAGGCCGGTTTCTTCATGGGAAAATACGTTAGCAATAGGCGATAATTGACTGATAGCACGGAATGCCCGGGGTGCTTCATCTTTTATCACCAGGATACGGGTGCCATAATGATTTAATTGGTTATTGAGGGTTTCTATGGATTGACGGATAAAACGGAAATGCCGTTGCGAATAATGATCATGATTGATTAGGCTTGGTTCGTGAATATACAGGATCAAAAGGGGTTTATCGGCTTCACAGGCTTTTTCCAAAGGGGTATGGTCCTTTAGCCTTAAATCCCGCTTGAACCAAAGGATGTTGATGTCCTGATATATCCTCTATAAACATGAGAGAAAAAGCTTTGTTTATTGGCGCTTTTACTAAAGAACACCTGATGGGGTAAAACCTTCATTGCCTTTCACAATCCTTTTGAGCCCATCATAAGCAATAATTACCTACGTTTATTCGGCTTTCCCGGTAAAAATGGGGCTGAAGGGTATTGATCAATACCCGGGAAAAATAAATGACCGCTAAAAATAGCCGGTCTCAGAGGCTCGTTTTTGAACCGCTTTAGCAAAAGGCATTTGATTTATTTTACTCTCAAGCCATGCCGGAAAATGGAGATAGTTCATTACCCGCTTTTCATTCGGGTTCTGGGCCAATGATTGTAATTCTTCCTGCAGCCATAACAAGTTTCTCCTGTATTCTCTCCAATTTTTAACCTTTGGCAATGTCTTTAAGAACTTAAGCACCAGGTTTTCAAAGTCATAGAGCCTTTCCCGGCTTGATAAAAAGCGATAAGTAGACCGAATGGCATTAACCAAATAACGGTTATCTCCCATATCATACCTAATCATAAGGTCTAACAGTCTGGCATAGGTATGCTTTTGGAGCATTTGATCCTTAGGCATAGCATTGAGCATGGTATTGATCCAATCCAGAGCTTGATCTAACTTTCCAGCCATAAGGTGTAATAAAGCCTGGTCGAAGTAAAAATCCAGGATCCAATCCTGCCGGATTAGCCCTTCATATTTTTTCAAGCCTTCCAGTATGGGTTCCTTTAATCGGATTCCCTCGTTATAATGGCCAAGGTCCAAACTAATAATAAGCCTTACCTGGTACTCCAGTAAAAACACTTCCTTATCTATTAGGTTGCTTTTACCCTTGATCGGATTAAACTTTTCCAGTGTATTTACGCATTCTTCGTACTTACCGAGCTCTTTCTGAATGCCCAATAAATTACCGATCGTTACAAGGTACTGTTGAGGCCTTGTTTCAATTTCCTTCGGATACTGGTCAAACAGATGAACGATCTGTTTACCCATTTCATAACCCTGCACTAAATTGCCTTTTACGCGATGGTAAATATAAAGCGTGGTATAATAGCTTTTCTTGGCATCAAAGGATAAAGCCTGGTTTTCATCCTTTAGGAGCGGATTTCTTATGATCTGATCAAAAAAACGGGCTTCCCTTTCATTCCTTACGTAATTAAGATCCTCTTTCAGGGCAAATATTTCAGACTCCAGTTTGCGGAGGTTGAATTTATTCTCCAGGATTTTCATCAAGTCCTGTTGTTCAGGGTAGCCATCCCCAATGAACTTCTTAAGGGCTTGGTTATCCCTTTTTTTACGGTAGACCGTGTGTTCCCAGTCACTAATGATTAGCAGCAAACTGTGTTTTTCATAAGATTCCGCCAGGGCCCGGGCTTTGGTTAAAAGTTTAAGGACTTGCTCATGGTGATTTTTATCAAACAGGATATGAACAGTTTCTAATAGCCTGTAAATAGTCAGGTCTATGGATTTATCCTTGTGGAAATTTCTGAGGCTTTCCAGAATGGTTTGATAAAGGTAATTTTTGAGAACCGGAAGTTTCTTAAGGATGCCCTGATACTGCTTTAATTTACGCTTTAGTTTATTATCATCTGCTTCAGGTAACGCTCCGATTTTATTGAACAACGTAAGGTAATCCTTATTTTCAGCGGATTGATGCTTTTTAGCAAACACTTTAAAGTATCGCTTCTCCGATTTAGTCAATCCATTAATAAGGTTGTAAAGGTCTGATGTAGTACTCATAAGATTTAAGGAAAAAAGTTAATAATTTACTGTAATTGAGTTAATTACAAATTTAAATACCATTTTGGAAACTTAAAAATTGGTTTAAGAATGCTTAATTGTGACCCAACACCTTGATTTGGATTTCGTCTACCCTCTATGAAACAAAAAAATGAAAAACTATGACTGTGGTAAGTAAAAACAATCGGAAAAACGGTAGACGGAGTAATCTTCAACTTTGGAAAGGGATGGCTTCCACATTATTTATGGCCATAGTACTCCTATCCTTTACACATGGACGATCCCATGATGCAGCAGTGGTTTCGGTGGATTCTTTGTATAACCCTTGCCCTGGGAAAACAGCAGTTTATGCCACGGTTAGCAATGCCGGTGACGAAGTAATAGACAGTGTAACGTTATCCTGGTCACTGAATGGTGATCGTCAGGGAGCCTTCAAATTGAGGCAAACCTTGGGCAAAAGCCAGGATACCAGTATTTACCTTGGTGATTTTAAGGCTGAGTCAGCAAAAGATTATAACATCCTTGTTTCCAGTAGCAAACCAAATGGTAAGAGGGACGCAAACCCCAACAATGACGAAGCGAAAAAAAGCATTGCATTGCCGATGAGCGGAAACTTCACAATCGGCAGCAGGCCTTCTGATTATTCCCGGTTTAGCGATGCCTTAAATGATTTGAAACAATATGGAGTGTGTGGTCCGGTTAAAATGACTATAAAAGCGGGTACCCACCACGGACCTTTTGAAATTAAAGGAATTGATGGTCTTTCCCGCTCCAATACCTTGACTTTTAAAGGGGCCGGGAAAACCCAAACAGAGATCACTGCTAATACGAGTGGTGGTTGGATAGGAAGGGCAGACCCCACTATTGCCGTTTCAGGATCTGATTATATTACCTTTCAAAAGATGAAAATCGAAAATACCGGTGAAGGCAATGCATTTAATGCACTTAACAATGCTGAACACATAACGGTTAAATCTTGCTACATTAAGACACCCGTTAGTTTACCGGGTTTTTCAGACCCTGGGCAAGGAATAAACGTCAATGGAAGTAATGATGTGACAATAGTTGATAATTTCTTTTATACAAGTAATGGATTTAAGTATAGTGTGCGATTTCAGAACAGTGGTGATAAGATAAAGATAAAGGAGAATAACTTTCACAATTGGGGGATAGGGGCAATATTTGTTTCAGATTATTCAAATGTTAAAGTTTTGGATAATACATTAAAAGATACGGTGGGTAATATCATTGGAAGGGATGGTATTACTATATTAGCCGGTGATTTAAAAGATAATGTGGAGGTCAAAAACAATGAAATTAAGAAGGTGAGAGAAACGGGAATCCAAGTAGAAGATATTAACTCGGCTGAAATCAAAAATAATAAAGTGTATAAGTTCGGGGAAGAAGGGATTCGTGTTTTTAATTGCAAAAATGCATTCATTGAAGACAATCATTTGGCAATGAAGGGCAAACAAGCTGGAGATGTGGATGGTGTCCAGGCTGCAAGCATTAATAATCTACATATTAAAAACAATCAGGTGGATTCCGCAACAGGTGAAGGCATTACATGTAACCAGGTTAAGAATGCCCTGATCAGTCGAAACCGGATAGAAAGGAATTTCGGCCCTGGATTAAGCACTTACAATTGTTCTGGTACGGACTTTCAGAATAACATGGTACTTCACAAAGGCTCAGGAAGTGCTGTCATCATTGATAGCAGCAAACAAATAAATTTTTATCACAACAGCGTTAAGTCGACTACTGGTGATTATGTCCTGCATTTAAGAAAAGGCAAGCGTAATAACATCAAAAACAATAACTTCAAGGGTGGGCAAACTGTTTGTGTCAAAGAGACTAATGCCAAGGGCGAAACTTACAATGGTAACAATTATGACCATCCTTCCATTTTGTTCAAATCAGGTAATCAACAATTCGCAACCCTTAAGATCTGGAGGCAGAATGAATTTGACCAAAATGACCTGGGATGGAGCAAGAATGCCCGGTTTAAATCTAATGAAGATTTACATCTGAAAACCGGCAAAAGCTTTTTAAGGGGAGTAAATCTGCGAATAAATGAGGATTATGACGGAGATAATCGCTGCTTGGCCAATCCCTCGGTTGGGGCCGATGAATCAAATATCATTGAAAAACCGGATAGCCTTGAGGTTTCAGTGCCTGATACCGGTTATTACAAATCCCCATTTGAGGTTAAATATGAAGGTGATATTTCCGGAAATTTCAAATGGTATTTGAATGGGAAACAAGTGGCAAAGGGTGTTAAAGCAAAGCTAAGCACTGATAATTTAGGCACGAATAAGGTTAAAATAACCCATAGTTTTTGCAACCTTAGTGATACCACAAGCAAGGATATTGAGATTGTTAAACCCCATGAGCAGCCGAAAGCCAGATTCTTCGCGGAAAACACCGATATTTTCAGGTTTGATACGGTTAAACTGAAAGATTTTTCATCCAAACACGTAGCAGGCTGGCGCTGGGATGTAACCCCTGTACTAAAGGGAGCTTTTCCAAGATACCGTTATGTTGAGGGAACAGATGATAAAAGTCAGAATCCAGAAATCTGGTTTTTGAGAAGCGGCTTATACGATGTTTGCCTGGCCGTTTACAACCTTGACAAAAAGGGGAACAAAAGATGGGATACCCTTTGCCGCACTGATTATATAGAGGTGAACGAGGAAAAAACCATTTGTAATGGGGACCGTTCCAAAGAAAACCACAATTACCTTTTCGATGATGGTGGTAAAGAAGGCACCTATAGCAATAACCAAAATTGTGCTTATACCATTAACCCCTGTACAGACACCGTTAAGCTGACCATTAAGGAGTTTGATCTGCAAAAATATGCCGATTACCTCAGGATCTACGATGGAAAGTCAGACGATGGAGAACCCTTGTGGAATGTTCAGAAATACGGAAGAAGTGGTATTAGCGGTAATAAGGATAACGCAGGATTTGATACTGCTTTTACGGCTACAAGTGGCTCTGTTTACGTGGAGTTTTCTACGGATGCAAACACAACCCGCAAAGGATTTAAGCTGGAATGGGAAAGCACTGGTAACAATTACAAGGTACCAAAGGCCAGTATAGGGGGTAAAGATACGGTATGTAAAGGCTATCAACATCAATATTTCAGTCAATCTGAAACCAACAATACTTCCCATGTTAGCAGGAATTGGTATTTGAACGATTTTGATTTCGCAGAAGTGGGTAAACGTTATCAATATGAGGCGAAATCAGCCGGAAACGATACCCTTTACCTGGTAACCCGTGAATGCGGTTTAGCCGATACCACAAGAAAAATCATTCACGTCAGGGATCCTCAGCAAATTAACCAAAAATCCTTTTCCGCTAATAACCAAACGCCGGATGTGGGAACCGATGTAGTAAGTTTTGATTACACGGCTTCTTCCTGCGGGAAGGATGTAGAGTGGAAATTTCAGCCTTCGGATAAGGTACAATTTGTAAACAGTACGAATGCCCATAGTAAAGAACCGGATGTGATTTTCCACGATACGGGTTGTTTTGATGTGAAATTGGTTGTTTCCAATGACGCGGTAAGTGATTCACTGAAAAAATCCTGCTATATCAATCCGGTGGATTACTGCACACCAAATGTAATGAATACCAACCCCGATGCGGGCATTAGCTTTTTCTCACTGAATGAGATTGCGAATGCTTCTACTAATGGCAAAATTCGATATCAGAATTTCAGTAAGGAGCAAACGACTTACTTGACTAAAGGTGTCAATTACGATGTGACGGTTAAAAGAAACACCAATTTGCACGCAGTAAGCCGAAAAATCTGGGTGGATTTTGATAAGGATGGATCGTTTGACAGCAAGCAGGAACTGGTAGCTGAGCAGCACGGGTCTTTATCGTTTACCTGGAATCCTGATTTCACGGTTCCGGCCTCGGCTGAAAAAGGTGTTACTAAACTTAGGGTTGGGACCTTTCTCAAACCCGACAATGGCTCCTGCGGAACCCCGGCCTTCGGTGAATATGAAGATTATGGCATTAGGATCATTAAGGATCAAGAGCCACCAGAAATCACACTGGATGGTAACAATCCCATAAGAATGCAAGCTTGTCAATCATTGGCAAACTTTGATACGGGTGCCAAGGCAATGGATAACCGGGATGGAAACCTTACTGCCAGGCTTAAGGTTGATAACCAGGTAGACACCGCTGTAGCAGGGGAATACCAGATCAATTATTCCGCAACCGATAACCATGGTAATACAGGTACTAAATCCCGGAAAGTCATCGTGAAAGCGGATACTACAAAGCCGGAAATATCGCTGAAAGATGCCAACCCCTACGTCCACCTGGTAGGTAATAATTTTGCCGAACCAGGCTATCAGACCTCTGATAACTGTAGTGGTGTAGCGAATTTGAACAGGTCAAGCACTGTCAATCAAGGTGAAGTCGGTACCTACGAGGTAACGTATTTGCTCAAGGATGAGGCCGGAAATCAGGCTAAAACCACAAGAACAGTCTTGGTAAAAGACACGCTTGAGCCTTCAGTAAGCTTAAAAGGTGACGATCCTTACGAAGTCCTGGTAGACAGCAGTTTTAATGATCCCGGTGTTCAGTATAGCGATAATTACTGGGGCCAAGGATCAATAACACTTACCAAATCCGGAACGGTAAACACCAGTAAAGTTGGCAATTACGAACTCACCTATTCGGTAACCGATAGTTCAGGGAATGGACCGGTTAGCAGAAGTAGAACGGTCAAGGTTCAGGATACTTTTGCACCAAAGGTTTCTGCCACAACAGAAGATACTTTAAAAATCAGGGTTTTCACAAGTGTCGAGCCTTCTGATGTCATTGCTAACGTGGCCGATAACTATTACGAAAAGGACGACCTTTCCCTGATAAAACAGGGGGATTACTACACCCATTTTAAAGACGGGAAAGCAGATTCTTTAGGCTTGTTTGAGATGCAATGGGTTTACAGCGATCCATCAGGCAACCAAAAAGCTGTGACTAAAATGGTAGAGGTTGTGGATAAAACAGCCCCTGAAATCAGTTTGAAAGGTCAATCCTATGTAAAAATTCAGCGGTGGAAGGAAACTTCCTATGTGGACAGTTATAAGGTGACGGATAATTATTACGGTAAAGAGGATATTACGGTAAGAAAGAAGGGTTCCTATTTCTCTGACTACATTCAAGAAGGATATCCTTCCGGAACTTATGAAATTCGTTATCAAGCGGAAGATTCCTCAGGCAACCAATCCGGCCTGACGTTCCGGTATGTGGAAACCATTCGCAGCACTGGCGTAAAAGGGGAAAACGATAAAAACCTTGATGTGGAGGCATATCCGAATCCCTCAAATGGCCGGGTTAACATCTCTTTTAAGCTGGAGAAAGAAAAGGAGTTAACCATTCAGGTATTAGACCAAACCGGAAGTATTATTCGGGATTTTGACCGGAAAAAGGTTAGGGAGCATGATTTCCGGATCAATATGGCCAATGAAGCAGCAGGAATTTACCTCCTTAAAGTAGAAGGAAATGGAATTCACCAAACCAAGCAAATTGAGTTGGTTAGGTAACTGACGTAAGAGTAAACAATAACTGAGCTGCAAATTCTTTAAACCGGGAAAAGCTCCGCTTTTCCCGGTTTTTATCATTCTTTTTGGAGTTGGAGTCTTAACCATTAAATGAATAAAAACCTTTCAAAAGCCCACTTCATTCATTAGATTTTTGGAGTAGAAACTTAATTTTTTAATCTTTCCATAGTTTGGGTTAAAGAAAACATTAGCATTAAAGTGAATACCTTAACCTTTTGTTTTGTAGCAGGGCATCCTTTTTTATTGTTTTCTGAGTCAAAAAAAGAAGGCCTCATTTGATTTCATAATGTTTTGCCCTCAATTGTTGAAACCGGCCCACTTTTTTAAGCGCTGCAACCAACTTCTTTCTTGCTCATGATCCCCGCTTTTAGAAGCATTTTGCCAGGCTTTTTCTGCCTTTTGTTTTTTATTGATTACCAAGGGAATGGCGGATTGGAGCCAGTGAAAATGTTGGGCTTCTTTTTCCTGGAATGGGCTTAGCACTTCCTGCGAACTGGAGGGTAAATCGTAGGATTCAAGCATTACCTGGTGTTTTTTACTTCCAAGGAGGTTTTGGTAAAGGGATTGGGTGAAGGTTTCAAACCAGCTATCCCCTTGGTGCATGGGGATTTCCGCGTACTTATTGAACCGGTTTTCAACGGTTTTCAAGGGGTCATCGCTGCGGATCAGGTATAAATAATTGCTTTCTACTTCATTAAATTGCTTTTCAAGAAAATTTTGCCGGAATTCCTGACTTATCGATGCTGCATTGGCAATATAGTCAAACACAAATAGCTGGGCCAACCATGCCTCTAAATAAACGGGATCGTTTATAACATTGGTTGCCGTGGTTAACTCCTCAAAATTGTTGAGTGTTTGCCTGATCGATTTTTCCAGGAGCTTGGTCAGTTCCTCAATACGATTTTTATCCTTCATGGGATTAGGACATTATTACGCAAAATTAAGGGTTGACTTTTTTGGGGCTGTAAGGTAAAAAGAAAAAGGGAACGAAAATACACTATTAATCGGCCACTCATGATGAATGATATACCTTTTTTTAAAAGGTATTAATAGGCCTTTATTGCTTTTGATTAGGGTGAGACTGGCTGTTTTCAGGTTGTTCTTGAATAACCGAATCCTCATCGTTTTGCTCGGCTTTTTCGGGGAAAACTTTTTCGATATTCACGGCAAGGGTTTTGGCAATGGCGGGCTTTTCCCTTTCTTCAGGTTGCGCCCTGTTATTCAGGATGTCATTTAAACTTTGCTTAGAGCGGTTTGTGTGAAGTTGAATCTTGCGTTTGTAAAAAGGGATTAAGCTTGGTTTATTAGCTTTATTGGCTTTTTCAAGAATGATTTCCATTATATTGTTGCGGTGGGGTGCTTGTGCCATATCAAATTTTTCTCCTTAAACCCTAATTAATGAGGTAAATATGAGGATTTTTAAGAAAAAAGCAAGAACATTTGCTTAAGATTTTGTAGGGATATAGCTTAATGGCTTATAAAGGCGGGCCTTATCAGAAGTTTTTTGAACACCCATTAAAAGCTGTTATCAGGTTCCCTTTATTTGCAGCCTGTTATAGGTATTCTTTCCTTTTAAAAAGTATTGCAAAGCAATGCTCTTCGGGTAAAGCATTTTAAAAACCGTTTCATCCGGTACCTTTCTTAATTTTTGAACGGATTCTCGTTTCTTGAGAATGCTTTTCAAATGGCATAAAATCCACCAGTGACTGGCTATAATGGCCTTAAGCCGCTTTAGCTCCAGTTTAAATAGGGCTTGTATGAGGGCTAAAAGGTCCAGTAACCATCTGACCAATAAAATCTTTGGCAAGCGTTGCCTTCCTACATTTTTAAGCAGCATGGAAATGCTGTTACGGTGGTTCAGATAGATCTTCAGGAAATTTTCTGCTGGTAAAGAAGCACCCCCGTAGTGATAAATTTTGGATTGGGGGACAACTTGTATTTGGTAACCGACTAAATTCAATCGCCAGCATAAGTCAATTTCCTCCATATGCATGAAAAAATCCTCATCCAATACACCGGTGTCGTTTAAGGCCGAAGCCCTTAGGAATAAAGCGGCCCCTGTAGCCCAGAAAATTCGTATTTGATCATCATATTGACCTTGGTCTTTTTCCAGGTGGTTAAAAATCCTTCCCCTTAGAAAAGGGAAACCATAGATGTCCATGAAGCCACCAGAGGCGCCCGCGTATTCAAAATCCGTGGGGTCAATCATGGAAACCAACTTGGGCTGGAGTGCCCCAATGGTTTCGTCTTTTTCGGCTGTTTCTACAAGGGGTTCTAACCAGTTTGATGCTACGGTTACATCAAAATTCAGAAGCAAAAAATATTTTCCGTTCGCTTGGGCAAAGCTTAAGTTATAAGCATGGCTGTACCCTTTGTTAGATCCGGTTTCAAATATCTTGACTTCCGGGAAATAGGTTTTTGTAAATGCTACACTATCATCCGTAGACGCGTTATCAATAAGGATGACTTCGAAATGGGGATAAGTACCATTAAAGATGCTTTTGAAACAATCTTCCAGGAAAGGTTTTCCGTTATGGTTGAGGATTAAAATGCTGACTAAAGGATTGTAGGACTGCATAGGTTTTTGACCCGAATTGGTGAGCAAAAATACATATTAAGCAGGTTGTTTGCCAGTTTTCTTCCAACGGCGATGGGACCAAAGCCAATTACTGGGTTGATTGTGCAGGGTCCTTTCTAATAGCTCCACATATCTTCTTATGATGTCATTGGCTTCCCAATTTTTCGGGTTACTACAGATTTTTTTGAACGTGATATCGTAATGGCCCCTGCGGACTTGTTTTATTCTTCCAAAATATACCGGTAAATCCAGTTTTTGCGCAATTTTGGCAGCACCATTGAAAAAAGGAGCTGGTCGATTCATAAATAATGGCCAACATCCTGCGTCCTTTGAGGTTGGGGTTTGATCAGCCAAAAAACAGGTGACCAATCCTTTTGCTTTTCCCCGGTACATTTTTCGGGTGGTTTCATTCATAGCGGTGATTTCATTTCCAAAAAAGGTTCGAATATACTTCATTACAGCATTGGAGGCCGGGTTTTTTAAATTTTTGTATACCACATTTACCGGTTGGTCAAGGGCCAGGCCTACTGCATGTCCTGCCCATTCCCAATTCCCAAGGTGCGCTGTTAATATAATGGCCCCGTTTTCTTCATTTTGAAGGCTTTCAAAATCATTGTTTTGAATGATTTGACACCTTTTCCTTAATTCCTTTTTTGTTATGCCGGGGATTTTAATAATCTCAATGATCCAATCGGCCAGGTTACGGTAAAATTTTTTCTTAATGGCATGTATTTCAGATGGCGTTTTGGCAGGAAAGGCATGGGTCAAGTTTTTTTCAACCACTTTTTTCCGGTAATTAGACAAGTAAAAAATAACGATGAATAAACCATCTGATAACCGGTAAAGAATCCACAAGGGAAACCGGGAAATAATTTTTAGAAAAATAAATAGTGGCTTTTTCAAATTGTTGGAATTTTAGGCCTGGTCGTTATTTTTGGTAATCCCATTTTGGGTCATTACCCCATGAGTTTTTTTTCTTAAAGGGATTGCGGTTAAGTTGCTTTCGCCAATCGGGGTTTTTATATTCCCCTAAAGCATTGGAATGCAAAATTATGAATTCCTCATCTAAGATGGAGGTGCTGTAGAAAACGAACTTGACATTGGCTTGCTTCTCTGTCCGGTTGTAATGCCAGATTTCGTAAGAATGGGTATTGGGATCATCCTGAGACCGAACTACGGAATTAGGAGGACCGTATTGAAGATAAACCCGGCCGCGGTCTGTTTGATAACCTTCATTAATGCTGTTGGTGTATTTTCTATCTACTAAGTGGGCTCGCTTTTTATAAATTCTCCAGGCTTCATTTGGCCTTCTTGGATGGTGATCATTCCAGAATTTGACGATGAATCTTACAAGGGAATCTTTAGGGGTTTTTTGTTCAGTATATTTTTTCAAAAAAGCCATCTCTTTTTTATTGACAATGGGGGAGTGCCATTTTAGAAAAGTTTTTAAACTATCTTTGGTATAACCCCTTATGGTATCTGAAAGGAATGCTTCATCGGTTTCCTGACGGGTAATAATTTTTTTCTTTGTTGAAGCAATGAGCTGTTTTTTTGAGTTCCTTGCTTCAAAATGGATATGATGGACTCCATTTTTCAAGGGGCTTGTCGAAAATTTAGAAAGCGCAGGGACCACACCTCTCGTACTCATCTTTCGGGCTTTCTTCAGTAAAGTGTCTTTATCCTTAATCAATGCGATTTTGAAATAAAAGGAATCGGAATGCAAAATCCTCTGGGTTTGATAGATCTCATTATAAACGTAAAAACGCTTATCCTGCTTGTTGACCAACCCATTGGCGTTGGGAATCATGGTGTAATTATTCTGTGAAAACCTGTTTTTTGTTTTTGACCGATAAGCCGTGTCGATTAATTTAATATCCGAGAAACTCACTTTATTGGCCGGGATATGGGTGTCAATTTTGTTTTCGTAATGAATGGTATTATCGGTATTATAAGCATCCTTAATCTTAATTTTTACATGAAATGTTTCATCATGCTTTAGGGGGATACTTATCTGGTCATTAAGGTAGAAGTTTAGTTTGCTGGTATCCTTAAGAAGTGGGGATTTTAGGGTATAAGTGTTCTCATGAAACACATCGGACTGGTTTAAAACCTTTACGGTTATTTTAGCTTTGCCCTTCAAGCCTTTTTGATTTTCAGGCTTAAATTTTAGTAAAATGGCCGGAATTTGGACGTAGATTTCAGTAAAAGGTTTGCCATTGGGTCTGTGAAATGTGCATTGATCCACATAAGCTAAGGGAACTTGTTTTTCTTGGCCGTGGCTATTTAAACCAAGAAAGCCCATTAAGGCAATAAATATTAAAGCGTTACGGTATCTTATCATAAATGATTGCTTTCTTATGCTTATCGAACCTCAATTTTTTCCACCCATCCAATATTTAACAAAATTTTTAAGAAATGAATCGATCGTTTTCGATGATTTATCCCCTTTTGTTAAACAAACTTACAGAAATCGGGCCTACATCGTTTCCGCCAATAAGATTCAACGATTAACAGTGCCCGTCAAACAAGGTAAAACCAGGGTACCTTTCAAGGAAGTGAAGGTTGATTATTCTAAAAACTGGCCTCGGGAAATTTGGATGGCTATCCGGTCGGCTTACGGAAAAACACCCTTTTTTGATTTTTATGGTCCTGGCATGGAAAAGCTTCTAAAAACCCGGTTTACTTTTTTGTTGGATTTGGATTTGGCAACAATCAGAGAAAGTTTGAAAATTTTAGGATTAACCGAGGATTTTACCTTGTTATCCGAATTTGATGAAAACCAGGCTGAATTGAGTGATTGGAGCTCGGTAATCACCCCGAAAAACACTTTTAAAAATGATCCCACTTTTTATCCGGCCCCTTACATTCAAGCTTTCAGGGAAAGGTTTGGCTTCATCCCGAATTTGAGCGTGCTGGATCTCATTTTTAACGAAGGCCCGGAGGGAAAATCCGTATTAAAAAGCAGTCTGATTCAAAAAGGCTAACCCCTTATTCCTCTTGATAAACGCCCATGTTGGCAAATTTGTCAAGCCTTGTATTGAGCCTTTCCTCTGCAGAAAGGCTGGATAATTCATCCAAGGTTTTTGACAAGTAATCAGAAAGGTTTTTATACATCTGTTCAGGATCATTATGGGCCCCTCCCAGAGGCTCCTGGACAATCCCATCAATAAGGCCCTTTTCAAGTAATTTTTCAGAAGTCAATTGCAGCTCTTCCGCGGCTTGCTCCTTGTTATCCCAGCTTCGCCATAAAATGGATGAGCAGGATTCCGGTGCAATAACTGAATACCAGGTGTATTCAAGCATGTAAACCCGATCCCCAATACCAATGCCTAAAGCGCCACCGGAGGCTCCTTCTCCAATGATGACACAGATCACGGGTACATTAAGCATGGACATTTCTTTCAAATTATTAGCTATGGCTTCTGCCTGACCTCTTTGTTCGGCTTCTACACCGGGAGCAGCCCCTGGTGTATCGATAAATGTGACGATGGGTTTTTGGAATTTTTCGGCCAGTTTCATTAACCGTAAAGCTTTCCGATACCCTTCTGGATTGGGCATGCCAAAATTTCGGTAAGCCCTTAATTTGGTATTTTTACCTTTCTGATGACCGATAAACATGACGGTCCGCTTGTCGAAAGTGGCAAAACCCCCCACTATAGCTTTATCATCTTTTACGTTACGGTCACCATGAAGTTCGTGAAAATCGGAAGTGATATTGTTAATGTAATCAAGGGTATATGGTCTTTCCGGATGACGGGCTATTTGAACTTTCTGCCAGCCGGTAAGGTCACTGTAAACCTCGTATTTCAGTTGCTCTATTTTGTTTTCTAAATCTTTTATGGTCTCATTGTTAACCCGCTTCCCTTCTGTTTCCGCTACTTTTTTGGTATTGTGTAACTTTTCCTCCAGGTCCTTAATCGGTTTTTCAAAATCCAAATACTGCATAACGCCAGCTTATTTTTTGCCCTTTAAAACAAAAATCATTTCAGGAACATTCATAAAAGCAAAATTAGCCAAAGAAAAATTGCTTGGAAAAATTTTTTAATTGGACAGGCGAGGCGGCTTTGGTCCAACTTTCTACTCCACTTTTGGAATGCAAAAATAAGGATTAACGTTACTCCTTGTCTTACGATGTACATAACTTTGCGAAATAAAAATAAGACTCATGTTTGTGTTTTTCAGCTTTCCGGGCGGAATGGAGTGGATAATAATTTTTTTGGGTATTCTCTTGCTTTTTGGGGGTCGAAAAATCCCTGAGTTGATGAAGGGCATCGGAAAAGGCATCCGGGAATTCAATTCGGCAAAAGACAAGGTTAAGGATAGCCTTGAAGAGGGAATGCGAGAGGGCGATAAAAATTCTTCGCAGGGGGATTCTCAAGCCAACCAAAAAACCGAAAACCAATCAACCAATAAGTAATCGAATTCATGGAAGTCATTAATTCCTTTGAGCCTCTTTCCAAAATCCAGGAAAATCTCAAATCAGGTAAGGTTAGTGTTTCTAAACTGGTTGAAGATTACCTTGAGGTCATAAGAGCTCACAATGAAAGGTTGAACATTTTTAATGAGGTTTTTGAGGCGGAAGTTTCTGAACAGGCCAAAACTATTGATAAAAAGATCAGCAATGGCAATGAGGGGGAACTTGCGGGGTTAGTCATTGGCATTAAAGACAATATTTGCTACAAGGATCATAAAGTCTCAGCGTCTTCAAAGATTTTAGAGGGTTTTGAATCTTTGTTTTCTGCTACAGTCGTGGATCGTCTATTGGAAGAAGATGCGATCATCATTGGTAGGTTGAATTGTGATGAATTTGCCATGGGCTCTTCCAATGAATATTCGGCTTTTGGCCCGGTAAAAAATCCTTTTGATGAAAACCGTGTTCCCGGAGGTTCTTCAGGCGGGGCGGCTGCTGCTGTGGCTGCTGGAATGTGCCATGCGGCTTTGGGATCGGACACCGGAGGCTCTATTCGTCAACCCGCAGCATTTTGTGGCACAATTGGTTTAAAACCTACTTATGGCAGGGTTTCGCGGTACGGTTTAATTGCATTTGGCTCCTCTTTTGATCAAATCGGTCCTATAACCAAAAACCCGGAAGATGCTGCCTTGATACTTAAAGTAATAGCCGGCAAGGATGATAACGATGGAACAGCTTCCTCCTCTGAAGTGCCGGATTTTAAAAAGGATATGGCTAAAGTGGCTGAGGAGGATATTCAAATGGTGTATTTATCAGATTGCCTTGAGTCGACAAGCTTGGATGAAGAGGTTAAAACGGAAATCAATACTGTTATAGATCGATTAGGGAAAGAGTCAAAAATAAAAACTCAGGACGCTGAACTCACTTACCTTGATCAAATGATTCCTGTTTATCAAATTTTATCTAATGCTGAAGCTTCCTCTAATTTGGCTCGTTATGACGGGATTCTTTATGGTTACCGGTCACCGGAAGCCCAAACCCTTGAAGAAACGGTTCAAAGAAGCCGAACGGAAGGTTTTGGTGAAGAGGTGAAAAGACGGATTATGCTCGGTACCTTTGTATTGAGTGAAGGGTATTATGAAGCGTATTATTCTAAAGCCCAGAAGATTCGTAGGTTGGTTAGGGAAGGATTAGAAGCATTGTTGGAAGATAATGATTTTATCATGCTACCAGCAACCCCTTCCACGGCTTTTAAAATAGGAGAGAAAGGGGATATCACTTCAATATATTGGGAAGATATTTTTACTATCCCGGCAAGCCTGGCTGGATTTCCCGCCATTACAATCCCAATTGGAACCAATCAAGAAGGAATGCCGTTTAGCATACAGTTAATCGGCTATTATTTTGACGAGGGCCGGCTTTTGGGGTTTGCTGAAAAAATCAGAAGTTTTTCTCAATTTAATAAGAATATTTAATGGAAAGATTAAGCTTATTTATTTGGCTATCGGTGTTTATGCCGATTAGCCTAACCGCTTGGGGTGGTCAACCTGAAGGGGATCTCAATAAGGATACTATCCATAGAAAAGTGGATACAGCTGTGAAACGTCAAATTATGACCACAATGGATAGTGCACTCCTTGAGTGGCAAGTTTCCAACTCCTATCTTACCGATGACAATTACCCCTCTGAAAAGCGCAAAAAAAATCCTGAATTTAGTGATTCTTTTTTCAAGGCTAATTTGGAAGTTTTAAATAAAAAAAGTCCTATTGACTATACTTACAATAAATGGGTCAAAGCTTTTGTGGACCTGTATGCCAATAAAAGGCGAGACAAAGTAGAACAAATGCTTGGGCTTTCCCATTATTATTTTCCGATACTGGAAACCTATTTAGATAAGGCAGAATTGCCTTTGCGTTTAAAATATTTGCCGATTATAGAATCAGCCTTAAATCCAACGGCAGTTTCTCCGGCAGGGGCTAAAGGGTTATGGCAATTCATGTATCCCACTGCAAAGCAATATGGGTTAGAAATTACCACTTACGTTGATGAAAGAAAAAGTGTGCAAGCTTCCACCAAAGCGGCTGTAAATTATTTAAAGGACCTTTATAAAATTTATGAGGATTGGTTAATGGTTATTGCAGCTTATAATTGTGGGCCTGGCAATGTTAATAAAGCCATTAGGCGGTCTGGATATAGCGACCAGTTTTGGAAGATTTATCCTTACTTGCCCAGAGAAACCAGGGGTTATGTGCCTGCTTTTATTGCGGTTTCTCATGTATTTGAAAATCATAGGGTTCATAACCTTTTCCCCAGAAAAGCAAAATTCCCTGAGGCTACAGACACTGTCATGGTGGGGAAAAAACTTCATTTTAAGGCTTTAGCCAAAGCCATGGATTTGGATATGGAAGCGTTAAGAAAGTTAAACCCTGAATATAAAAAGGGTGTGATCCCTGCCATTGATAAGCCGAGGCCATTAATTTTGCCGTTTAAATCTTCATTGGCTTTTTGCTCCAATGTGGACCGTATTTATGCCATACAAGACACCTTACTTGATAAAAATGAAGGTAACACTGAAGAGGATAACCAAGAACCTGCTTATACTCGACTGTATTACACGGTAAAAAGTGGTGATAACTTGGGTTATATAGCTGAATGGTATGATTGCAGGGCATCGGATTTAAGAAGATGGAATCGTTTAAGGGGTAATACCATCCACGTGGGTGATCGGTTAAAAATATTAGTGCCCAGCGCAAAAGCTGAAAAGTATAAAAAAATTAATCAATTAAGCTTTAATCAGAAGCAACGCCTGGCTCGCAGTGGTCAAATTCAGGGCTGGGGTAAAAAAATAGATGGGGATAAATATGTTTACTATCAAGTAACCTATGGAGATACTTTATGGGGAATCGCGCAAAAGTTTCCCGATGTATCGGTGAGTCAACTAAAAAGTTTGAATAACATAAACAACAACAGCCGTATTGATCCCGGTGAAAAAATTAAACTTCGGAAGAAGGGGTGAGGTATTGATTGTAGAGTTCTAAGTGTTGGTTGGCAATAGTTTCGTAAGTATAATTTTTTAAGACCTTTTCTCTGGCTAATTTTTGCATAATTTGTTGGTCTTCTTCATTGAGATTTATAGCATTTTCAATTTGAGATGCTAAACTGTTACTACTACCAGCCTGAGCTAAAAATCCGGTCTTGTTATGCTCGATCATTTCAGGAACCCCCCCAGTTTCAAAGCCTACCACTGGTAACCCACATGATAAGGCCTCCATAACTGTTTTAGGATGATTGTCTTCCAATGATGGGATAACAAAAAAATTAGCTGCATTGTATGCATTTACTAATGCTTCTTCTGATTTCAAGTTTCCTAAAACGTAGCATTTAGTATCAAAATATTTTTGCAAAGAATTGTCGGAAGTTCCAAAAATTAAAAGTTCAACATTTGAATTTTTAAGCCCTATTCTTTGATCAAGGATTTTAAGAGCTTCTGTTAGTTCCCTAAACCCTTTTCTTGGAGAGCCCATAGGGTTAACAGCTCCAAATAAGAGGTAAATTTTATCTTTTGGAAGGTCAAAGAAGCTTCTACTTTCTTTTTTGTTTTTAGGGAGAAAAATTTTGTGGTCGATAGGGTTGGGAATGACATGAATATTTTTTCTATATTTACCTAAACTACTTTTTTTGATTTGGTCTGCCATCCAATTACTTGGTGCAATAAATATGGGATTTAATTGTTTATAAGTTTCTTTTTTTTTGCTCCATATATTATAGGATAAATCGAATTCTTTTTTGGAATTCAGCACTGGGCACATATAGCAGTAGGTATAAAATTTTTGGCAATTCCCTGGGTAATGGCAACCACCTGTTATTGGCCATAAGTCTCTTAAGGTCCAGAATATTGGCTTTTTAAGATGAGCTATATTCAGAAGGCCATCTAAAGAAATGAAACTATCATTGATCCATTGTAAATGGATTATGTCGGATTCAATTAAAAGTTTATTTAAATTTCTTACTCCATACAAACCTGTGGAGAAATTTTTTGTATTAGGATTGTATTTTTTTATTTTGCTATTGGACAAGATTGTTTTTATCAAATAAGGAATCTTTTCTATGTAATTAGTTTTTAAAGCCCTTATATTTTTGTTTGAAATATCATTTTGTTTTTGTGTTATTAATTCTCCTTCTAAGTTTGGGTTTCCCTCAAATGCTTCCAGCAACCTTTTACACGCTATTCCTGCACCTAAAGTGTCGGTAGCGTTTAACAATTTAACTTTCATTAATAAATAATCCTTAATTTTAAGAATTTAGATTGGCTAGGGGTCAAAACAGGTTTCTTAAATGTCCATTGCTTTTTGAACTATAATTATACTTGAATAGGTGGCATTTTCTGTTAATTTTGGCGCTTCTAAAATTTCTCTCACAAAAAAATTCCCTTTTCCCCACTTTGTAATGAGGTATGGCATGAAAGTTATTTCGGCTCCAAAAGGATCTAACTCTCCGGATTCATCAGGTTCGTGCAGATTACTGTGTTCAATTATACAAAAGTTGCCGGGTTTTAAACAACTAACCCAATTGTTTAAGCATTTTTCTGGATCATAGCTATGATCAAGTGAGTTACTATAAATAAAATCTGTTGCATTCAACCATTCTTCTTTGACTTCATGAAAATCCCATTGAATTGTATCGGGAAATTGATCAGCGGTTTCTGAAATTTCTGTTCCAATAACTTTACAATCCAAATATTTTTTAAAAAATGCTTGTTCTCTTCCATTTCTGGTCCCGTGACAAATTCCAAAGTCTATAACATTTAGATTTTTTTTTATATATTTGCAAATAAATCTTATATTTTCCTCTTTAACCCAGACCAAATCCAACTTGCTTTTATTCCCCTCTTGTTGTATTTTTTTATACTTTTGATAATCAAATTTTCCTTCTTCATTTAAATAACTGTGGATGGTATAAAGGCCCTTATCTTGCCTTTGTGTTTTATGCATTTTATTAAGGTGATAGCCAAATTGATTTAAAACTTTATTTAAAAAAATTCCTGACTTCTTCTTTAAATTCATAAAACTTTTTTTAAAATGAAATTTTAAAATGGATTTTATAGGGCGGAAAATTTGAAAAATTTCCTTACACAAAATTAAACTCTCAAGATGAATTTAACAAATGGTTATTTTAAACTATTTGAATAAGTTGAATTGACCTTTGAAACGCTTTTGTATCAACGCGGCTAGCTACATTTTAAGCAGGGGGAGCAATTTTTGCTTCAAAAATTGGTTTCTATGGTGGGAAAAAAGAATTATCTTTGTCAAGACCAGATTTTTAAATCTGTTGAAGCCTACAATCAAGGTGGGCTAACCAATAAAGCTTTTTGCCTACAACAGCTTCAGGTTTGTAGAATCGATCGATACGTTACACTGATGGAGGCCGTTTTGAGATAGACAATAACCCCTTGGTTAGACTTCCCTTAACCCAACTTGCAGATTTTAGGATGCATTGCCTTGATATTCAGTGACTTTCTTTTTACGATGGGGTACTACGGATTTTTCTTTGCTTGAAGGGTAATGATTTG
>CAZJWK010000041.1:0-20576 GCA_964549595.1 uncultured Sphingobacteriales bacterium | reverse complement strand
TGGCCTTGCACCTTACCCAGGTTTTCCCACTCACCTTGGGTTTTTCTTTGCACCAGGAAATGGCTGTTATTGGTCTCAGAAGCCGTGGCCCAATTTAAATAGACCTGATTTTGATCTTTTTGGGCTTGGAAATGAGTGAGTTCCACAGGAAGGGGTGAACGGGATTCATTGGTCGTGCCCAATGTATAAGTGCTACTAATACCCACATTCGTAAATGAAACGGTGTTATTCGATGTACTTACGCTATTGGCTGACTGGATGATTTTATTGGTATTGAGATCGGTTTGGATAAGCACATAATCGCTGGCCGATTTAAAACCGTTAATTCCCTGATTGGCTCCGGCACTGGTAACCGTAAAGGTGAGATCCACATTTTTACCACCGGCATTTTCATCTATATACCATCTTCGTTTAAGGCGGCTTTCCACCGTTTTTGGTCCGGAATAACTACCACTCGCATTTATCTTTTTATCAGTAGTATTTTGACCACTTCCCCCGTCATGGGCAAATACAAGATCGTCTCCTTTACTTAAGGTATTACTACCATTTTCCGAAACTTTCAAACCCCCTGATGTGGCAGAGGTATTGGAGGGCCATACGCCTTTTACTGCTTGGTTATAAGTGTTCCCGGTTCCGATTTTGGAAGTAGCATTTGTAATGACAGCATTGGAACTATTCCAGGATGGGCTATTCTTAAGCGTCCCATCATTACTACCCTTTTGATCTTTTAATGTATTCCCTGAACCATTGTCGAAACGGTAATAAGCTACCAGGTTGTTATGATTGGAAACAGTAAGCTCCTGGGCCAAGTAATCCTGAATTTCGGTTTGGGTTCGGGCTTCTTTCCAAAGCCTTACTTCATCTATTTCCCCATCCCAATGATCACTGATACTGGATGAACTGCCATCATACTCCTGGCCAATACTAAAATAATCGCCAGTGTTTATCCTTGTGCTGGAAGATTTTGTATTGCCTATTTTTTGCCCGTCTACAAAAAACTTAAGATTGTCATTACTGTTGTTAAGCGTAACCGCTACATGATGCCATTGATCATCCACAATATTCTTACTAACGGATATGAAACTACTACTGCTACCATCGTATAACTTAATGTTACTACCATCCACCATTAAGAATAAGCGGTTTCCATAACTGCTATTATTAACCCCGATAATCGTGTTTCGGCTATTGCTTCCGGTTATGTTATTGGTTCTAACCCAAGCTGTAAAGGTATAGGAGCTGTTATCAAGGCTGGAAGACAAACCGGTTCCCAAATCCACGTAATCATCTGTGCCATCAAACTCCAAGCACCATCCCGGATTGGAAACCTTAAACAAGGAATTGGTTCCGGCATCTTTGGATCCAAGGGTATAATAATCGCCATCATTCAGGTTTATATTATTGAAAGTAACCGTGTTATCACCCCGGTCTACATTGTCAGCCGTTTTAACCTCGGTATATGCTCCGGTACTATCACTGTCTTTGAGCAAAATGGCATTGGAAAGGGTATTGCTACCCACTATACCCCCTCCGCTTTCATCGAGGTCAAACGTTAGGCTAACTTGTTTGCTGCCCAAATTGTCATTAAATTGCCAAAGCTTCTTTAGCCGCTTAAAATTCGAATACCCATTGTTTGGGTCATTGTCAGTGGTTAATCCATTGGCATTGTTATTTCCGAAAATGGCATAATCGGATTTGTTAAGGTTCAGGCTGCTACCGTCAGCAGTTAAACCGGAAGAGGTATTTTCCTTTTGGCCGTTCCAGACCCCGGCTTTGAAAGTTTTCAGATCGGCATTGCCATTATCGACTATGGCATCGGATTGTTTATATTGAATCCCGTTTTGGCCCGTACCATTATTGGCACCGGCCTGGTCTGGGGAAGAAGAGCTTGAAGCCTGGTCATTCAGGTTATTATTAAGTTGGTAATAACCGATTAAATTCGCTTCATTAGATGGATTAATGATGGTATCGTGCATGGACTTCCTGAGCTTATCTTCGCTTAAGGCCGTATTCCAGATTTTCACTTCATCCAGCTTCCCATCAAAGAAATCACTTGGGTTGGTGGCATTGGTACCGTCATATTCCTGCCCAATACTGAAATAATCGTTACTTTGGATATCTGTAGAGGAGGTTTTGGTACTGCCTTTTTGCTGACCATCGATGTAAAATTTAACGTTATTATTGGAGGCATTCCTTGTAACGACCACATAATGCCAATTCCCGTCTGCCACTGAGGCCGAAACAGAAATGAAACTCCCATCATATAGCTCAACCGTGTTTTGGGTTACAAAAAGGAAAATCCTGTTTCCGCTATTACTTGAAGGGGCGTTGATACCAATTAGGGTGTTACCATTAGCGCCGGTGATATTGGAAGTATTAATCCACGCTGCAAGGGTATAGGAACTATTGGCCATCTGGCCGGATAAGCCCTGACCTAAATCCACATAAGCACTTTTATTGCTGTTCAAGGACAAGGCATCCCCGGGCTGGGTCATGCCATAATGTGGGAAGCCTAATACAAATAGTAACAAGACGCAAAACCCCACACTCTTAATCCGAAACTTACCAATGCGGTATCTTTCATCTTCCGATACAGGCAAACTAAAACAAAAACCTTTCCCTATTCGATTTATAATGGGTTGA
The DNA here is from genome assembly GCA_964549595.1 of uncultured Sphingobacteriales bacterium. GTDB lineage: Bacteria > Bacteroidota > Bacteroidia > CAILMK01 > CAYYUA01 > CAZQQN01. The sequence goes on along the minus strand of CAZJWK010000041.1, from coordinate 17,933 downwards.
AGCCAAAATAAACAGCTCAATAACCCTGATTCCCCCTTTTTGATAAGTTGCATTTTCCCCCTTTACGCTTTCAAATCAATGATTTTATAACACTAAGGTAGAACAAAAGTTGAGTAGAAAGTTAAAAATTAGATAAATGCCATGGCTCGCCCGATAAACCATTTGAAAGGCTCTATAAAAGGGTATAGAATCCAATTCTTTGTGCCAAGATTTCAGCAAGGGGTCTGAAACCCCTTGCTTGGGAGCCAATTTTCTTAGCTGACTAAACCGGACCTATCAGGGTTCATCAGCTACATCTGCGAAATCTGTGTTCTATCAAGTTAAAATCCCGAAAATAAGAAATTCCACGGCGCCTATCAGCCATATCTGCCGTATCAGCGTTCCCTGTAAGTGGTAACCCAAAACAAAAAAGTCAGACTTTTTAAGGGGAGATTCCATCAGTTTACCCCCTTTGGCCTCACCTCAATAGGCGTTTCGAAATAATGACCTTTGAGCCGGTTACGGGTTCTTCAATGAGCCCTGCATTCAAAAAAAATCCGGGACCTAATGGCCCCGGATTTTCCTAATCCCCTTCAAAAGTTTCCCTTTCCTTATTTCAGGATTTTCTTGGTTCCCAGTCGCTTTTGGTTATGGTTGACCTCCAGGTAATAAACCCCGGCATCTTGTGCTTCCATAGGCAGCCTCAGGTCATGCTTGCCTTTGGTTAATTGCCAGGCACCGGATTTTACCGGGTTACCATTGCTCCTGTACAAGGTGTATCGGTATAGACCATTGGAAGCCGCTTGCAAACGGAGCTTCAGGGCTTGCTCAACCGGGTTTTGTAAAATGGTGAGGGCGTCCTGTACACTTGCATCCAACCGAACAGCTTTGATGTTAGAATATTCAAAACTCCCGTCAAAATCTACCTGCTTAAGGCGGTAGTAATTGGTGCCTTTTTTCGGATTCTGGTCCCGGAACTTGTATTCCCGGGGTTCCGTGGTGGTGCCATGGCCTTCCACTTTACCCAGGTTTTCCCATTGATGGCCATTTTTTCTTTGCACCATGAAGTGGCTATTGTTGGTTTCGGAAGCCGTGGCCCAGTTTAAACGGACTTGGTTTTGTGCTTTTTGCGCTTTGAAGTGGGTAAGTTCAACGGGAAGTGGTGAATTAGTTTTATCTTCGGTGCCTAAGGTATAACTATTTCCCTCGGTAAGCGTTACACCATCAAAGGAAACAGTGTTACTGCTGCTACTAACGCTGGATGCTCCGGTTACCAATTTAGAATAACTACTACCTGTAGGATCGTCATTCTCAATTAACACATAATCACTCGCATTAATGCCGGAAGGTAATCCTAAAACCCCTGCATCGCTGGTAGTAAATTCCAAATTAACCGTTTTTGTGTTGAGGCTGGCGTTAACATCAAATAACCATTCCCGACTTAGTTGGGAATCTACATTAGCATTCCACGTACTTTCCGTTTTACTTGAGTTTCCGTTACTACCGAAAATTACGTTTTCCGAAGTGGAAAACGTATTACTACCGTTTTCAGAAACTTTCAAACCATCAGAGGTAGAGGATGTATTAGATTCCCATGTTGCAGCCAAATCTGAATTATAAGCACCACTGCCGGAGCTTTGTTCCCCAAGCTCGCCCAGACTTTCTAATACGGCATTGGAATTGACCCAGGTTGGACTATTCTTTACAGTACCATCATTACCATTGGATGTCTCATCCGTTAAGGTTGAATTTCCCGAGTTATCAAACCGGTAATAAGCTTCTAAGTTACTTTTCCCGGAAACATCCTTAACTTCCTGGTTCATGTATTTTTGAATTTGGGTTTGGGTTCGGGCTTCACTCCAAATGCGTACTTCATCTAATTCTCCATTCACATATTCATCATTGTTGTTAGGCCTAAACATAAAGCCTAAATCAATATTATTTGTTTGAAGTGTTTTAGAACCAGGCGAGGCTTTATTTTCTTGTACCCCATCAACATAAACAAATTGGTTCCCCGATGAAGGATTGTATACTCCCGCAATATGGTGCCAATTGTTATCGCGGAGATCAGTTGTTCCTTTTAAATTATACTCATTGGTTCCATCATTAACCCTAAACCAAACCTTTCCTGAACCTCCCTCTGCAATAAGAAAATAATTCCCATTTGAAGAAGCTCCCCCTTTTCTAATTATATGGGGATTAACGGTATTAGAATTTTGCGAACCATCCAACTTAACCCAAGCTTCAATGGTAATAGCCCCACTAATATCCAAACTATTGTTATCACTTATTTCAATTCTTTGATTACTACTTGCATCAAAATCCAGCGCATCACCAGGTTGGGAGTAGCCTTTTTGGCTTAAGCCCACCAAAGACAATACACCGAATAAAATTAATCCCTTTGTTAGTAAGTGTTTTAAGGAATTGCTTTCCATTTTTACAATAGGTTCCATAAGCCAATTTGTTTTCATTTAAAAAATAATGATGCGTTTTATTGTTTTATTATTCGTTTGAAGCAAATACATGCCTTTCGATAAGCCGGAGGTGTTCACCTTTGAAGCCTGCCGGCCCTTTTCCATTTTGAACCTTTTGGCCACCTGCCCTTGCGCATTCAAAAGCCTTGCTTCCTCAGCCTTACCGGTAGTTCCGGACCATTGGATGGTTAATGGGGAACCCTGCTTAACCGGGTTTGGATAAACCTTCCATTGATCCTTTTCATCCCCATCAATGCCGGCACTCTCCTCTTCATCGGTTGGTTCATTGCTAAAAGTGACAGTACCTTGGTTCAACCCAGCTTGGCTCCTGACCTTGACATCACTTAAGGTATCTTTTTGGTTAATGGTGAATTGAAACCAGCTTGAATCCCCATTTTTAAAGCAATCTGGTTTGTGGCACTCAAACTTGATGCTGTGGAACGGATTGTTGGTGGTGTTCTCAACCGGGTAATTCCCTTTAGAGGCATAGCTTAAGACTTGGGTACCTGGTTTTAATTCAAAGGCTGTATAACTCCATCCTTTGTTGCAATTGTTGATGACTCGATAAACCTTCTTCATGGTCCCTTTTTGCGGGTTGTTTTGGCTGTCCAGGTACTTAACCGTAAAACAACCTTTTGTTAGAGTTTTAAGGGGGCCGGAAGGCACTTGCTTTTCCGCACAAATCCCTGTCAGGTCAAAACCGTCTCCTTTGGGTCCCCAGTTGGCCTTTTTCGTTGCATTAACCAGCTTCACATATTGGTAATTAATTGAATCCAGGTTAAAGGTGGTGGCATATTGCTCCCCGAAAGCATGGTTATAGTTATGAGCCACCCCAACATAGGTCCAATTGCTGGTATCCTTACTTACGTAAACTTTTGCTTTTTCAAGGGGATTGTTGTCGTGCTCATAGACTGATAATTTACCCGTCATCAGATCCTTGAAACCCAAAATCACATAAGGCTTTTGACTCATAGTGTCCTGAAACCCGAGGCTGTAAAGGTGTAAAGATGGTTGCCCTAATGCATTTTTCGGATTAGACCTGGCAGCAGCAATGGAATTGCCATTTTTGTAGGCACCCTGCTTGTAATCTATAATTTTTTGACCATAGTATTGGCAAGCCGGTTCAGGATTCAGTTCCTGGACAGGCGCAACTTTTCCAGCACAAACCGCATTCAGGTCAAACCCATCGGCATCACCTCCAAATTGGGTAGAATCTGTGGTATTGACCACTTTCACGTACTTATACCGTATAGAGTCCAATGCAAACGTAAAGGGGTGAAGATCACCGCTTTTGTTGTTCTGGTTATCGGCTTCTCCTACATAATACCAACTGGTTTGGTCTTCACTGACATACACATCCGCTTTTTCCGGGTAATTGGTACTGTTCCAGGTGCTTTCATAAATCGTTAAATCCCCCGTCATAAAACTATCAAATGCTACTGTTATAAAAGATTTTTGCCCAAATCCCAGGCTAAAGAAGGTATCCGGTCTGGGTTGGCCAATTACATGGGAAGGCTTGGATCTACTTGTTTTTATTGTATCACCCTTTATGGTTAATCCCTGGGAATAATCAACCACTTTTTTACCGCAATTTGAACAATCAGGCACATTAACTACAATAGAATTTTTACCACATTCACCTTTAGAAAAAGAATCAATAACCCACTGAGGTCCTTTAGATCCGGTTGGTTTTAAGCTTCCATTGTAGTTTCCTAATAAGTCATAAGCCAGTGAGCCTTCACCTTCATTAAAATCCCAGTTAGCAATTAAATTGGAATTTTTTGGAGTTTCTATTGAGTTGGAACATAAATACCCTTCAATTTGCTTTTTCGAAATTTCTTTTCCCCAAATACTTACATCATCAATGAGACCATTAAAAAAATTTTCTGACTGATTATTTTTTTTAGGATCCATCGTGGCCCCAATAGTTAAATTTTTAGTATTCATGTCCTCATAATTCCCTGTTATTGATTGGACCTTATTACTGTCAACAAACATGTTAACTTTTACAGTATTCGAATCCTTTCTATCTTGCGTTAAGGCTAAAAAATGCCAACCATTTAAGTTACTGACATTAAATTTCATAACCTCATGCGCAGCTTGACCTCTAAAGTGCTTTAAATAACCATTCTCTAAAGCTAAATTAAGAGGTCTACTTGACCAATTTTCATTAATAGAAAATATATCTTCTCTTTTATTATTATCCCAATTTTCGGGCTTTACCCACATACCGCAGCTCCATTCTTGATAATTCGAGCTTTTTGCTCCTTTACCTGACCGTACTTCATCATCTACTCCATCAAAATTTAGCGCATAACCTTTTAAACAAGCATCAATAGCATTCTTAACCCTTATTGGATTTTGATTGGCACCTGAATAGGCAAAATCGTTAAAATTACCAGAAAGATCATTCACAATCTTTCCTGTTCCGTTTAAATCATAATAAGCCTGAAGATGAGAATGATTAGAAGTATCTACAGGACCGCACATCGCTTTTTGAATGGCTGACTGACTCCTTGCCTTATTCCAAATTCGCACTTCATCAATAAATCCTTTGTACCACTCATGCCTTTGGTCTTTTAAAAAACTCAGGACCAAATGCGGAGAATTGAAATTATGTGTCTTGTTAACTTTTTTTGATGCCTCCAATTTACCATCCACATAGGTATAGATATTTGAACCATTAAAAACACCAGTCACATGATGCCATTCCCCATCGTTTACCTTAGTATTAGAATAAGCCCGAACTTCTGAACCATTGAAAACATAAAACGTTACCTGCCCTTTGTTATTTATTTGTATACCTTTATCATGGCCAGAACCCTTTGTTTGTCCTCTCTCTGTGATCATCACTGGGTTTGCTTTTTTACCTTTAGCAACTTCCTGAGAGGTTTTTAACCACAAACTCACAGTTACGGGATCTTTGGCTTTCAAATCAAAAGAGGAAGAAGTATAAGTTTCTAAATAATCTTTATTTCCAGAAAACTTTAAGGAGTTCCCTTTGGCACAATTAAAAGAAGCAGAATCAAGAATCCATTCAGGTCTTGTGTTCCCAATTTTATTAATTTTTCCATTATTACTCCTAATCAAATCCTGAACAGTATCTCCGCCACCATTTAAATCGTAATAAGCTATCAAATCTTTATTATAGGGTAATATAGAATCGCAAATTTCATTTCGTATCTCATTGCCAGATTTTGCCTTATTCCAAACATGAAGCCTTTGTATTTTTCCTTTAAACCATTGATGCCTTCCATCTTTTAAAAAGCTCATAACCAAATGGGGAGACTTGAAATTATGAGTTTTACTAGCGGCACTGGAATTTTCCATTTTACCATCCACATAAGTATAAATCTTTGAACCATCAAATACACCAGCTATATGATGCCATTTTCCATCGTTTACTCTGGTTTTAGAATAAGCTCGTACTTCTGTTCCATCAAAAATATAAAAGGTTGCCTGACCATTACTATTAATTTGGATTCCTTTATCATGTCCAGATCCCCTTGTTTGACCCTTTTCAGTTATCATTACCGGGTTTACACGTTTTCCTTGATCCACTTTCTGTTTAGTTTTTATCCATAAACTAACAGTTACAGGATCTGCACCTTTTAAATCAAAAGCAGAAGTACTATCTGTTTCTATGTGTCCACCTTTTCCGTAAAACTCCAGGGCATTTACATTTAGAGAATCTGATTTTTTACTTTTAAGGTTTATCAAATTCTCATACCACGCAATCTTATTATCTCCTTCAGAAGCGGAAAACACATCCAAATCGCCATCCCCTTGCCAATCACCCGTTTTAATCCTTCTTCCCTTTGTTATATTTTTCGAGATAATGTTGGTGGTAAAATTCTGGCTTCCATCGTTTTCATACCAAGCCACATAATCACCGAAAGAAGAAGCGCCCAATACATCCTTATCTCCGTCATTGTCAATATCGCCTACGTCAACATCCCAGGCAGACCCTGCATTGGCACTAATGACATGTTTCGTGAAGTTTTGGTTGCCATCATTTTCGTACCAAGCAATTTTGTTATCAGTCCAGGAAGCGCTTAAAACATCCTGGTCATTGTCTCCATCCAAATCAACAGCATGCACATCCCAAGCCCCTTTGGCATTAGTGGTTATCGCATGAGTAGTAAAGTTTTGGCTCCCATCATTTTCGTACCAGGCTATTTTATTATCACTTGCCGAAGCGGACAAAACATCGGTATCCCCATCATTATCCATATCCGCAGCATAAACACATCCTGTTAATGCAGCGTTAGTGGAAATTACATGGGTTGTAAATTGTTGACTGCCATTGTTTTCATGCCAAGCCACCTTATCGTCATTATATGAAGCTGTTATTACATCCAAATGGCCATCTTGGTTTAGGTCCTCGGTATACACATAAGCAGCACCATCCAGGTTAGTGGCTATGGTGTCACGGGTAAAATTTTGATTGCCGTCATTTTCAAACCAACCTACTAAGTCATCCCCTTGAGAAGCAACCAACACGTCCAAATCTCCATCCCCATCCAAATCATCCACTTGTATATCCCTTACGGCATCAAATTGGGTAGAAATCGTATGCGCCGTAAAATTTTGACTGCTGTCATTCTCATACCAAGCCACCTTGTCATCAGCTAAAGAGCCCGAAAGCACATCCAAATCCCCGTCTCCATCCAAATCCGACACTTCAACATCCTGTGCGCTACTGGCATTGGTCGAGATGACATCCTGTGGGGCGAATGTTTGTCCTTGTATCCATTGGAAAGCCATTAACAAAAAGGCCAACAACAAACTCAATTTTGCTGAGAACCCATTGTTAAAAAAACCCCCCAAGCAATAGCAGGATTTTTTCCCTAAATTCTTCATTTTCCTAAGTTTCGTTATAATTGTCGTAATAGTCAGTTTCGAAATGAGTGATAGCACACACTAAACACCCTATTCAAAAATCAAAATTAATAGGCCTATGTAGCTTTTAGCCAATTTTTCGATTAATGCGCCGGTTTAATGGATGAATTTTAACAAGAAAGCTATGAAGTCAATAAGGTTGCCATCCAGTGAGTTATAATTTTCGCTAACCCTATTATTGCACCAACAATGACAAATTTTGCTAACCATTTGTAGCGGAGTAGAGGGTATCCTTAGCCAAGGATCACAACCACCCTCATCCCTAACCCTTCTCCCGCCATCGGGAGAAGGGGACCTGGTGTTACTTAAGTTAGCCGGCAAAAGGCTATGATTTTAATGTTTTAATGATAGACTAAAATTTCAAATCAAGACAAAATTTTGTCAATTGAGTACCCTTCTCCCAAGCCTGGGAGAAGGGCCAGGGTTGAGGGTTGACCAACAGCGGATGGAGCCTATAAATGGAGTGTAAAGACGCCTTAAGGTTTTCAATACAAAAAGCAACCAGCTGAAAGTCCTCATTACAGAAGTAAGGTTTGCCTTACTGGACTAACAAAGGGGTGGTTCCTGGTTATTTTAACAGAGGTAAGCCTAAATGGTTAAAATGGGTTTTGGTCAATATTTTTCTTTTTGCTGCTAAAATGGCCTAAAAATTAGCCATCAATTTCCCATGCTTAAACCGATAACTTTATATCGAGGGACTCCATTAGCCAAAATAGGAGTAGCCCGATAAGGTTAAAAGTTCCTATTTCAATGGCAAAGCCGGGTGGTTTAAGCCTGAGCCCATTGAATTTTCCCTTAGAATTTTTTTTATCAAAGCTTTAAAGGTTGGAAACTCAAAAACCATGTACTTGTTGAAAAGAATGAATTTTTAAACGGGCTAAATTCATGCAAACACGCGATCTGATCATTATCGGGGCAGGTCCCACCGGAATGGCTTGTGCCATTGAGGCAGAAAAACACAACCTGGATTACCTCATCATTGATAAGGGAAGCCTGGTCAATTCCATTCGAAAATACCCCACCAACATGACGTTTTTCTCCACGGCAGAGTTACTGGAATTAGACGGCATGCCCTTCCCCACTACCAGTCCGGGTAAGAGGCCTACCCGCAATGAAGCCCTGGAATATTACATTGGTGTCGCCCAACGGTACGATTTGAATCTGCAGCTTTATACCACCGTTCAATCCGTAAACAAAAAAAATGACACATTTCACATAGAAACAGACAAAGGGGTGTTCCAATCCCGTTATTTGGTTGCGGCTACTGGTTATTTTGACAAACCGAACACCTTAAACGTCCCGGGAGAGGAACAATCCCATGTTTCGCATTACTATGATGAGGCTTATCCGTACGTAGGTCTCGATGTACCCGTTGTGGGAGGCTCTAATTCCGCTGTGGAAACCATTCTTGACCTATACCGGCACGGGGTTAATGTGAAACTCATTCACAGAGGCGATGCCCTGGCGGGCAACATTAAATACTGGATGAAACCGGATATTGAAAACCGCATCAAAGAAGGGTCTATTCCGGCTTATTGGGGAACACGCGTTAAAGCAATCCGCGAGACCGATATGGTTTTATTGGATGAACAGGATAAGCCATTTACCGTTTCGGCAGACCATGTTTTCCTTTTGACCGGTTACCATCCGGATGCGGATTTCCTCGCCTCATTGGGTATCAATATCAATCCCGACACCCTTGTCCCCGAATATGACGAAGAAACCCTGGAAAGTAACATAAAAGGCTTGTACGTGGCCGGGGTTATTTTAGCAGGGTATAAAACGGCTAAAATCTTTATCGAAAACGGCCGGCATCACGGCTATCCCATTATTAGGGATATCCTTAGTAAGACGCACAAAAGCGTTTACTCAGTCACTTCCTGATCATTAATTTAGCCGGTACGGTACAGCCAGAATAAATTGGGGTATATCCACTTGAAAATGCTCACCATTGTGGATTTTCTCCATGACGAAGAACCCTTCCATCTTAGCCATGTCAGTACGGAAATTACATCCGGAAACGTACTGATGACTCTGGCCGGGTTCCAGTGTTGGTTGGCGGCCGACAACGCCATCTCCTTCTACTTCCCTTTTAAGGGTGTTGGAGTCAGTAATGTGCCAATAACGGCTTAAGAGTTTTACCGCATGGTCACTTTGGTTTTCAATGGTTATGCGATAGGCAAACACAAAATCTGACAGGTCAGGTTGAGAATCCTGCTCCTGATAATGCGTTTCTACCTTAACTGTGATATCTTTTGTCTTGCTTTCAGCCATTTTGCTTACTTTAAATTGGTGGCAAAATTAACAATTATTTACCACCTTTTTTAATAAGATGGGCATTTAACCCATAAGGTTGCAAGGGTAATGCAAACACACCCTCAAAATATAACCAAATGACTACCCCAAATTGTTTAAACGGAGTTCCATAATGCTAAGCAGTCATGCTAAACCTTAAGCTTCACGGATGGCCTGGATCGGATCCATTGCTGAAGCTTGGTAAGCCGGTATAAATCCCGCTATTACGCCAATAAAGGTGGACAAACCAAGCCCGGTAAGAATATTGCTTAAAGTGATTACTACCTGGAAATTGATCAGGTTGTTAATGGCGAAGGTTATAAGGCCTACGGAAAAAATTCCGATCAGCCCTCCCATAATACAAAGAATAATAGACTCGACCAGGAACTGGATCAAAATGAAGCTATTGGGTGCCCCTATGGCTTTTTGGATACCAATAATCGGGGTCCGCTCTTTGACGGATACAAACATGATATTGGCTACGCCAAAACCCCCTACCAGGATAGAAAAAGCCGCAATAAACCACCCGGCTATGTTCGCCACATTCATCACCTGATCAATTTGTTGGGTGATGAGGGTAATCCGGTTTAATGCAAAATTCGCTTCTTCGCTGGGCTGCAAATTCCGGATGGAACGCATAACCCCCATTAAGTCACCTTCCAATTCCGTCATGGATTGCCCTTCAGATCCTTTCACCATGATGAAGGTATTGGTTTGGCTCCCGTTCATCGGGTAAAATTTCCTTCCCAGATTAACGGGGATAAAAGCTTGATCATCCATGCTGCCCCCAAAGCTGAAACTGCTTTTGCCTTGCTTTTCCAGTACACCGATGACGGTGACCTTAAGGCCCAGGGCTTTCACGGATTGACCAATCGCCTCTCTCCGTGGAAAGAGGTTCTCAGCCACATTGTGTCCAAGTATTATAGCAGATGCCCCGTTTGCTAGTTCCATTTTGGAAAAAAAGCGGCCCTCCCTTATAGGCATGTCGTAAACGGACGGAAATTGCTCAGAAACAGCCCTCAAATCAATGCCTTCTGCGATTTGCTCGCCTGTTTTCAATGTTTTACTTCCTATGCCGGAATTAAAAGCAACGGCATTTGCCTTTTTATAACGGTTTTTCAGGATTTGCATTTCGCGGTAAGTGGCTTCAGGCCGATTGATGTATTTCCACCAGGGGTAGTCTGAAAAATCGGACCAGGGAAATTTCTGGATGTAAATCACCTTGTCACCAAGCTTTGAAAGGGAATTTTTCAGGTTGTAATTAAGGGAATCCACCAAGGTTAAAATAGCGGAAATGCAAAATATTCCGATGGTAACGCCCAATAATGACAAAAGCGTCCTCAGCGGATTGGCCCTAAGGTTGTAAAAGGCAAACCGGGCACTTTCCTTAAGTCCATTTATGAGTGAAATTTGTTTCAATGTTTCTGTTGGTCTGGGTTATCATTGCTTGCAAAACGGCCGAATCCATCGCAAACCTTATAAATGCGATAAGGATCAGGACCTGAGCCCACGAATTCATCCAAAATTACACCAGGTTTAGCAGATGAAAAAGCCATTCGAATGGGTTTAAAAGAAGCCGGAATCGAGTGGGAGCCTTTCAGGAAACCCAAAAAAATTTTTAAGGGTCTCCCTTTTCCTGTTTGTCTTTTAGAAAATGAAACATTTGGTAAAAAGGGTTAATTTTCTTCATAGCAAAAACCTGATTTCCTAACAGGGTTCTTGGTTGCGCTACAGGCTTTTAGGTTTGTAAGCTCAGCAAAAAATCATAAATTTGCAAGCCTTTTTAGCAAAAGTAATAAAGCAACATGGTAAAACTATCCTCCTTTGAGTTCGCCTACAATGAGAAACAAGTTGCCCAGGAACCTATTGATTTCCGGGATGAATCCCGGCTAATGGTTGTTCACAGGGATTCGGGGAAAATAGAACACCGGAATTTCAGGGATTTTGTCGAATATTTTGAAGAAGGAGATGTTGTCATAGCCAACAACACGCAGGTTTTTCCGGCCCGGCTTTACGGTAAAAAAGAAAAAACCGGTGCCAACATAGAGGTACTGCTTCTCCGCGAGCTCAATCCTGATATTCGGTTATGGGATGTATTGGTTGATCCGGCCCGGAAAATACGGGTGGGCAATAAACTTTATTTTGGCCAGGAGGATAATGAGCCCCTCGTAGCCGAAGTGGTGGATAACACCACCTCCAGGGGAAGAACCATCCGTTTTTTGTTTGACGGCACGGATGAAGAATTTTACCAAACCCTTGACCGGCAGGGAGAAACCCCTCTACCGCAATATATTCAGCGGCAAGCCAAGCATTACGACCGCGAAAAATACCAAACCATATTCGCCAAGAATAAAGGCGCTATTGCAGCACCCGCAGCAGGGCTTCATATCAGTCGGGAAGTCATGAAATGGTTTGAGATCAAAGGCATTGAAATGGCTGAGGTAACCCTTCACATTGGGATGGGTTCTTTCCGGGATATTGAGGTGGAGGACCTTTCCAAACATAAAATGGATTCGGAAAACTTTGTCATTCCGGAGGACACCGCTAAGAAGGTAAACAAGGCGCTGGATAACCGTAAAAAGGTTTGCGCTGTGGGCACCTCAACACTCAGGGCTATTGAATCGTCCGTTTCGGCCAACGGGTATCTGAAACCGGCTGAAGGCTGGACTGAAAAATTCATCTTTCCCCCCTATGAATTTTCCATTGCCAATTCCCTGATCACCAACTTCCATAAGCCCAAATCAGCTTTTTTGATCACCTCCACGGCCTTTACCGGTTTTGACGTTATGAAGAATGCCTACAATGAAGCCGTTAAGGAAGGTTACCGTTTTCTGGACTACGGGGACGCTATGCTCATTGTTTAAAGCAGGCCATCCTTTTGGAAAACTGTTTTGTAATAATTACCGCAGGAGGGACAGGAAGCCGGTTAAATAAGGCGGTTCCTAAGCAATTTTTAATGATTGGCGGCAAACCGGTCCTTTTTTATGCCATTGAGCAATTTTACCATGCCATTGAGCCGAGCAAAATTATCCTAACCCTTCCCGAGGAATACCGCACTTACTGGGAGAACCTTTGCAGGGAAAACCAATTAACGGTGCCCCATGAAGTGATTCCCGGAGGGGATGAGCGTTTCCATTCGGTAAAAACAGCCCTTAGCCAAATTCCCCGGGAAGAAGGAATCGTTGGAATCCATGACGGGGTAAGGCCATTTACCAGTCAGGGATTGATTCAAGCCGTTTTTGAGGAGGCCAAACGAAGTGGTGCGGCTTTGCCCGCTTTACCGCTCAGGGATTCCATCAGGCAAAATTATAATAACCATTGGGTATCAAAGGATCGGCGGTTTTTTAGGCGAATTCAAACACCACAAGCTTTTGCTTTGAACCCACTGAAAGAAGCTTATAAGCTCGACTGGGACGAAACCTTTACCGATGACCTGACCGTATGGGAATATGCGGGAAATACTTTTCAATTGGTAAAAGGAGAGGAAAGGAATTTTAAGATTACCAATGCATTGGATTTGGAATTTGCAGAATTTTTGAGCCAAAATCTTGAAATTAAATAAAAATAAGGATTAATCATTATTCAAATTTTAAATTCCTTTGTACATTTGCAAGCCCATTTGTAAAAAAGGAGGACAAAAAACGTAATGAGCAACGAAGAAACAAAAACAAACGAAAACGTGGAAAACGCAAAAGAAGAAACGGTCCAGCAAGGGAAATCTGAAAATACGGATTTTAGCATTCCCGAGGAACAAAAAGAAGAAATTGCTCAGAAGCACAAACCCGAAAACATTGCTCCTGATAATGATTTTAATTGGGAGAAATTCGAATCCGGGGAGCAAGAATATTCCGATGATGAAAAGGAACAACTGGAGAATCTTTACACCCAAAACCTTAGCGTTATTGGTGAGCGTCAGTTGGTTACCGGCAAAATCGTTAACATTACCGACCGTGACGTAGTCCTGAACATTGGCTTTAAATCAGACGGGCTCGTACCTTTGTCGGAATTTAAAAATAAAGAAGACATCAAAATTGGTGATGACATAGAAGTACTGGTAGAAAGGCCAGAAGACGAAAACGGCCAGCTTGTCCTTTCCTATAAAAAGGCACAGGCTGAACGGGCCTGGGAAACCATTGTAGATGCCTACGAAAATGACAAAATCATTCAGGGCTATATTCGGGGACGTACCAAAGGCGGGATGATTGTTGATTTGTTGGGGCTTGATTCGTTCATGCCCGGTTCCCAAATTGATATCAAACCCATTAAGGATTATGATGCATTTGTGGGTCAGACAATGGATGTGAAAGTTGTCAAGCTTAATTATGCGTTCCGTAATATTGTCGTTTCCCACAAAGCCATTATTGAAAGCGATCTTGAGCAGCAAAAAACGGAAATCCTTAATAAGCTTGAGAAAGGGCAGGTCCTTGAAGGCACTGTCAAAAACCTTACCTCCTTCGGGGTATTTGTTGACCTTGGCGGCGTAGATGGTCTTATCCATATCACGGATGTATCCTGGGGCCGCATTAATCACCCCGAAGAAATCCTGGAACTGGGACAAAAAATTAACACTGTTGTCCTGGATTATGATGAAGAAAAGAAGCGTATTTCGCTTGGCTTAAAGCAATTGACTTCTCATCCCTGGGAAACATTGCCGGATGATATTCAGGAAGGCACTCAAGTAAAGGGCAAGGTTGTCAATATTGAAGACTATGGCGCTTTTGTGGAAATCCACCCCGGTGTGGAAGGCCTTGTGCATGTTTCCGAGATGTCCTGGTCACAACATCTTAAAACTCCCGAAGAATACGTGCAATTAGGAGATGAAGTGGACACGGTGGTCTTAAGTATAGACCGGGAAGAACGAAAGCTTTCGCTGGGTATGAAGCAACTTACCCAGGATCCCTGGGAAAACATTGAAGAAAAATATCCTGTCGAGTCGAAGCATTACGGTACTGTCCGAAGCATAACCAACTTTGGCTTGTTTATGGAGCTGGAAGAAGGGGTTGATGGATTGGTTCATATTTCGGATTTATCCTGGACCAAGAAATACAATCATCCAAATGAATTTACCAAAGTAGGCGAAACACAAGAAGTTGTGGTACTGGATATTGACAAGGAAAATCGCCGTTTAAGCCTCGGTATTAAACAATTAGAAGAAGATCCCTGGGAGAACTTCGAAAGCATTTTCTATGTGGACTCGATTCATGAAGGTGAAATAAGGCGCGTTGAGGAAAAGGGTGCTGTAGTATCCCTGGCCTATGGCCTCGAGGCTTTTGCTCCCAATAAACACCTGATGAAAGAAGACAAATCAAAACCAGAGGAAGAGGAAACCCTTGAGTTTAAGGTGATTGAATTCGACAAGGAGAACCGTAAGATCATTGTTTCTCATACGGATATCTGGAAAGAACGGGAGCGGGCAGAGAAAGAAAAGCAGAAGGAAGCCCAGAAAAAAGAAGAGGAACAAACCAAGCAAGATGTCAAAAAAGTTAAATCCCAGGTTGAAACACCCCAGCTTGGTGAAGAAAATGAAAAGCTCTCCGGTTTGAAGGAAAAATTGGAAGAAGAGGAACAGGAAAAGCAGCAAGAAGCCATCTCAAGAATGGAGGAAAAGCACGAAAGCAACCCGGAAGAAGAAACCAATACCGAAGAAGAAACCCCTGGCGAAACCGAGCCCGGTGAAGAAGGTTCGGCAGTTGAAGATGAGGAAAAGGGCGATCAATCCGAAAGCAATCAGAAAAAAGAAGACGAAAATACTTCTGAAAATCCTGAACCTCAAGCGGAAGAAGAAAGCGAATCAGAGGAAGAAAAATCTGAAGAGGAAGGGCAAGAAGAAAAAGCCGATAAGCCCTCTGATGATTCCGGTGAAGAAGATGAAGGGCAAAGCACCACTTAATGACTAATTCTTAACCTGTTTAGGGAATAAATCAAGGGGTGCATCACAATCGAAATAGCCAGGTATTTTTCGATTTTGGTGCACCCTTTTTAATCAGCCTTGGGGTGATTCCGGATTCTCGTCCAATGACTGGTCCTCCCTAACCAGCTGACACCCACATAGCCTCTTAACTTGATCTTATTGGGACTTTCCATACTAATGTAACAATTGTACGTCTCTCCTTCATTGGGATCATATATAGACCCATCTTCCCATATTTCCTCGGATTCATTGTATTTCAAGCTCTTGAGGATATTTAATCCGATAATGGTACGGTCTCGCTTATCAGGGTCAGGATTCTTTTGGTCCTTTTTTTTGGGATTCCCTTTAGCGTGGTGGTTTTTGGTCCAAATTATTTTGCCACAGTACTCACCAGACCCACATTCATAAATCTTAACTTTCGCGTCTTCTTCTTTGGTAAGCCAAACCCCGGTTATTCGGTCTGCGCCTTTATCCTGAGCAAACCCTGGTAAAAAGGCAAAACAATGCAGAATAAACATTCCTAATGTGATGCGTTTTAAAATCATGGCTTTTCGTTTTTTGTTTCCAAATTTTTATTGGTTTTATCCTGATCCTTTTCCGGATCGGCTTTAAACAGGTCTATGACTGCCTCAGGCCTTTCTTCATTTAACCACTGAAAATTTTTAAATCGGTATTTTTCCGGATTTTCGGGGTTCGGGGGGTGGACTTTTCCTTCCGGTTTTTCCTGAAAGGTAATGGTTTCGATTTCCCTGTTTTTTAAGCTTATGGTTAAATCGCTTGAGCGAATTTTATTAATGCCCAAATAACGACCTTTTTCGTCCTTCAGGTAGTAAATGGCTTCCGCATTTCCGGTAACCTCCATCCTACTAAGCGAATTATCCCGGAAATAACCCTCCATGATTCGCCCTTTTATCTGGTTGAAACGTTCCGGGGAATTTTGGGAAATAGTGAAAGCTTTGTTTTCAATGACCATTTTTCGAACTTCCCCGGCTCCATCGGTATATATCTTTACCTTTTCTCCGGTCAATTGATAGTGCTGGTACCATAAAACCGGGTTTTTATGAAGGTAGATAATGGAATCACTGAAGGAATAAACCAGTGAGTCACATTGGGTTTGAATCTCGTTTTCAAAGGTTTTTGCTCCATAATAGGCTTTCAACAATCGATTACCGGCTGAATCGTAACCACTTTTCAAGGTATCTGCGTGTAGGTAAAAAGTATCCGACTCCCGTACTTTTTTGGCCAACACGCTATCCGTCACATAAGAGGTTTTTTGATTTTCGTAATATTCCCCTTTTTCACCTTTAATGGTAAGTTGCTTACTCGTATCTATTAACCGGATATTGTATTTTGCTCTCCCGTATTGGTTGTCCCTGTCATAAAATAGGCTGTCCGCATAAAGAAGATGCGTACCTGATTTCAGATAAGTGTTCTGACCAAATCGGGCCTTATTGTGCTTAGTATCGTACCAACCGTTCTCACAATAAAGGAAATTGCTATCACTGATAATCTCAGTAGGCCCGTAAAAATAAGCCTTTTCTGATGGGGTATGATAGCGCAGGGTGTCGCAAAAAATTTTGTAATCCGGATTAAATAAGCGCACACTGTCTTTAAAGTAAAAATTTTTGGTGCTGGAATGGTAAAAACCCTTTTTGCTGGTAAGTTTATTGGCAGAATCCCGGATAACGCCGCCTGTTTTATAATAACCTTTTGATTGGTCCATTTCGTAATAAAGCGTATCGGTGTTTAGTGTCATTTGGTCTTCCTCCAGCTGAACCTTCTCTTTAATAATAGCCAGCCTTGAATTCCCGGAGTATTTCAGGAAATTACCCGTTAAATGGATGCTATCCCCCTGGCGGATATGAATATTGCTGAAAGCTTCGATCATATTCCTGTCCGGGTATTGGTAAGCGCTGTCACAAATCATTGTCACCCCTTTTTGGTGAAACTTGACATCACCGATTAATTTCCTTGTCCTCACGCCATCTATTTCTTTATAGGATAGGGTGTTGGCATTCTTTATTTGGATTTTTTCGGGTGTCTGTTCATTGGTTTCCTGGGCGATAATCAAACCAGGCAAAACCAGGAATTTTGCGGTGAAAAAGCAAATTATGAGTAGCCAGATACGCATTTAACAATGGTTGTAAAGTATTAACATTTAAGCCGCTTAATCCATTCAATTCTTGCACCAAAATGGCTTTAAACGGTGAAAAATGAAACCTTCTAACCAATATTTTTATTTGCCCAAACCAATAATGCCCAAGTAAGGGAATTGTTGTCAAAAAACCTAAAAAACCCCTTAACCATTCAATATATAGGTTCTACCATGAATTTTGTGGAAAAGATTTTAAGAAGTTTTGATTGAGTAATAA
>CAZJWK010000040.1:0-21095 GCA_964549595.1 uncultured Sphingobacteriales bacterium | reverse complement strand
GAATAGGTGGACAAGGTTAAAAACCTCAATCTTTTAAGCAACTTCATCTAGTAATCACAGTGCTAATGGAGATGCCACAATGGTTTGCTAACCAGGTTTTAGCTTTTATGGGGGGTGGATCAAAAGCCTTTGCACTCTTTAAAATCAAAAAGTTGAGTTTTTTAAAAAGCGTTCACAAGTTTTTTTAGCTAGCGTTGATAAGGGCTTTTAAACAATAAAAATTCAAAATTTTTATTGTTTGATCCACCCCCAAGACGGGTGCCCCAAAAAATTCAAAAGAAGGGCACGGCCCAGCTCCTCAATTACAGATTCTCAATTTAAGCAGACTTTTTATTACTCAATCAAAACTTCTTAAAATCTTTTCCACAAAATTCATGGTAGAACCCAAAATAAAAAAATCTTCCACTAACCAAGCTATTTTTTAATAGTCTGAAAATCAATTTTTTACCTTGTTTTTTTGCTAAAATTCTATATGGGAAGCCAATAACAAAAAGAAAACCATCCCTTTCCACTGATTTTTCGAATCGCCCCTATGATGATTTTCTTTTCCGGATTAATCGGAACTTTCATCTTGCCTCACCTGACCTGCCAAAAGGTATAGCACGGCCATCCGTATGGCCACGCCATTCTCAACCTGGTCCAGGATAATAGAGTGTTCAGAATCAGCCACCTCACTTTCTATCTCTACACCCCGGTTCATGGGACCCGGATGCATAATGGTAATGGGTTTATTAAGCCTGGCCAGGTTTTCTTTTTTAACGCCGTAAGCCATGGCATACTCACGAAGACTTGGTAAATAGCCGTAATGCTGCCTTTCCAGTTGAATACGCAGTACATTGGCCACATCACACCACTCCAAAGTTTCTTGAAGGTCATAGCTGACATTAACACCAAGCGAACTCATATAATGCGGGATTAAGGTCGGAGGACCGCATACAGTAACCTCAGCCCCTAATTTTTGCAAACAAATCAGGTTTGAAAGGGAGACCCTTGAATGCATTATATCTCCGATCAAGGCCACTTTTTTCCCGTTTAATCCTCCCAATTCTTCACTAAGGGAAAAAGAATCCAATAAAGCCTGAGTCGGGTGTTCATGGGTTCCATCCCCGGCATTGATTACCTGTGCATCGATGTTATCAGCCAAAAAATTAGCCGCTCCGGAATACGGATGCCTCATAACGACCATATCCACCTTCATGGCCAAAATATTATTGAGGGTATCCAATAGGGTCTCGCCTTTACTCACCGAGGAAGCGGAAGCACTGAAATTAAGCGCATCCGCGGATAATCGTTTTTCAGCCAATTCAAATGAAATACGGGTCCGGGTTGAATTTTCAAAAAAAACATTGGCCACGGTTACATCCCGGAGGGAAGGCACTTTTTTGATGGGCCGGTTAATAACTTCTTTGAAATTAGTGGCTGTCTCGAAAATTGAATAAATATCCTGTTCAGTTATTTCCCGAATGCCAATTAAATTATCCACGCTTAATGAAGTCATAAACCCTGATCGTCTTCATTATTTTAGAAGGCAAAATAACAATAAATTTCTTTTAATAAGCCAAATGTTTCATGATTGGCCGGAATTATTGAAGCGGCTTTCTTAAATCATTTTACCATTTGCCAATACTTTTACCAACCTTCACGTTGACATCTTTCAATAATTAATCCTTGCCCTGCCCATCTACAAAAAACCCTGACCCCATTTTCTTGTCCCGGCAAAATCATTCCAGGAGCCAAACCTTGTTAGCGCCTTCGAGTTCTTCCCATTCTACTTTGACTTTTTGCGAGGAACGTGTGTCCACCCGCATGCCAACATAATCGGAATCTATTGGTAGTTGCCTGGTAAAGCGCCTGTCAACCAGTACAAGAAAATCTACTTCTTCAGGCCTGCCATAATCCAAAAGGGCATCCAATCCTGCTCGCACTGTACGGCCGGTGTAAAGCACATCATCGACCAAAATAACCCTTTTGCCTTCCAGTAAAAAATTGATGTCGCTCTCCTGCGGTTTAAGAGGCTCGTCCCTTCTTCGAAAATCGTCCCGGTAAAAAGTAGGGTCTAAATAGCCATAAGGAATGTCAGAAACCCCTAAAATCCGGATCAATCGATCACGAATATTTTGAGCCAGGTAAGTGCCTCTGGGTTGTAAACCAATAATGGCAGAATCCTCGAAAAATCCATGTTGCTCGATAAGTTCGTAGCAAAGGCGTTGGATCGTAATAGCAAATTTGGCTTTATCCAGTAAGATTACTGACATAAGGTAAAATAAAAAGATTTAGGGTGTAAATTTATGAAAATGCAGGTTTTTCCCATTAAAATCCCGGAATGAACAAACACTCAGTAATTCATCGTGTGAAGAGTTCGGTTTTTCAGGGTTAAATGGTTTTTCAATGACTGATTTGAAAAGTCCGAAACTTTTAATAAATTTAAAAAAGCAATTGTGAACCAAAAAAAAATTAACTATGGCTGTACCGGGTCCTATCAATTTTCAGAAATGGATAGATGAGCATCGTCATTTGCTTAAACCTCCTGTAAGCAATGAAACAATTTACAAGGGCAATGATAATTTTATTGTAATGGTTTCTGGAGGTCCGAATACCCGAAAGGATTTCCACTACAATGAAAGTGAGGAGCTTTTTTACCAAGTTGAAGGAGACATCAACGTGAAAATTGTCGATGATGGTGAGTTCAGAGATGTGCCCATCAAGGAAGGGGAAATGTTTTTATTACCACCCAAAGTTTTGCACTCCCCGCAGAGACCAGAAAATACAATCGGATTAATAATCGAAAAGCATCGGGTTAAAGGCGAAAAGGATGGTTTTGTCTATTTCTGTGATAATTGCGGAAACAGGCTTTACGAGGAATATTTCTTTCTGGAGGATATTGTCAAGCAGTTCCCCATCGTGATGAACAACTTTTACTCCTCCATTGAGCACCGTACTTGTGATAGTTGCGGGCATGTAATGGAGCTCCCGCCAAACTGGGAGGAAAACTACAGCCGGGTAGAAAAGAACAATCCCTACGCCTACGGTGATTAAGCCCGGTTTGAAGCGAGGAATGGTAAAAAAAGGTAGGAACTTATTCCTGCCTTTTTACTGTGTAACCCACTTCAACATTTACCCAAACCCTAAAGTGGTCAAGTCTTGATTCGGGGAAATTTTTACGGGTTTGATACCTACGCTTTCAGCCGCTTGCGCATCCGAGTCTTTATCCCCGATAAACAAGGAATTCGCTTTGTCCACCTCATGTTTAGCGATGGCTTTTTCCAGCATTAATGAGCCCGGTTTCCGGCAAAGGCAATATTCATAATTGTCGTGGTGAGGGCAATAAAACCAATCCAGAAAGGTGATGCCGTTTTTTTCTAAATGCTGAGCTATGAGCTTATTCAGGTTATGGACATGCTCATGAGAATAATAACCTTTTTCTATACCTCCCTGATTGGTGATCGTTATAAATTCAAAACCTTTTTTTTGCATGCTTAAGAGAAAAACTTCGATTCCGGTAACCATTTTTAAATGTTCAGGCAAAAAATTATAGCTTCCGGTTTCTTGAATGATGACCCCGTCCCTGTCCAGGAATATCACTTTTTTCATAAAAATACTCGCTTGTTTTGGTAATTAGCCTTTTACTTTAAAAATCCCAACAAACAGCGCCTAACCCTTTAGAATAGAAGGAAAGGCATGAAGTTTGGTTACAAATTTTTCACTCAAAGCCTGAATTTCTTAAAATATTGGGATTTTTGACTCGTTTTAAATAAAATTTAAGCCTTAACCAAACCCTCCCAAATTGAGCGAATCGGTCGTTATCATACCCACCTACAACGAGGAAGCCAACATTGAGGCCATTATCAGGAAAGTTTTTTCCTTACACATCAATTTTGATATCCTCATTGTGGATGACAATTCGCCTGATCAAACTTCCCAGATAATACGCCAATTACAAAATGAATTCCCAAACCGGCTTTATTTGTACCAAAGACCAGGCAAGCAAGGTTTAGGAACAGCCTATATCGAGGGATTCCGCTGGGCATTAAACCGCAAGGAGTATCAATTCATTTTTGAAATGGATGCTGACTTTTCTCATAACCCGGATGACCTAATCAGATTGTACAAAACCTGTAAAGAGGAAGATACCGATTTGGCCATCGGATCAAGGTATGTCAAAGGGGTAAACGTTGTGAATTGGCCGATTGGACGGGTTATCCTTTCTTATTTGGCCTCCAAATACGTAGGGATTGTAACCGGAATCCCCATCAAAGACACCACAGCCGGATTTGTTTGTTTCAAACGCCAGGTACTGAAAGCCATTGATCTGGATAAAATAAAATTTAAAGGATATGCCTTCCAGATCGAAATGAAATTCGCCGCCTGGAAAATGGGATTTAACCTAAAGGAAATACCCATTATATTCACTGATCGCTCCAGGGGAGAATCTAAAATGTCCAAAGGAATACTGAAAGAGGCCCTATTTGGCGTGATTGAAATGAAATTTAAAAGCTTTTTCAAAAATTATAGCAACCATAAACTGGAAACTTCAGGCATAAAAAAAGGTGGATGACCTTAACACCACCCACCTTTTTTTAAATCGAAAGTATCGCTTCGGTTATTATTACTACACCAGCGCTATCACGTTATTATCTCTTACTTCCACAAAACCGTCTTCAACAGTGTAGTATTGGGTTTCATCATTAGAGGTCATTATACGGATCTGACCGGCTTCAATCCTTGAGATCATTGGGGCGTGATCTTTTAAAATTTCAAAAGACCCATCTACTCCGGGGAATTTCACATCTTTAACCTCGCCCTGAAATAAGGTTTCTTCCGGTGTTATGATTTCTAATTGCATGTTTTAGCCCTTCAAAGATTTGTCTCAGGATGCTTCTTTTTCTGTTTCAGCCAGCATTTGTTCACCCTTCTCTACTGCTTCTTCGATGTTTCCTACAAGGTTAAAGGCCCCTTCCGGATATTTGTCGACCTCACCATCGAGGATTTTGTTAAATCCTTTGATGGTATCTTCAATAGAAACCAATTTACCCGGAATATTGGTGAACTGCTCAGCTACGTGGAAAGGCTGGGATAAAAACCTTTGAACCCTTCTGGCACGGTGAACGACCATTTTATCTTCTTCAGAAAGCTCTTCCATTCCGAGGATGGCAATGATATCCTGAAGTTCATTGTAACGCTGAAGGATTTCTTTAACCCTTTGTGCGGTCTTGTAATGATCATCTCCCACGACATCAGGGTCAAGGATACGAGACGTTGAATCCAGCGGATCAACCGCAGGATAAATTCCTTGCTCTGCAATCTTCCGGCTCAAAACGGTAGTGGCATCAAGGTGGGCAAAAGTAGTTGCCGGTGCCGGATCGGTTAGGTCGTCAGCGGGTACATAAACCGCTTGCACTGAAGTAATAGATCCCCGTTTTGTGGAAGTAATCCGCTCCTGCATCTCACCCATTTCAGTGCCCAATGTCGGCTGATATCCAACAGCAGAGGGCATCCGGCCGAGCAAAGCAGAAACTTCTGAGCCGGCTTGGGTAAAACGGAAAATGTTATCAATGAATAAGAGGATATCCCGACCTTCATCACTATCAGGATCGCCATCACGGAAATATTCGGCCACACTCAAACCGGTTAAGGCGACCCTTGCACGAGCACCGGGAGGTTCGTTCATCTGGCCAAATACCAATGTCGCCTGTGAATTTTTGACCGCTTCCTCATCTACCTGAGAAAGATCCCATCCACCTTCTTCCATAGATTTACGGAAATTCTCTCCGTAATTGATAACACCTGCTTCCAACATCTCCCGCAGAAGGTCATTACCCTCGCGGGTTCGCTCACCAACACCTGTGAATACCGAAATTCCTTCGTATGCTTTCGCAATGTTATTAATCAACTCCATAATAAGGACGGTCTTACCAACACCGGCCCCGCCAAACAAACCAATTTTGCCACCCTTGGAATAGGGCTCAAGCAAATCAATCACTTTAATACCCGTCCACAAGGGCTCATCGGAAGTTGACAAATCTTCATATCGAGGGGGTTCTTGGTGAATCGGACGATAGCCCTCGCCTTTCACCTGGTCTATACCGTCAATGTTGTTTCCAACCACATTGAACAACCGTCCCCGAATATTCTCACCAATGGGAACCCGAATGGATTCACCAGTGTCAATCACTTCCATTTTACGAACCAACCCTTCAGTAGAGTCCATAGCAATGGTTCGAACAATGTCTTCACCAAGGTGCTGTTGAACCTCGAGCACCAAGGTTGAACCATCTTCCCTTTTCACATGAAGGGCATTCATTATTTGGGGAAGTTGTGAATTTTCGTCTTCAAAACTAACATCCACAACCGGTCCAATTACCTGGGCAATCTTGCCTTTGTTTTCCATTACAAAGTATTTTACTGTTCTCAAAAATGGAGTGCAAATATAGGAGTTTCCCTTAAAATTCAAATCATTTATTACGATTGATTCTCTAAATCCTTTTTAGAAGGCATTTTAAGAAAAGAAAAACCAGTAAGAAAAACGAATTCACTAAAAAAAAGGGTGGTAAATCAAAGTTTCCTGATTTGAATTCATTTCGGTTAAAAATCTGAAGAAATAAAAATTCCTGATTTATTTTTCCTTTGTGACACATTTGCAAAACAAATTTCAGCCAAATTACTTTTTAAGTAGGAAAAGCAAGTATTCAATGGTACTTATCATTTCCGGCACTAATAGAAAGAATTCACGTTCACGGGCCATTTCCGATATTTACAGCGAAATACTAACAGCTGAAAAGGTAGAGAATGAGGTGCTCGACTTAACTATACTGCCAAGGGACTTTATCTTTAGTGCCTTGTATGAAAATGCCTTGAAACACCCGGAAGTCAATAAGCTACAGGAGAAAATCGACCACATTGATAAAATCGTTTTCGTGGTTTCCGAATATAACGGTTCATTTCCCGGCGCACTTAAAGCCTTTATGGATGGGCTACGCTATCCTGATACTTTTACCGGTAAAAAAGGGGCTTTGGTTGGCTTTTCTTCAAATGCACAGGGGGCTCCCCTGGCCCTTAGCCATATGACGGATATTCTCCACCATCTTGGTATGATTATCCTGCCCGATAAACCTAAACTTCCCTTTATTGAAGACATTCTTGACTTAAATGAATCGAAGCTTAACACGCCATTTTACCATGACCTCTTAGTACAGCAAGCAAAGGCTTTTAAAGAATTCTAAACAATGGTATACGGCTTTTTAATTAAGGAAGTCCCTATTTAACCCATTTAAAACCAAAGTAGACAAAAGCTTAAAGGTCGACATGAATAGGACTTAAGGATCGCCCGATTTTCAGGAGGTAGTTTTTAACCCCATTCTAATCCTAAATCAACAAAAATCCTACTTACCTATCTTTTAAACTTTCCCCACGCCCCCGGCAAAAAATCAGGGAAGTCAAAGAGCAGTATCAATCCCTTCAATAAGGCCTTTAAAGCCATTTAAAAACACTGCCCTATATTCCTATTTACCCTTCCTGGCATCTTTTGGAGGCATGGTACCAAAAATGATATCCCATAATGGGGAAGAAACCCCGAATGCTTTATCCGGATGTTTGAAGTGATGGATATTATGATGCCGCCAAAGGTACTCAAATCCTTTAAAGGGTTTAAAAGCATGAATTGAATAATGAATCATGGCATAAGTTAAGTACCCTATGATAAAACCCGGTAAGAAACAAAAGGTGTAAGTACCCATAAAAAGGTAAAATAAGCCAAAGAAAGTAGCCGCAACAAAAATACTTGGAACGGGGGGCATTATAAGTCTTTCAGTATCCAGTGGATACTCATGATGTACACCATGAACCATGTAATGAAATTTTTGCGCCCATTCTGATTCATTGATAAAATGAAACACATACCGATGAAGCACATATTCGACAAATGTCCACAAAAGCATACCGGCAAGAAATACCGTAAACACGGTAAGCCCTGATGATTCAATATATTGGTAATAATAAATTAAAGAAACCACGCTGGCCGGTACGTACATGCCAATAATCAAGGCCGGGTGAGTTTTAGTAAGTGCTTCAAGAAACCGGTTCTGGAAAAGCCTCCCTTGTCCTTTGGTTTTTATGGTTGCCATAGCACAACTTTTTTAAAACTTTCCACAAAAAATATTCCTCGTTTATTTGGGTTTGCCATTGGTGATGTTATTATGACAAAAAGACTCGCTTATTTTGCAAAAATAACAGGTTCGGTTTTAAACGTTAGTAAAATTAGCAAAAAATTAATTTTAATCAAAAAAGGGGCTTGACTTTAAGCGTAAATACCAAATAAATATTTGGGACAGATCAAGAATTTTGATTAAAAACGGGCACATTTAGGGTGACAACCTACTTCAAAGCGGTTTATTAAATTTTAAAAAACCTTTTTTTGTGCTTTGATGCAATATCGGATTTTAGATAATTTTGTATTTTGGTAAAAAATTGAAAAGATAATGGAAGAAGCAAAAGCGCAAGCAGTTGCTGATCAGGCTAAGGGAACAGTAGAAGCCTATAAAAAAGAGGTGCTTGATGATTATTGGTTAGCCAATGCCAGCAGGGAGGCAAGCTACATTGGCCGAAAAGAAGTATTAACCGGCAAAGCAAAATTTGGCATATTCGGGGACGGTAAGGAAGTTGCTCAAATAGCAATGGCAAAGGCTTTTCAAGAAGGGGATTTCAGGTCCGGGTATTACCGGGATCAAACTTTCATGTTTGCGATTAATCAGCTCACTTTAGAGCAATTTTTCGCTCAATTATATGCAGACCCGAATACTGAGCATGATCCATCCTCCGCAGGCAGGCAAATGAATGGGCATTTTTCCACCCGTAGCCTTGATGAAAATGGTCATTGGCAAGATTTAACCAAAATAAAGAATTCCTCAGCGGATGTTTCACCCACCGGCAGTCAAATGCCGAGGTTAGTAGGTCTTGGTTATGCCTCGAAACTTTACCGCCAGTTAGAGGCGCTTAAGGAGTACACAAAGTTCTCCGATAATGGCAATGAAGTGGCTTTTGGGACAGTTGGAAACGCCACAGTGGCAGAAGGGATGTTCTGGGAAGCCGTAAATGCCATTGGCCTCCTGCGCGTCCCCATTACGATCTCTATATGGGACGATGAGTATGGGATTTCAGTACCCAATGAATATCAGATTACAAAAAGTGATGTATCGGAGGTGCTAAAGGGCTTTGCCTACGATGAAAATTCCGGACAGGGTTTCTACCTATACACTGCCAAAGGCTGGGATTACCAGCAATTAATACAGATGTACAAAGAAGGCGTGGAAAAGGCGAGGAAAAATCATGTTCCTGCCATTTTCCATATCCAGGAAATGACACAACCACAAGGGCATTCCACTTCAGGTTCCCATGAACGGTATAAAAGCCAGGAGCGGCTTCAATGGGAGCAGGATATGGACTGCATCAATCAAATGAGACAATGGATTATTGATAATGAGCTTGCCAATGAAGAGGAACTGGACCAAATTGAGAAAGATGCGAAGCAATACGCAAAAGATGCAAAAAATGCCGCATTTAAGGCTTACCAGGACCCGATTAAAGCAGAACTGAAAGAAGCAGCCGAAGAAATCGGAAAAATCGCTGAAACAAGTGAGAATGCAGAGCAAGTAAGAACGATACAAGAAAACCTGAGGAAAAGCCTGATTGTCAACCGGAAAACCATTTTCAAGGCAGTGCATGATGCCCTCAGGGCTACCCACAAAGAAAATACGGCCGAACGCCAGGCGCTTGTCCAATGGTGGCGGCAAAAATGGCAGGAAAATAGGGATCGCTATAATTCCTATTTGCACAGTCAATCAGATAGAGCAGCCACCAAAATAGAACCAGTGCCTGCTGAATATGATGACAATCCGGAAGAAATAAACGGATACGAAATTCTGAATAACTTCTTTGACCACGTCCTGGCCAGAGACCCCAGAGTATTTGCATTTGGAGAAGACCTTGGTAAAATCGGTGGGGTAAACCAAGGCATGGCAGGTTTACAAGAGAAATATGGAGAACTTCGTGTGACCGATACAGGTATTCGGGAAACAACCATCGTGGGTCAGGGAATTGGTGCTGCAATGCGCGGGCTTAAGCCCATCGCAGAAATCCAATACCTGGATTACGTCCTCTATAGCCTTCAGATCATGAGCGATGACCTTTCAACCGTTCAATTCCGGACCAAAGGTGGACAAAAGGCCCCTTTAATAATCCGGACCCGTGGGCATCGTTTTGAAGGCATTTGGCATTCAGGATCTCCAATGGGGGGAATCATAAACCTCTGCCGGGGAATGATTATTTGTGTACCAAGAAATATGACCCAAGCTGCCGGCTTTTACAATACCCTTCTTAAGTCAGATGAACCTGGCTTAGTGGTTGAACGCCTGAACGCCTACCGTTCCAAAGAAAAAATGCCTGCCAATCTTGGCGAATACACTTTGCCGGTTGGCAAGCCGGAAATTCTTAATGAAGGAAAAGATGTTACCGTAGTCACTTATGGTGCCTGTGTAGGTATTGCCGAAGAAACCATTCCTAAACTGAAAGAGGTGGGTATTTCGGCTGAGGTGATTGACGTACAAACCCTTTTACCTTTTGATTTGGATAACCAAATATTGGAGTCTCTTAAGAAAACCAACAGGGTCGTATTCATGGATGAGGATGTACCCGGAGGGGCATCCGCCTTTATGATGGAAAAAGCTTTAGATACACAAGGCGGATACTGGTATCTGGATTCAGAACCCCGAACAGTCACAGCCCAACCTCACCGGCCTCCCTATGCCACTGATGGTGATTATTTTGCAAAATCGCATGCCGAGGATCTTTTCGATGCTGTTTATGAATTAATGCATGAATTCGATCCGGTGGCTTACCCTAAATTTTATTAAACCACCCTTTTGGCTAGCCCTTTAAATATTTGGAAGGGTCATTGCATAAGAAAAAATGCCCTTATCCAACCCAAACAGTTTTCAAAATCCCTTGGCGGGAAAACTGAAAATGAATGTGGAACAATCATTACTATTGCTTTGATTCAAAATGAAAAACAGAGGAATTGATTAGCATGCGAAAAGGCTTGATTGAAGGGAAATTTTTATTAGTGGCATTTTGCCTTTTTTTCACTTTTTTTTCCGTTCAGGGACAAGAAACCAGTGATAATGAAAACCATCCGGAGCTTAAAAAAAATGATACCATAGTCCTTGATCAACAAAATGGCCCTGAAATAAAAGTGGTCGGGTACGGCAAATTACACCTTTCCTACTCCGAGACCATAGATGGTTATACCATTTTACGAAATAATAAAGGGGTTTACGAATATGCAGAAAGGGCAGCCGGGGGTGACCTTAAGCCCAGTGGCACGATTGCCCATAACCCTGAAGAACGGGAGCGGAAGGAAATCCTGTTTTTAAGAAACACCCCTAAACACCTTCGCTACAAAAACCCTAAGCTCAAAGAAATTCTGAATAAGCAAAACCGTTTTTTCAGATTAGAAAATGACAACTGAACTGCCCAATCGGTCCTATTACGCAATTTACCGGGAACAAGAACATTGTCCTTAGTTCATCACCTTATTAAGGATTTGAAGCTTACTAAAATACGGCGATTAGCGATAAGACCTTTTCTAAAGGTTTTACGGGGTATAGGAATGCTATGGCATTATTTGTTTTCCGGGGTTTTGTTGCTGAAGTAATCAGAAAGGCTTTAATAAAACCTATTGCCGCAATTTTCAGAATCTCACCGGCCTGAGCTTCCGCCCAAGGTGGTGGTCAATTTATGAGTTTCTTTATCACCATCAGGATGAAAGGCCTCGATTAGCAAAATGTAAACTCCTTTTGGAGCCTTCCGGCCGTTATCCAGGGTTCCATCCCACTTCAGCCTTCCTTCCTTTCCAAGCAAATGGTTATTGACCAATTCCGTAACGGACCGCCCTTTACTATCGTAAATGGAAATGTTGACAATATAACCCGGCTTATCAAACTTATAATGAATCTTCAAAAAATCCTTGTAACCATCCTGATCCGGGGAGAAAACCTTAGGGCTCAGCTTAAAAGGCGAAGCGTTTATTTCGGCCTCACCCGCTTGAGAATTTTCATAGGTAGGGGTACCGAAATTCGCTGTTTTTGCAGCAGAGTGCCAATTTGCTTTTTCCATGCTTGGCTGATCAAAGGCTATTCTTTCCAAACTCACCCCTTCCGGATTATCCACTAAGGCCGCATGCCAATCCTGTTGGTAATGAACCTCATCTATCACCTCCCCATTCTTAAGGGTAAGCACTACTTCATCTTCCTGGTTATTGTAGGAAGGGAGGCCATCTGCTTCAAACAAACGGCCGAGATTTTTAACCATAAAATGATTCCTCACATATTCCCTTTTAGGCGTTACAACCGCATATTGACCAGGTAACATTTGAAACCTTGGTAAAGCCTCCATGTCAATGATTTTGTTAGAATCATTGCGCTCAGCCAATCGCAGATCCTGCCAATCAATGACCTTATCAGATCGATTGTAAATTTCGACATAATCTGCCCCCTTAGGAGGCGGATCAAAAAGGATTTCATTCACCAACAGATCACCTTTTTCGGGTGGTTTTGGCAATCCCAGAGTAAATGTAGGTTTCCCTTCCAATCCATTTCCGGCACAATCAAAAACCTCATTAATGGTTAGGGAGTAGTGCTTACCAAATTCCAGGGGGCGGCTTAGGGTCAGAATAACCTGCTTAAATCCCGGAGAAATGGGTTCCACCTGGCTAACAGAAACGGATTTGTCAATGCTATATTCTCCCTGGGCCAATTCCAGGCTATCCATACGCTCGTCAAAAAATACCTTCAGGTGCGTACTATCCATTACCAAAGCCTGAATGGCTTCAGGAGATCGGGTATCAGGGTTAGTGGTTTCAACAGAATTGGAATAACCAGGAGTACCGCCGGCCTTATTAGAGGAAGGTGCCCAATTGGCTTCTCCTAAACACGGGGAAGCAGGGTCTTTCATCTCCAGACTCCAGCCTCCCTCTTTTTTAAACCCATTGCCATACCATTGGTCATCATAGAAAACGCTGTGAATCAATTTACCTTTTCCATTCCGAAGGGTCACCACCCCTTCACCATTAGGTAAAGCCGGCATGCTGCTAACTTTTAATACATTACCGGGCTTCGGGTAGTTTTTCAAATTTCCTTGTTCGGTTAAAATTAAAAAACTATCAGGTTTCAACAGCCGCTCCTGAGGAGAAAAAGCATTGTTGTTGATCAAAAAATCCTGTTCATCCAGGGCAATGACTTTGTCACTGACATTTTTAACTTCCAGGTACTCCTGTTCAGGCAAACCAATAGCCGGAAGGGGATCTGCCATAATTTCGGTCACTAACAATTCATGCCTCAAAGGGTCCTGAGCTACCAGGTATTCAAAACTTTTCTGTTGCTTAACCCCTTGTTTATTGCCCCAACAGTCCATTATTCCTTGATATTGCAATGTATAGGTTTGCTGATCGGTTAAGGATTTATTCAGTTTAAGGAGCAATTCAAAATTCAATACACGCTTTTTTCCAAAACTGCTTATGCTTGCATCCCCTGAAATTGACCAATTACTCAATTTAAGGCTGTTTCCCTTAACCCTTTCACTAAAGGCCACCGTGAGCGTATTGGAGTCTTTAACGGAAATTTTTTGCACGCCAGGAGGCACTGTATCCGGCATATTGGAGAATACGGAGTTTTGTTTACCAGGTGTGCCTCCGTTGGCATTCTCCGAATCCCGCCAGTTGGAAGAATCACTGCAAGGATGAGCCGGGTTAATCAGTTCAAGTGCCCAACCCCCTTTCCTTTTCAAACCATTTCGATACCAAGATTGGGAATAGGAAATGGAATCGATTACCCAACCGGCAGGATTTTGCAACACGATTTGATCTCCGTTATTATTCAAGGAAGGCAAATTGGCCACAGGGATGACCTTACCAAAGGTATCGAACTTTTGATAATCTGATTCTGAACAAAGGATTCCTTTTGCACTCGGTTTTAATACGGAGTCCGGCAAAAATGCCGAAGAAGCTTTATCCTTTATTTCCCAGTCTCTAAGGGAATAGGATTCGTTGGTGGTGTTCAGTATTTCTATGTATTCCACCTTCGGAAGGCCGTTACTTGGGGTGGGGTCGGGCATAAATTCGTTAAGCAATACATCACCGGGTTTGGCAGCAAAAGGATCGAAATACCTGAAATCCAATGTATCCGGTACTTTCAAATTATTATGCCAACAATCCGGAAGGCCCTCGTGGATGAGTTGGTAATTTAAACCTTGCTGAAAAGGGTTTTGAAAATTAAGTAAGAAGGAATCAGCGCGGAGCCGAGTTACTGAATCCAGAGTTGATGGAGGATCAGTGGTAAAAAAATTTTGAATGGATAGACCGGCAGAGTCCTTAATCTTTTCATCCATTTTAATGGCCAGGGAATGAGAATCAAGTACCACAACTTTGGATAAAGCTGGCGGAATGGAATCAATGGATGAATCGGCTATGGCGTTCTTCCGGCCAGGTGTCCCTCCCTGAGGATTCTTTGAAGCGCCCCAATTGACCGATCCCTTACAAGGAGAAAGCAGATTAATCCGCTCCAGCGTCCAGCCCCCATCTGATTTACCGTTATCCCCATACCAGGTATCATCATAATTAACCTGATTAATGGTATCACCAGCTTCATTGGTTAATATAATGACATCTCCGCCGTTGTTAAGTGAAGGTAGCCCACTCACAGGGAATACAATACCGAAATTTGAAAACCTGGTTTTTGCGGATTCATCGCAGATAATCCCGTATTCCTTTGCCGGCAAAACCGTGTCAGCTTCTATAGTAGCGGGGCCGGAAGCATCAGCCAATTTCCACCGGGAAAGATCAATGGGAAATCCTGTCTTGTTGTAAACTTCTACAAATTCCCTGGTTGGCAGACCCTGTGAAGGGTTTGGATCGGCCATGAATTCATTGATGACAATATCCCCTTTTCGGGGAATGACATAGTTAAAATGAAAAGTATCTTTGAGGGCATTTCCATTATTATCCGCAAAACCATCAATGAGTAATTTGTATCGGGTTTTATCCTTAAAAGTCCCTCCAAAACGGATTCGGATTTTAGAGGGCAATCCATTTTCACGCCACAGGGAATCCGTACTGATCGGATTACCCGATAATCGGATGTTAGATAAATTCCTCGAGGCAGAAGCTATGGGTTCATCAAATTCCAGAAGGAGATTCTGGGAGTCTAAAACGGTAATATTCTTTAATTCCGGAAGAGAAGTGTCCTTCCTTAATGCTTGATAATAAACATCGTCAAAAAAGAATTTATCGGATCTCGTAGCAGTAAAATGGCATTGAAACCCTAAAAACCGGAAGTCATCGTAGGTACTGTCAAAACCAGAGCCTTGCTTAACGAAATTCCTCCTGCCATTACTATCCGCATATATAGTCCAGCGACTATCGGCCTGGCGTTTAACCCGTATTCGCATGGCATTGCTCCCTTTATTGACAAACCCATCGATGCCTTCAACCAATAATTGGTTTTGGGTACCATCGCTGCGGTAAAGGTCAATGGCATCATTGTTACCATTTTCACCAATCAGTAGATAATAACCGCGGTAAGCTTTGTCCAATGACGAATCCGCACCAAGGATCACTTTTAGTTGATTACTGTTCGAAGGTGGAAAATCCGGCTTTACCCAGAACCGCCATTCTATAGAATCCAAATTGCCGGCACCCGTGTAGATCCCGGCTGGTGAAGCATTGCTATTCGCCTGAAGTTGAAGCTGTTGATCATTATTGATAACGAATTGACTCGTATCGCCTTCCCACGAAGGGTTTTGGGTAAAATCCCCATCGGAGTATTGCTCTTCTATTTGCCCCAAAAGGGTCCCAATCGGAGCAAGGAAAAAGGCTAAAAACACCCAGGTTTTCATAGGGCCTAAAATTAATACGATGTAAAGGTTATTCTATAATAAGAAAATTAAATTTTTGCTAAGTCAATAGCAAAGTGCAAAAGGTTTTTGATTTAGCAGAAAAGGATAAAACCTTCGAAATAAGATGAATAACCTTCATGTATAATCATCGTTTGAATTCAATATTGGCAAATCTTTTAAAGCACCTCTTCATTATTCTTCTCCCAAATGCTGCATTTGGTATAAAGAACGATAAAGCCCGTCATAATTGAGTAGCTCTGAATGGGTACCTTTTTGAACAATCTGGCCTTTGTCCAAAACAATAATGCTATCGGCTTCCTGGATAGTGCTAAGGCGGTGTGCGATAATCAAGCTTGTACGAGTTTTCATAATCCTGTAAAGGGCTTCCTGAACCATCTTTTCTGAGGAACTATCCAGAGAAGAAGTCGCTTCATCAAGGATTATGATGGGCGGATTCTTAAAGATCGCCCTGGCAATACTGACCCTTTGTCTTTGCCCGCCGGAAAGCAGCACTCCCCGATCTCCGATATGAGAATGATACCCTTTATCGGTTTCCATTATAAAATCATGGGCATTGGCAGCTTTGGCAGATTCAATAACCTCCTCTTCCCGAACATTTTCGCTACCAAAAGCAATGTTATTGAAAATGGTGTCATTAAAAAGAATAGGCTCTTGAGTTACAAAGCCGATTAACTCCCGGAGGGATTTTAATTGATAATCTTTAATGTCCTTACCGTCCAATTCAATAAAGCCTTCCACAGGATCATAAAATCTTGGGACCATTTCAGCCAGGGTGGTTTTTCCACTCCCGGAAGGTCCTACTAAGGCGACTATTTTACCTTTGTCAATGGTTAAATTAATATTGTCCAGTACCTTTTCACCTCCTCGGGTATAGGTAAACCCCACATCCTTAAAAACAATGTTTTTTTCAAAATCCTGAATAGGAACGGCATCGGATTTTTCCTTTACTTCAACAGGTACGTCTACAATCCCAAAAATCCGCTGTCCGGAGGCAATGCCCCTGTTGATATTGGCAAAAGCATTTGAAATGTTTTTAGCCGGCTTCATGATTTGTTGAAAGAAAAAGATGTAAGTAAAAAAATGGGAGGCTTTAATTACTCCGTCAAAAACCAGCCCGCCTCCGTACCAAAGTATAATTCCTATCGTAATAATCCCCATTGATTCTGAAAAAGGTGGTACAAGCCCCTTTTTATAATATTGCTTCCTGGAATAATGGCTGTAGGAATGATTGTATTTTCCAAAAATTCGCTTGACATAATACTCGGCATTAAACGCTTTGATAATTCGAATTCCAGAAGTAGCCTCTTCAATAACGCTCATAATCCAGGATAACACATCCTGAGTATGGTAAGCATCTTTGCGCAAGGCTTTTGACAAAAGCCCGATGACAACAGCAGCAATAGGAAGCACCACAAAAATGAACAATGTCAACTGCCACGAGTAGTAAAACATCAGGGCCAGGTAAAAAACAACCGTTAAGGGATCCCTAATGAGAGATTGAAACGTTTTTACCACGGACTTCTCCACTTCATAAACGTCTGAAGTCAATCGGGTCATTACATCGCCCTTCCTTTCCCCTTCAAAATAACCAACATGCAATTGATTAATCTTATTAAACAGAAAATTACGGATATCCTCAAGGGTTTTGGTCCGGATCACAGCCATGAAAACATTGGATAAGTAGCGAAACATATTGCCCACGAGGCTTATCCCTACTATAGCAGCAATAGCAGCCATTAATGCTGCATGTTTTTTACCTTCCTGTAAATAACTTTTTAACAACTCATTAAATTGCGACTTGAAATTCAGGAAAAAATCCGGAGTAGCTTTGGTAGCCTCTCCACCATCCTTAGAGAAGAGTAGCTCCAGGACCGGTGCCAATAGAGAGATAGCAAAACCAATGCAAATAACCCCAATAATGGCGGAAACCGTATAAAGGACGATTTGAAGCTTATAAGGTTTTGCAAAACTCAGTATTCTTAAATACGTATTCATAACCTTCAAAGTTACGTATTATTGGGCAGGGATGTAATCTCCTATCCCAACAGGAGGAATCAGGTCGCAATAAGCCCTTACGAAAAGAATTATGAAACCCATTTAAGATTTTGTCATTGCCTACGTTTAACCTTAAAACCCTGAATCCGCGCCCATTGGCAAAAACCATATGGATTCATTGAAGAACCATACGATAAATAATACCCAAAAATTAATAGGTTTGGGTCAATGCTTGTAGGCCGGGTAATAATAAAATCCTCACTGAAAAATTCAGGGCAGATTTTCGCTGAAAAGCTTTCCTTGAGTGACTTGTCGGTCAGTTCAATGACGATCTTTTATAAATCCCTGCTAAGCTTCCTACCTAAATGCTTATTTTCCTGTAAATTTGTATTCTGAAAGAAGGTTTGTTAAAAAAGCGGTATAGTTTATGGGACGAAGGCAAGAGCGAATGGCAAAACTTGTCCAGGAAGAATTGGGGGACATTTTTCTGAAAGAAGGGAAATCGGCTTTTGGCAACGAATTCATTACAGTCAGCAGTGTGAAAATGTCTTCAGATTTGGGTTATGCAAAAGTTTTTTTGTCAACAATGAATGAAAATGATCCCGAAACATTGATAGAAACCATCAGGGAAAACCAGAAAGCAATACGGAAGGCATTGGGGGAGCGCATTAAAAACCAGGTCAAAAAAATTCCGGAACTTCATTTCTACTACGATGACACAATGGATTATGTGGAACGAATGGAGAATATTTTTAAGCGAATTGATAAAGATGAAGGTGATCAAACGAAGGATGAAAACAACCAATAACCTGTCAAACCCATAAATAAGTACCTCAAGGAATAAATTGGTGCGAGTTCGATGAATTACGACCCCATTAAAGCCAAACTCAGCAGTTTTTTCGAGAAAACCCCTACTTTACAAAAAATTTTTTACCGGCTTTTAGATTTTCTGTTGCTCAGGACTTGGCATATCCATCGTGAACTCAAGCAATGGGGACAGAATAATACGGGAAAAAAGGATATCCTCGATGCCGGTTCAGGTTTCGGCCAGTATACGTACTTTATGGCCCGGAAATTTCCAAATTCACAGATTCTGGGTGTGGATGTCAAAGAGGATGAAATTGCCAATTGTCAACGGTTCTTCCAAAAAACCGGCTTTGACAATGTGCGGTTTGAAATAGCCGATTTAACCCAGTTTAGGCAGCCGGACACCTACGACCTTATTTTATCAGTGGATGTCATGGAGCATATTTTAGAAGATGTACAGGTTTTTGAGAATTTTTGCCAATCTTTGAAGCCGGGAGGTATGGTACTCATTTCTACCCCATCTGATCAGGGAGGATCCGATGCCAAAGACGAGGAAGATGAATCTTTCATCGGTGAACATGTACGGGAGGGATATGGAATCAAAGAAATCAAGGAAAAACTAAAAAAAGCCGGCTTTTCAAGGGTAAAGGCCCGTTATTCCTACGGGGGTACGGGAAAGGTTTCATGGCGGCTTTCCATGAAATACCCTATCATGTTGTTAAACATTTCCAAAGCTTTCTTTTTCTTGTTGCCGATTTATTATTTGGCCATTTATCCCCTTTGTTTCATTTTGAATTATTTAGATTCGCATACAGGGCATATTACGGGTACGGGCCTTATCGTGAAAGCCTGGAAATAGGGGAAAAACGCTAAAAATCAGGCCTTTTAAGGATAAAAAGGAGTAAATATTTTTTTACGGAGGGTAGATCCTTATGAATTTACCTTTTTTCATTGCCAGGCGATACTTCTTTTCTCGGAAAATCCCCAATGTTATTCATCTGATTTCTTTCATTTCCCTCATAGGGGTTACGGTCGGCTCTTTTGCCTTAATAGTAGTCCTGTCGGTTTTTAACGGCTTTGAGGATGTGGTCCTTTCCCTATACAATTCTTTTGATTCGGACCTGAAGCTAACGCCTAAAAAAGGCAAGTACTTTGAACCCACTAAGGCTTATTTTCAGGACAGCACCACAGACAAAAAAGAAACAGCCGTATTAAAAAAAGTTAAAAGCTGGAATGGGGTAGCGGATTGTTCCTTTGTAATAGAGGAAAACGTACTCATACGCTATGAAAACCGGCAGTCCATTGCAACCATAAAGGCTATAAGGCCTTCTTATCTTCCATCCATGGGTGTAGATACCATGCTTTACTCCGGCAAAGCTAACCTGACGGCCGGACAATCACCACGTACTATCGTAGGGGCCGGCATTGCAGGCAAACTTAGCTTGAATCTTTACGATCAAAACAGCAGTTTGGAAGTATTTACCCCCAAAAAAGGAGGCTTGGGCTTTCGGCTTGATCCACGGGAAGCCTTTAGAAGCAAAAGAATACAACCTTCCGGGATTTTTTCCATTCAAAAGGAATTTGATGAAAAGTACATCATAACTCCGCTTGATTTTACAAGGAAACTAATCAATCGCGGGAACCAAGTAACCGGTCTGGAAGTTAATGCCCGTTCTGAACAGGACATGGAAGCCCTGAAAACTAAACTTATAAACCATTTCGGAAAAGGTTACCAGGTGAAAAACCGTTATGAGCAACACCGTTATCTTTACCAGGTTATGCAAACTGAGAAAACGGCCGTATACCTGATATTGGTCTTCATTTTGGTGATAGCTGCTTTCAACTTAATCGGTGCCTTGCTCATGCTGGCGTTCGAAAAGAAAAAAGATATGGCAGTCCTAAAAAGCATGGGAGCTACTGGCCAGACCATCAAAAATGTTTTCTTTTATGAAGGCTTATTACTTTCCATGGGAGGCGCTTTTACGGGTATTACTTTAGGCACCTTATTGTGTTGGCTGCAAATGAAATTTGAACTCTTAACCCTTAAAGCCAACAGTACTTTTGTGCTGGATGCCTACCCCGTAAGCTTTGAATGGTTCGATTTTGTGGCTGTGTTTGCTACCGTAGTGGTTCTCGGTTTTATCGCCTCCTATTACCCGGCCAGGATTGCCTATAAGCAAATTTCGGTAAGCGAACTTGAACAATAAACTACTTAATCCCCATTTAGGCTGTTATCCCTATTGCTTCGTTAAAAATCAAATAATGGGTAAAATAAGGTTCTAATGTTTTTACAGGCCACTTTGCTGCCGGTGATTAATCCGTTGGGGTTGGTC